>JAHFFP010000009.1 GCA_023247895.1 Candidatus Omnitrophota bacterium
ATGTGCGGTTATGAGCACTGTATGCTCAAAATGCGCTGATACCGAATTATCTTTAGTAATTGCTGTCCAACCGTTATCTGCAATACGAACCTCCCACGTCCCCATATTCACCATAGGCTCTATTGCTAAGACCATACCCTCCTTAAGAAGCGGACCGCTATGCGGCCTGCCAAAATTAGGTATTTCCGGCGGTTCATGCATCGCTCGCCCAATCCCATGGCCTACAAAATCCCTCACTACTGAAAACCCCTGCGATTCTATATGATTTTGTATCGCCCACGAGATGTCAAACAAATGGTTTTCGGGCCTTGCATGGGCTATCCCTAAATCTAACGCCTTCTTGGCTGCCTCAAGCAAGCGCCGCAGGCGCCCCTCTACAGGGGATAACGCAATCGTAAATGCACAATCAGAAAAATACCCGCTTAAATTTATTCCTATATCAAGCTTGAATAAATCGCCCTCTTTAAGGCACCTGTCTGAAGGGATCCCATGCACCACTTCTTCATTTAACGAAGCGCATATCGTTGCAGGAAAGCCATTATAACCTTTAAATGCGGGGATAGCCCCTTCCCGCAGAATCAATTCTTGCGCGATGCAATCGATTTCATTTGTAGAAATTCCCAATACAATCTTACTGCGTACCCTCTCTACGATTCTTGCAAGAAGCGCTCCCGATCGCCGCATTCCTTCTAATTCGGATGCCGACTTTATAGGAATCATATATTTCAAAAAAGAGCTATACCTTCTTCTTTTGCTCTTTAAGCAAGGTAAATGGTGTAGCTAAAATCTTAAGCATCTCATCAAGCACGAGCGAAGCCTCTGCATCAGCCTTAAGGTGAATCAAGCGGTTTTGCTTCGAATAATATTCGACCACCGGCGCAGTCTGCCGATTATATACAGCCAATCTGTTTTTAATGGTCTCTTCCTTATCATCAGGCCTTTGATAAAGCTCGCTTTGGCAATGGTCGCAGACCATATCCTCCTTAGGAGGAAAATTAACCAAGTGGTATACCGCCTGGCACATACCACAAATCCTGCGGCCGCTTAAACGTTTAATTAATGTCTTTTCGCTTGCATCGAGATAAAAGGCAAAATAGTTACACGTGCTTTTCGTGCTTAAGAAATCATCTAATTCAACCGCCTGCTGCCTATTCCTGGGGAAACCATCTAGAATAAAACCTTCGCTTACATCTTCGCGGGATAGGCGTTCTATCACCATCTTAGTCACCAGATGGTCAGGGACAAGTTCCCCTGACTCCACATATTTCTTGGCCTCTTGCCCTAGGGGGGTATTTTCTTTGATTGCCACGCGTAACAGGTCGCCTGTTGAGATATGCGCTAATTTTAACTCTTTACTCAGACTCTTTGCCTGTGTGCCTTTACCTGCTCCCGGGGCACCCAAAAGGACTAGTTTCATTGTAAGATAATTAGCGCCTGCCGTGAACACGGCCGCCCTTAATAAATCCTTCGTAGTTGCGCATTAATAATTGCGACTCAATTTGCTTTATGGTGTCAAGCATGACTCCCACGATAATCAAAATCCCGGTGCCGCCAAAAAACGATGCGATCAAATAGGGCACCTTAAGCCATGCCATGATAAAATCCGGCAAGATTGCGATAAGGGCAATGAATATCGCGCCTGCCAAAGTAATTCTCGTCATTACAAAATCCAAAAAATCGGTGGTCGGCTCTCCCGGCCTGATTCCCGGAATAAACCCGCCGTATTTTTTCATATTGTCTGATATATCTTTGGGATTAAACACAATAGCAGTATAGAAATAACAAAAGAAAATTATCAAAAGAGCATAGAGAAACGTGTACACCGCATGCCCGCGCGTGAGGGTAGTGGCAAATCTCTGAAACGCAGGGTTTGGGATAAACGAGGCAACCGTTGCCGGAAATAAAATGATAGACTGGGCAAAGATAATTGCGATAACTCCCGAGGTATCTACTTTTAAAGGGATATAGGTAGACTGCCCGCCAAAGACCTTCCTGCCCACGACTCGCCGGGCATATTGCACCGGTATTTTCCTCTGTCCTTGAGTAATCATTATAACCGCTAAAATAACTCCAAACAATAATACGGCCATGATTACCAGTGTAAAGGGATGAATCTGACGTGTCTTAGGCGAAACAAAAATAACAAGTTGCTGAATAGCCGCAGGAATTCTTGAAATAATACCTGCTGCTATAAGCAATGATATCCCGTTACCTATGCCTCGCTCTTGGATCTGTTCGCCAAGCCACATAATAAAAATAGTTCCTGTCGTCAAAGTGATTACCGTAATGAACCGAAACCCCCATCCAGGATTTATTACGATATTTAAACCCTCTAATAATCTTCCCGGATGCTCCAGCCACAAGGCAATGAAATATGACTGCACTATTGACAATCCCACCGTCGCATAACGTGTATACTGATTTATTTTCTGGTGCCCGGCCTTTCCTTCCTTTGATAATTTCTCAAGCGCCGGGATTACCGCGGTAAGCAACTGTATAATGATTGAACTTGAAATATAGGGCATTATTCCAAGGGCAAAGATAGTCAACTTTTCCAAAGAACCGCCGGAAAACATATTCATTATGCCAAGGATTGCCCCCCCCTGGCTTTTTGCGATCCGGTTAAAAAATTCTGCTAATGCCTGCGCGTCAATGCCCGGAGTAGGGATAAAACCCCCAATCCTATATACCGCGATAAGCCCCAACGTAACCAATACCTTACGCCTTAAATCCGGTATCTTAAAGATATTTTGTAACGCGCTTAGCATTAAAACCTTCCCGTCCAACCACCTAAACTCTCTAACTCTTTATCAGCTCCGCCTTACCGCCGGCCTTTTTTATTTTTTCAATTGCGCTTTGAGAGAATTTATTGGCTTTAATCGTTGCTGCATGCGTTAATTCGCCCTCGCCTAGAACCTTCACAAGGCTGCGGCTATTCTTTATCAGGCCTTGGGCTTCCATGTATGCCGGGTCAATCAAAGTAACTTTAGAAAATCCCTTCAAACTCTTAAGATTCACTAATTGGTATCCTGTTTTCTTATGCGTAAAACCTCGCTTAGGAACTCTACGAATCAAGGGAGACTGCCCGCCTTCAAACCCTAGATAGAAATCCCTGCCCGAGCGTGCGCGCTGGCCTTTATGGCCACGGGTAGAAGTCTTTCCGTGCCCGGAACCAGGACCGCGGCCTAATAGTTTTTTTCTTTTATGCTTACCTTTTACCGATATAAGGGCATTAAGAGACACTGTGCGCGCTCCCTTTAAATTGTTTTAATCCCTCTATAGTTGCCTTCACTACATTAATGGGATTATTAGATTTCAGGCTTTTTGTAAGAATATCTTTAATTCCTGCAGCCTCACATACCGCACGCACGGTACCTGCGGCAATAACCCCGGTACCTTCAGCCGCCGGCTTTAAGAGCACTTTCGCCGCGCCATACTGGCCAATTACTTCATAGGGGATTGTGGTGCCGGAAAGATTAACCTTAATGCAATTTTTCTTCGCATGATACAAGCTCTTTCGTATCGCATCCGCAACCTCGGCTGCCTTACCTAAGGCAAATCCAACTTTTCCTTTAGTATCACCTAATACCACAAGGGCGCTAAAGGATAATTTCTTGCCGCCCTTGGTAACCTTGGTAACACGGTTAATACTAATAACCTTTTCTACTAACTCTTGTCCTTCTCTTCTTTTCTGCTCCATGGTTAGAAAACCAATCCTCCTTTACGTAAGGCCTCAGCAAGCGCTTTCACTCGTCCGTGATAGGCATAACCGCTACGGTCAAAGGCAATGGTTTTTACACCTTTTGCTATTGCTAATCTCGCAAATTCCTCACCTAAAAGGTTTGCGGCCTTTACATTACCTGCGTAAGCGCACTTTTCTTTTATGTCCTTAGCAGCTGTTGATAACGCAAGCATAGTCTTGGCGCTCATATCATCTATCAACTGCACCTGCATATTCTTTAAACTACGAAACACAGCCAATCGGGGACAATCGCTCGTCCCCCGAATCTTTGCCCTTATTCTTGCATGCCGGGCTAATCTTTTTATCTTTTTTTCTATAGCCATAGTACCTTTTTACTTGGTTGCTGCCTTCCCTACTTTTTTACGCACTATTTCTCCCAAATAACGGATACCTCTTCCTTTATATGGTTCAGGAGGATATATCCTTCTAATCTGGGCGGCAATTTCTCCCACTCTTTGCTTATCAATGCCTTTTATTACCACCTGATTTGGTTTTGGAATCTCTATCTTAACATCCGCGGGTATAGGGAAATTCGCAGGGTGTGAAAACCCTAAAATCAGGCTCAAGATATTACCGGAAACACTGGCACGAAACCCCACTCCCTGGATATCTAATTCCCTGGTATAACCTTCAGAAACCCCCCGTATCATATTCGCAATCAAGCTACGGGTTAAGCCATGCAGTGATTTATCTAATCTGCTTTTGAGAGGAGACTTCACCAACACCTCATTGTCCTTAATTTCACAAGTTATTCTGCCGGGTAAAGAAAACGCCAATTTTCCCTTTTGCCCCTCAACTAACACCTGCCCATTGTGTATATTAACCTTAACCCCTGCGCCAACAGCAACTGGCCTTTTTCCTATGCGCGACATATGCTCACCTTACCATACATAACAGACTACTTCCCCGCCTAAATTCTTTTCCTTTGCCTGTCTATCCGTCATTAAGCCTTGTGACGTAGAAACAATCGCCCTGCCAAAGCCCCGCAAGACAGAAGGAATTTTAGCAGCGCGGGAATACTTCCGTAACCCAGGACGGGAAATTCTTTTTAAACCCTGGATCGCAGGCTCTCCTGCATCATACTTTAAATACACTTTCAGCGTTTTTACCGCGCCTGAGGCAGCCTGCTCCTTAAAGTTTTCAATATACCCTTCGCTTTTGAGGATTTCAAGGATAGACCAAGCCATCTTTGACGCGGGGATTACCACGGATTCCTTATTCACCATTACTGCATTACGAATCATTGTAAATATATCTGCGATTAAATCTGTTCGTGCCATAGTTTCCTTTTTCTACTAACCTTGCCTTTACCGCTCTCTGCTCACAGCCGAAAGCTGAAAGCTTAGCTATTACCAGCTTGCCTTCTTTACTCCTGGCAATAACCCCTGCCATGCCAATTCCCTAAAACATATACGACAAAGCTTAAATCTCCTTAAATACCCGCCGGAACGCCCACAGAGGCTACAGCGGTTATACTTGCGGCTTGAAAATTTAGGTGTTCTCTTCCAACGTTCTATTTGCGACTCTTTTGCCATATATCCTCTACTTTCCTTGAAAAGGCATACCAAATAACTTCAGCAATTCATAGGCATCTTCTTTACCTTGAGCATTTATCACAAAGGTAATATCCATCCCTTGCACTCGAGGAGCTTTATCAATATCGATTTCCGGGAATACACTCTGTTCTTTAAGCCCAAGGGTATAATTGCCTTTTTTATCAAAGGAGTTTGCAGGCACACCCCTAAAATCCCGGATTCTCGCAAGGGCCACATTGATAAGACGGTCTAAGAATTCATACATCATCTTTTGCCGCAACGTAACCTTGCATCCGACAGGAAGCCCTTCACGGATTTTGAAATTGGCAATTGCCTGTTTTGCCCTACGAATAAGAGGTTTCTGCCCTGTGATTAACGCCAGTTCGTCTGCTGCTTTATCCAATATCTTGATGTCAGTAATTGCCTCGCCTACGCCCATATTCACTACTATTTTCTTAAGCCGCGGCGCCTGCAGAGGAGTAGTGTAGCCAAATTTCTGCTCTAACGCAGGGACAATCTCTTTTCTGTATTTTTCTAATAAACGAGGGATCATAGTGTCTGTTTACACCTCTTGCAAAACCTTACTTTTGTGTTGTCTTTGGAATTGCTAAAGCCAATCTTCACCGGCCTGTTGCAATTCTTACAATAAAACATTACATTAGAAAAAGAAAGAGGCCTTTCTATTTCAACAACTCCTCCCTTTTGGTTTTCTTGGGTGCGGCGCATATGCTTCTTCATGCGGTTAATACCTTCTACAAGGATACGCGACGTATCCTTAGACACACTAAGCACTTTGCCGGTCTTGCCTTTGTCTTTTCCCGAGGTAACCATTACTATATCGTTCTTTCGTATACGTAACATTGTTACTTAAATAACCTCCGGAGCTAATGAAATAATCTTCATGAAATTCTTATCCCGCAGTTCTCTTGCCACAGGGCCGAACACACGGGTACCCCGGGGATTCCCTTGAAGATCAATAATTACCGCCGCGTTACGGTCAAACCTTAAATAAGATCCATCGGGCCTTCTGATAGCCTTTTTGGTCCTCACGATTACCGCCTTGGCCATCTCTCCCTTTTTCACTGCCGCGTGAGGCACAGATTCCTTCACGTTTACCGTAACGATATCCGCAATATTGGCAAACGCGCAATTCTTTTTCCTTAAGACACCAATACAAGAAGCCTTCTTCGCGCCTGTGTTATCGGCAATATCTAAAATTGTCTTTAAAAAAATCATATTTTCTTCCCCTCTACTTCTAAGAGTCGCCAACGCTTCTCCTTAGACAAAGGGCGCGTCTCGATAATCCTTACCTGGTCGCCAATCTTAGCGCTATTGGACTCATCATGCACTTTAAACTTTTTATATTTACGAAGCGTCTTTTCGTAGATAGGGTGGTGGGTTTTCCTTTCAACCTTAACCACAATAGTCTTTTTCATTTTGTCGCTTACGACAATCCCTGTTTTAATCTTCCTTTTAGTAATTGTAGTATTCACCATTCGTTATTCCTTTTAGCTTCTTTTTACGCTATGATTTCTTAAGCCTACGTTGGCTTAAAACACTTTTGATACGCGCGATATCTATCTTAAGCATCCTAAAACTATGAGGCTTCTCTACCCTTCCACTATAGCGCTGATAGTTTAACTTAAAGAGTTGTTCCTTGAGATTTCTCTCTTTTTCTAATAACTCTTGCTCGCTTAAATTAATCAATTCTTTAGGCTTCATAGTCTCAACTTTTCTCTACTCTTAATTAATGCGCTCTCTTGATAAATTTTACAGGAAAAGGCAGTTTAAAGGCACACATTCTAAAGGCCTCCTGGGCCAAGACTTCTGGAACCCCGCCTAATTCTACCAGAATCTTTCCTCTTTTAACTACCGAAACCCAATGATCAAGATCTCCTTTACCCTTACCCATTCTGGTTTCTGCGGGTTTTTTGGTAATTGACTTATGCGGGAAAACGCGTAGCCACATTTTGCCTCCGCCGTGCAAACGGCGAGCCAACACCACCCGAATTGCCTCAATCTGGGTATTCTTCAGCCGTCCGTTATCGAGAGCCTTTAACCCGAATTCGCCAAATTCTATTTCGCTGCCTCTCGTAGCTACCCCATTCAAAGAACCTCTTTGCGTCTTACGGTATTTTACTCTTTTGGGCATTAATGCCATTTTACTTTTCCTCTAGGGGTGCTTCCTGGATATCAGGCTGTTGCGTCTTTTGAGCAACAGGTTGTTTTTGTTTTAGCAATACATCTCCTTTATAAATCCACGACTTTACTCCAATAAGCCCGTAGGTAGTAAGAGCCTCTGCAAAGCCATAGTCAATATCTGCCCGTAAGGTGCTTAAGGGAAGCTTACCTTGTTTATAGGTTTCCCGCCGCGCCATTTCTGCCCCGCCAAGCCTGCCTGCTGCAGAAATTTTTATCCCCTTTGCGCCAGATACCATAGCCTGTTCGATAGCGCGTTTTATTGCCCTGCGGAATGCGATACGTTTCACAAGTTGCAATGCAACATTTTCACTCACTAACTGGGCATCAATGGCAGGGGTCTTTACCTCTATAATATCTATTAAAAGTTCCTGTTTTACTATCGCTGCTAAATCCGCGCGTAAACGCTCTATATCCTGCCCATGACGGCCAATAATTAGCCCTGGGCGCGCGCAATGAATCTTTATTCTGATTTTCTCCGCTAAGCGCTCTATTACTATTTTGGAAATGGCCGCCTGTTTAAATTTATTCTTTACGAATTTGCGAATCTGCGCATCCTGCAGGATAAAGTTGGCATAGTCTGTTCTTTTTGCAAACCATTTGCTACGCCAATCCTGTATATATCCTAACCTTTGTAATAACGGGCTTACTTTATGTCCCATATCTCCTCGCTTCGCTTGGAACGTTAACCGTATACCGCTATCGGTTTACGCTCAACGCCTGCCTGCCTCACCGTAAACGGGCATATCGATAGGCAGGGTAAACACAACAATTATTTATCAACTTTTAAATCTAATTCTATGGTAATATGGCTTGTTCTTTTCTTTATCTTCGTTGCCCTTCCAAAAGCTGCTGCCTTAAACCGTTTCCACATTGGGCCGCCGTCAGCAGTGATTTTAGAAATATACAGCTGATCGGGATTAAAGCCTTTGACCTTCGCATTCGCAATGGCCGAGGCAAGAACCTTCTTGATATATTCCTTTGCCCTCTTACTGATGTTTAAGAGAATCCCTTGCGCAGTTACTACTTCTTTTCCTCTGACGCAATCCATAACCTCCCGCAATCGGGAAGGGGATATTCTTATAAATTTTGCGCTTGCTTTTATTAACATTTGTAGAATATAATCTTATGGCCTAAAATCACAGATTTACTTTTAGACTTGAGGTTTATGTCTTTTCAGGGGCCTTCTTTGCTTTTATCCCGCCATGTTTCCTAAATATGCGCGAAGGCGCAAACTCACCCAACTTATGCCCCACCATATTCTCTACTATAAATACCGGGATATGCCTTCTTCCATCATGCACAGCCAAAGTCATACCTACAAAATCAGGGCTGATTGTTGAACGCCTTGACCAGGTTTTTATGGGTAGGCGGCTGCCTGAAGATTTTGCTTTGAGGACTTTACTAAGAAGTTTTTCCTCAATAAATGGCCCTTTTTTTAATGAACGCGGCATGAATTACCTCTCTTATTTCCTTCTTTTTACAATAAACTTATCTGAATACTTCTTCGGTTTACGAGTCCTGTACCCCTTTGTTGGTTTCCCCCACGGAGTCACAGGATGAGGATTGCCTTGCCCAGATTTTCCCTCGCCACCACCATGAGGATGATCCACAGGGTTCATTGCAAGGCCTCTGACGGTAGGCCTTATGCCCAGCCAACGTTTCCTTCCTGCCTTGCCAACTACTAAAGTCTCATGCTCGATATTAGACACCTGCCCTATGGACGCGCGGCAATCCACATGCACTAACCGCACCTCTCCAGAAGGCATCCGAATATGCGCTAAATCTCCCTCTTTGGCGGTGATGCTTGCGGAGGTCCCGGCGCTTCGCACAATCTGCCCGCCCTTGCCTCTGGTAAGCTCAATATTATGGATAGCCACTCCTAAGGGAATGTGCCTTAACAACAGGCAATTACCCGGTTTTACTTCTGTATCAGCCTTATAAGAGCTTATTATCTGATCGCCTATTTTCACCTCTAGGGGAGCAATACAATAACTCTTCTGGCCACCGGGATACTCTACCAACATAATTCTGCTTGAACGATTTGGATCATACTCAATAGTTACCACCTTAGCCAACTCATCAAGCCTATCGCGCTTAAAATCAATGAGGCGATACATACGCTTGTGGCCACCTCCATGATGGCGGACAGTTATCCTGCCATAGGCATTACGGCCTCCGGTCTTTTTTATCGGCCGTAGGAGCGGCTTGTAAGGCTTGCCCGCGGTTATTTCAACAAAATCCGGTGTCTGTGTCCAACGCAAACTTGGAGTCGTCGGCTTATGTTTTTTTATACCCATATTCTTTTTCGGTAAACGCTCTTTAACCCTGCTATTATCCTTACGTTATATCTATTTTACTTCCCTCTTTTAAGGTCACTATCGCCTTCTTCTTATTTGCTTCATATCCCGGCTCACGGCGTACCCTGCGTAATTTTCCGGGAGATATCCTCGTATTGACTGAAAGCACCTTAACCTTATAGATTTCTTCCACTGCGCTGCGTATTTGGATCTTGTTTGCTTCTTTATCGACGAGGAACAGGTATTTCCTTTGCGGCTCTATCTGCGTCGACTTTTCTGTGCGCAATAAAGTTTTTATTATATCATACGAATTTTTATTTGTCATCATTTTTTTTAGTTATATTTTCAAGAGGCGCTGTTCAATTGTCTTTAACGCATCTTTTGTAAAAATCACCTTTTTTGCGCTTAAAACATCAAGGGCATTTAAATCTTTTGCCAAGGATAAAGACAGGTAAGGCAAATTTCTCGCGGCCCTCTGGATATCGTTTTCCTGAGTATTCATCACCAGCATTGCCTTGCCGCTTACCTTAAGGGCATCAAGCATTTTCTTTATTTCCTTGCTTTTAGGCTGGCTGAGCTTGAGCGCGCCTACAACCATAATGCAATCGTTACTGTGCTTTTCATTTAATGCCGCAAAGAGCGCCCTGTTCCTTATTTTTGCAGGAAGCAGATAATGGAAATCCCTCGGATGAGGGCCAAACACGACTCCTCCGTGCCTCCATAAAGGAGAGCGGATTGAACCTGCCCTTGCCCTGCCTGTTCCCTTCTGCTTCCAAGGTTTCTTACCTCCTCCGGAAACCTCCCCGCGGGTTTTAGTTGCGGCTAAACCAGTACGCTTATTCGCAAGATACATCTGCACCACCTGCGCTATCACAGGCTTATCTATGGCACCATTAAAAAAAGCAGTTACTTCTTCTATTTTCCCGCCCTGCATATCATACACACTGAGGGTATTCTTTTTAGTTATATTTTCTGTTTTTATTTTTTCCTTGGCTTTCATGATTTTCTTTCCCTGCCTCTACAGCTCTCTGTTTCCTATGCGTAGTAACACGAGCACCTAAGAAGTCTCTAAACGCAATTGCTTATTTTTTAGCTGCTGCCTGTTTTTTGGCGTCTTTCTTTAATGATTCAGTTTTTTGTTCAGCAATAATAGGTTTTATTATCTGTCGTTTATGTTTTGTAGTTTTACGAATTACCACATAATTGTTTTTACAACCGGGAACTGCCCCCTTGACTGCCAGAAGATTATTTCCTGAATCAACCCGCACCACTTTTAATCCCGCTACTGTTACTTGGGCATCTCCCATATGCCCTGGCATATGATGGCCTTTCCATACACGGCCTGGGGTAGTGCTCGAACCTATGGAACCCGGACGGCGATGGCTGGTAGAACCGTGGGTTTTTGGCCCGCCATCCCAATGCCAGCGCTTCATGCCACCCTGAAAACCCTTGCCTATAGAAATACCCGTAATATCAACTTTATCTCCTACGGTAAACATATCCACTTTTAGTTCTTCTGCAATCTTATATTCCTGAGCCTGATTCTTGGGAACTTCCCGCAATATCTTTCTGGCAGTTATGCCAGCTTTCTTATAGACTCCTAAGACAGGTTTAGTCAATGATTTCTCTTTAGCCTCGCCATAGGCTATCTGGATATTCCTATCCTTGATGGCAACTATCGGGCATGGGCCTGCTTCGATTACGGTGACCGGAGTTAATCTTCCCGATTCATCATAAATCTGCGTCATCCCTATTTTCTTCCCTAAAATATGATTTGACATAACAATAAACCTTCTCGTTGCGCTAAAACTTTCGCGGCTTGTCATGCGCCTCACTGCAGAAGACTACGCTTGCTATGTTATGCGTAGTTCTGCATAAAGTCCCGCGTGGGTTTTAAGCGGTTACTTATTTAATCTCCACATCCACGCCTGCGGGCAGGTTGAGCTTACGCAGGGCATCTATAGTCTTTGCGGTAGGCTCATTCAATTCCAACAGGCGTTTATGCGTAATTAAATAAAACTGCTCTCTTGACTTTTTATCAATGACAGGAGAACGATTAACCGTATAAATCTCCCGTTTTACCGGTAAAGGAATAGGCCCTGAAACCTTTGCCCCTGTCCTCTTACCAGTCTCAACGATTTCTATTACCGCCTGATCTAACAGGCGATGGTCATGAGCTTTTAATTTTATTCGTATCTTTTGCATTTTTAATGAACATATACCTTAGCCAATAATAGTAACGCTAAATTATTGTGCGGATTAAGCTATTATCTCACTGACCACTCCTGCCCCGACAGTATGGCCTCCTTCACGAATCGCGAAACGTGATTCCTTTTCCATAGCGATGGGGATTATCAATTCCACTTCCAGCTGCACATTGTCGCCGGGCATAACCATTTCTACCCCCTGGGCAAGCTTACAATTTCCCGTAACATCGGTGGTACGAAAATAAAACTGAGGCCTGTACCCATTAAAGAATGGCGTATGCCTTCCACCCTCTTCCTTGGTCAAAATATAGATTTGGGCCTTAAATTTGGTATGCGGCGTAATGGAACCAGGAGCAGCCAATACCATCCCTCTTTCTAAGACGCTCTTATCAACACCTCGTAAGAGCAAGCCGACATTATCTCCGGCCATACCTTCATCAAGAAGTTTACGGAACATTTCAATACCGGTAACTACCGTCTTGCCAATCTCTGGCCGCAACCCCACAATATCCACATTATCATTTAACTTCACCTTGCCGCGTTCAATTCTTCCCGTACCCACAGTACCTCGGCCTTCAATCGAAAAAACATCTTCCAGAGCCATAAGGAATGGTTTTTCCAAGTCTCTCTTAGGCAAAGGAATAAATTCATCAACTGCCTTCATCAAGTCAAGTATTGGCTTACAGTTAGGGCAGGTGTCTTTGGCGCAGGCGCAATTCATTGCATTTAAACCAGAACCTTTGATAATCGGCGTCTTATCTCCAGGGAAATTGTATTTATTCAAGAGATCCCTTACTTCCATCTCAACCAAATCAATTAATTCCTTATCTTCCACCATATCAACTTTATTTAAGAATACCACAAGCGCGGGAACATTTACCTGGCGGGCAAGTAAGATATGCTCTCTGGTCTGCGGCATCGGGCCGTCAGCTGCGGATACCACGAGTATGCCGCCATCCATCTGGGCAGCGCCTGTAATCATGTTTTTGATATAGTCGGCATGCCCCGGGCAGTCAATATGCGCATAGTGGCGATTATCCGTCTGATACTCAACATGCGAAATGTTTATGGTGACGCCTCTTTCCCTCTCTTCAGGCGCATTATCAATTGAATCATACGCTCTTGCCTCCGCAAAACCTTTTTTGCTTAAAACAAGGGTGATTGCCGAAGTTAAAGTGGTCTTACCATGATCAACGTGTCCAATAGTCCCTATATTTACGTGCGGCTTTGACCTTACAAACTTTTCTTTAGCCATTTCTTACCTCCCTTTTTCCTTACACTCTCCTCACGCAGGGTATCCTGCGAGAAAGATGTGCGTGTTATACACCAAATCTTTGAGTAGTAGTACCTCTTTCCATTATTTTTTGCGCTATATGTCCAGGCACCTCATGATAAAACGAGGGCTCCATCGAGTAAGTCGCTCTTCCCTGAGTCAGAGAGCGAATCACCGTGGCATAATTAAATATTTCTGACAGAGGCACATGGCAACGGATAACCTTCACATTCGCGCGCTGCCCTAAAGAGGCTATCTTTGCCCGCCGGGAATTCAAATCGCCGATAATTGTCCCCATAAACTCCTCCGGCACCACAACCTCCATATCCATTATCGGCTCCATAAGAATACAGGCGGCTTGGCGCAAGCCGTCTGAGAACGCAATTGACCCCGCCATCTGAAAGGCTAGCTCTGATGAATCAACATCATGGTATGAACCGTCTATCAAGGTAACCGCAACATCAACAACGGGATATCCCGCCAAAATACCGCTCTTTGCCGATGCCATTACCCCATTTTTTACCGCAGGGACAAATTCCCGGGGAATTGCCCCTCCCTTTAATTTATCGGTAAAGGTTATCCCTGTGCCGGGGGTTTCTTGAGGTATCATTTCCAAAACACAATGGCCGTATTGGCCACGGCCACCCGACTGCTGAATAAACTTTCCCGTTGAGATTATTTTTTTAGTTAACGTTTCCTTATATGCAACCTGTGGCTGGCCTACTGCCGAAGCTACGCTAAATTCCCGTAAAAGACGGTCAACAATAATATCCAAATGAAGCTGCCCCATTCCTGATATAATGGTTTGCCCGGTTTCATTATTATATTTTACTCGAAATGACGGGTCCTCATCCATCAGCCTTTTTAATGCCATACCAAGTTTTTCCTGGTCTGATTTTGTCTTAGGTTCTATTGACTGCGAAATAACCGGCTCGGGAAAATGCATTGCCTCTAAAATTATCTGGCTTTTTTCTTCACAGAGCGTATCCCCAGTCTTTGTCTCTTTTAAGCCGACGATAGCGCAGATATCCCCTGTGGCAACCTTTTCAATTATTTCCTGCTTATTCGCATGCATAAGCACTATCTTCGTTACTCTTTCTTTCTCGCGTTTCTTGGTATTATAAATATAGCTTCCCGATGAAAGCACTCCGGAATACACCCTTACATAGTTAAGCCTGCCCACATAGGGATCTGAGGCAACCTTAAAACACAGCCCGCAAAACGGCGCGTCATCGTTAACCTCTCGCTCCTCATACTGGTCGGTCGAGAGATTTATCCCTTTCACCTTGCCCCTATCCAGAGGCGACGGCAAATACGCGCATACCGCATCAAGCAAAGGCTGTATTCCCTTATTTTTAAACGATGCTCCGCAGAATACAGGAACGAATTTACTGTTGACCACCTGCCGGCGTATTGCCTTCTTAATTAAGTCTTTCGGGACAACCTTGCCTTCAACAAAATACTGCATTACCTCATCGTCAGCTTCGGCTAAATGCTCAATAAGTTTCTCTTTCGCTTCCTTCACACTATCGCTGTTTCTTAGTTCTTCGGGGACATCAAGCGTTTGAAATGTCTTTCCGCTCGGATCGTCATATAAATAAAGCTTATCGTCAACAATGTCCACCATCCCTTTAAAATTCTCTTCGGATCCGTAGGCAACCTGAACTGCTGCCGCGTTTGCTCCCAAACGCTCATGTATCTGTTTAACTGTTTCCGTAAGGCTTGCCGCAGGCCTATCCATCTTATTCACAAAGCATATACGGGGCACGTTATACCTATCTGCCTGCCTCCACACAGTTTCAGACTGCGGCTCGACTCCATTTACCCCGTCAAATAAAACGACCGCTCCATCAAGCACCTTAAGCGATCTTTCTACTTCAATAGTGAAATCAACGTGGCCTGGGGTATCGATTATGTTTATGCGGATATCCTGCCAAAAACATGTGGTACAGGCTGAAGTAATAGTAATCCCTCGTTCCTGCTCCTGAACCATCCAGTCCATTATCGCAGTGCCTTCATGCACTTCTCCGATTTTATAGGTCTTTCCCGTGTAAAAAAGAATACGTTCTGTAGTGGTAGTCTTACCCGCATCAATATGGGCAACGATACCTATATTCCTTATTTTTTCTATTTCAAATTGCCGTTTCATTTTTAATGAGCACATAACTTGAGTAAAACGATAGTGAATCTAAGTTATTGTGCACTCACTTACCATCTAAAATGCGCATAGGCCTTGTTTGATTCAGCCATCTTATGCACATCATCGCGTTTCTTTATACTTGAGCCCTCAGCCTTATACGCGGCAATCAGTTCATCCGCAAGCCGCTCCATCATTGACTTGCCTTTTTTATTACGCGCAAAGTCCCTCATCCAGCGTAGCGCAGTAGACGTACCTCTATCCTGACGCACCTCAACCGGAACCTGATAGGTTGCGCCCCCCACACGGCGGGGCTTTACTTCAAAACGCGGCCTGGCATTATCTATTGCCTTATGAAAAAGCTTCAAGGCATCTAAATCATTCAACTTTTTCTTTATAATCTCAAAAGCCCCGTACACCATTTTCTCAGCAAGTGCTTTCTTGCCTTTAATCATTACCATATTAATAAACTTGGCAACAATTTTACTATTATACTTAGGGTCAAAACGGACTTCTTTTTCTTGGGCTTTTCTTCTTCTCATATGTTTAATAAATTAAAATTTGCAGGCAACAGTTTAAAACCGTTTCCTGCGGGTTAACAATTATTTTGGTTTCTTCGCTCCATACTTAGAGCGTGATCTTTTTCTATTCTGCACCCCTGCAGTATCCAAGGTGCCTCTGACAATATGATATCTGACTCCCGGTAAATCTTTTACTCTGCCCCCCCTGACCAGGACTATAGAATGCTCTTGGAGATTATGCCCTTCTCCAGGAATATAAGAAGTTACTTCAATACCTGTGGTAAGGCGCGTCCTTGCGATTTTACGCAATGCCGAATTTGGCTTCTTGGGTGTCATAGTTCTTACCTGTAAACACACGCCTCTTCTCTGGGGGCATCCTTTAAGCGCCGGTGATTTCGATTTCTTCTGTTTTCTAATTCGTCCTAACCTTATGAGTTGCTGAATTGTAGGCATAATTATTCCTTATTTTCCTTCTGCGTGCGCGGCTAACTCCTTAATATTTTCAAGAGGAGCAGCTTCTTTTTCAATTTCGATACTGCGGTATTTCTTTAAGCCTGTTCCTGCAGGTATCAAGTGGCCGACGATAACATTCTCTTTTAATCCCAAAAGCCCGTCACTCTTTCCCGAAGAAGCGGCATCAGTGAGCACCCGCGTTGTCTCCTGGAAACTTGCCGCGGAAATAAAGCTTTCGGTAGTAAGCGATGCCTTTGTAATACCCAACAATATAGGCGTTGCGGATGCAGGCTTAGAGCCTTTTTTAATAATACGGGCGTTTTCCTTCTGGAATACAATTCTATCTACATGCTCTCCGGAGAGAAAATCCGTGTCGCCTGAATCATCAATCCTCACCTTCTTGAGCATCTGCCTGATAATTACTTCTATATGCTTATCATTAATACGGACTCCCTGGAGCCGGTACACCTCTTGTATTTCATTTACCAAGTATTCCTGCAAGACTTTATCGCCGGAGACTCGCAATATATCCTGCAAGACTACCGGGCCGTCAGTAAGCTGCTGGCCTGCCGCTACCCTGTCGCCCTTATACACGTTCGGATGCTTACCATGGGGAATACTGTATTCCCGTTTCATACCAGTTGAACTTCTTACCACTATGAGCCTCTGGCTCTTCTTACCCTCGGAAAATTCTACAAACCCGTCAATTTCGCTGATGATTGCGGGGTCTTTAGGCCTGCGGGCTTCAAATAACTCGGCAACGCGAGGGAGTCCCCCGGTAATATCCCGGGTCTTTCCTGAAACTCTCGGGATCTTTGCCAAAAGTTCTCCTGCACCTATATGCTGGCTATCCTTAACAAGAATATGCGCTCCTATCGGCAAAGGATAAATCCCCAGGACTTCATCTTTGGTGTCTAGAATAATTATTTGTGGATGATAATCGGTTTTATGTTCTACCACCACACGCTCGGTAACCCCGGTAACAGGGTTTAACTCTTCGCGCATAGTCACATTCTCTTTTAAATCCTCAAATTTTACCTTACCCTTAACTTCGGTAAGTATCGGTGAGGTATAGGGATCCCAACGAACAAAGAGTATACCCTTAGCAATTTCGCGAGCGTCAGCAACACTTATAAAAGAGCCTTGAGGAATAGCGTAGCGTTCAATCTCCCTGCCTTGCTCATTATTTATACTAAGAGCGCCATTTCTGTTTAAAACAATGAATTCTTTATCCTTCTCAACCACGCGCAAGCTATGATATTTTACAATACCTTTATTTTTTGATTTTATTGACGATTGTTCAACCACGCGCGATGCAGTACCTCCGATATGGAATGTCCTCATCGTCAGCTGTGTTCCCGGTTCTCCAATGCTCTGAGCCGCAATTACCCCCACCGCTTCGCCTTCTTCTGCGAGCTTTCCGGTCGCGAGGCTTCTTCCATAACATTTCGCGCATACCCCGCGTTCAGCCTCGCAGGTAAGCACGCTTCGGATACGGATTTTTTCAATGCCTAAGCGTTCAATCATATCCGCTTTTTCTTCGTTAATCTCTGAGCCTGCGTCTACTACAGTTTCATCAGTAATAATGTCTACCACGTTATCTAACGCCACACGGCCGACAATCCTGTCCTTTAAGTCAACCACCACCTCATCACCCTCAATGATTGAAGAAATAGTAATCCCGTTAAGCGTACCGCAGTCTTGCCCTGTAATAATCATTTCCTGGGCAACATCAACCAAACGCCGGGTTAAGTAACCCGCGTCTGCTGTTTTTAACGCGGTATCAGCTAACCCCTTACGCGCTCCATGGGTTGAAATAAAATACTCAAGCACCGTCAGACCCTCGCGGAAATTCGCGGTGATAGGATTTTCGATAATCTCACCCGAAGGCTTCGCCATAAGCCCTCGCATACCGGCGAGCTGGCGCACCTGAAGGCGCGAACCTCTTGCCCCTGAGTCTGCCATCATAAATATAGGATTAAAAGCATCCATCTCTTTAAAGAGCAAGTCAGAAATCCTATCGGTAGTATGAGTCCAAATATCTATTACCTTATTATAACGCTCCCCATCAGTAATGATACCCTTGCGGTATTGGCCTTCAACGCGGGAAACCTCCTGCATAGCTTCTTTGATAATTTCACTCTTGCTCTTGGGGATCTTCAGATCATCAATAGCGATAGACATTCCTCCCAAAGTTGCGTATTCAAAGCCAAGCTTTTTTAACCTATCCAGAAGCTCAATCGTCTGGCCGTGGCCGAATCTTTTATAACAATTGGCCACAAGCTGCCCGACATTAGATTTATTAAGCTCTAAATTAACAAAACCAAATTCTTGAGGCAATACATCATTAAAGACAACCCTGCCTACCGTCGTTTCAATAATTTGTTTTTTATCTATCACCTGTGCCAGGGCCGCGTCAAAGGCTTTGTCTATCCTCACCTTTATCTTTGCGTTAATCGAAACCGCGTCATCACTATATGCTGCCAGAACCTCATCTGTGGAGGAGAAAATCATACCTTCGCCTTTTTCGCCGAGTTTTTCCTTCGTGAGGAAGGAACATCCTAAGACGATATCTTGCGTAGGAGTCACTATAGGCCTGCCGTCTGCGGGAGAAAAAATATTATTCGTTGAGAGCATCAGAAGCCGCGTCTCCATCTGAGCTTCCAATGAAAGGGGAACATGTACCGCCATTTGGTCGCCGTCAAAATCGGCATTAAACGCGGTACAGACTAACGGATGTATTTTTATAGCTTTACCTTCAATCAATATAGGCTGAAATGCCTGAATACTTAAGCGGTGCAGTGTAGGCGCACGGTTAAGCATTACCGGGTGGTCACGGATGACTTCATCTAAAATATCCCAAACCTCTATTTTTGCCCGCTCAACCATTCTTTTTGCGCCCTTAATACTATGCACAAACCCTTTTTCACGCAGTTTCTTGATAATAAACGGCTCAAAAAGCTCTAAGGCCATTTGTTTTGGAAGGCCGCATTCCTCCATCTTAAGTTCAGGACCCACCACAATAACTGAACGGCCGGAATAATCGACACGCTTTCCCAGCAGGTTCTGGCGAAAACGGCCTTGTTTACCCTTAAGCATATCAGACAGCGATTTTAAAGGGCGGTTATTCGCGCCTAGCACAGGGCGGCCATGCCTTCCATTATCTAAAAGCGCATCTACCGCTTCCTGAAGCATCCTCTTTTCATTACGGATAATTATTTCAGGGGCATTTAACTCCATGAGTTTCTTTAGGCGGTTATTTCTGTTAATCACCCTGCGATATAAATCATTCAGGTCAGAGGTAGCAAACCTGCCTCCATCAAGAGGGACCAAGGGGCGTAAATCAGGAGGAATAACAGGTAAAACCTCAAGCACCATCCACTCAGAACGATTCCCTGAGTTTTTTATATCCTCAATAAGCTTCAATATCTTCAGGCTTTTACGGCTTGAAGGGGTATCCTTCGCTTTTTCGAGGTCTTTGCGCATTTTACTGCATAATTCACCTAACTCTATCTCCTTTAAAAGGTCCCTTATCGCCTCGGCACCGATTTTTGCCTTGAATCGAGAGCCGTATTTCTCAACGCACGACTGATATTTCTCCTCGGAGAGCAACTCCTTCTTTTTTAAAGGGGTATCCATCGGGTCAATGACTACATATTCTTCATAGTAAATCACTTTTTCTAATTCCCTCAGGCCCAGGCCTAAAATAGCGGATAAACGGCTGGGAACAGCCTTAAAAAACCAAATATGCGTCACCGGGGTTGCTAATTCAATATGCCCCATTCGCTCGCGGCGCACAGAGGAACGGTCTATAGTGACTCCGCAACGGTCGCAGGTTATACCTTTAAACTTTATGCCTTTATATTTTCCACAGTTGCATTCCCAGTCTTTAATGGGCCCGAATATCTTCTCGCAAAACAAACCGCCCTTTTCCGGTTTAAAAGTACGGTAATTTATCGTCTCTGCCTTCTTGACCTCACCCTTTGACCACGAACGAATGACCTGCGGAGATGCTATCTTTATGGTGATCATATCAAAGTGAGCTATTTCTTCCGTAAATTTCTTATGCTCTAATGAATTTCTTGCCATAGTATGTTATTTCGCAACCTGCGTTCTCATATCAAGGCCTAAGCCCTGAAGCTCTTTCACCAAGACGTTGAAAGATTCTGGAGTACTGGAATCAAGCCTTTGTTCGCCTTTTACAATATTTTCATAAATTCTGGTCCGCCCTTTTACGTCATCAGATTTTACGGTAAGCATTTCCTGTAAGGTATAGGCAGCCCCATACGCTTCTAATGCCCACACCTCCATCTCCCCAAACCGCTGCCCGCCAAACTGGGCCTTACCACCCAAAGGCTGCTGGGTGACTAAAGAATACGGGCCGATAGAACGCGCATGTATCTTTTCGTCAACCATATGATTAAGCTTCATCATATAGATATATCCAACTGTTGCCTTCTGAGCAAAGGGGAGCCCACTAAACCCATCATATAACTGCACCTTGCCATCTTCAGGCAGCCCCGCTTTCTTAAGCATCTCTTTAATCTCTAACTCTGTAGCACCGTCGAACACAGGGCTTGCCACTTTTATACCTAAGGCTTTTGCTGCCCATCCTAAGTGAGTCTCTAGGATTTGCCCTACATTCATACGGGAAGGAACTCCTAAGGGATTAAGCACCACTTCCACCGGCGCACCATCCGCTAAGAACGGCATATCTTCTTCCGGAAGAATCCTTGCAATAACACCTTTATTTCCATGCCGGCCCGCAAGTTTATCTCCTACGGCAACCTTTCTCTTTATTGCTACATAGACGACCACTCGTTTTAAAACCCCCGGAGGCAATTCGTCCCCGCGGCGCACCTTCTCAATCTCTTGCTCCTGCTCGGTCAGCAATTCCTTAATCTGCTCTTCAAAAGAAGCAGCCAAAACCCTTGCCTCATCATGTGAGCTTATATCCATGCGTTCTACTTTACTCTTATCCACGCCCAAAAGCTTGCTTAAACGCGATATTTTCTCCTCATCTACAAATTCTATTTCCTGTTTATAGTAGGCCTTTATCTCACGAATCTTTCCAGACTCCTGGGACTTTTCCTCTTTTGATTTTCTCCCCCTATCTTTACGCTGGAATACATGGACATCAACGATTACCCCTTCAACGCCGGGAGGAGCGATAAGCGAAGTATCCCGTACATCGCCTGCCTTTTCCCCAAATATTGCCCTCAAAAGGCGCTCCTCTGAAGAAAGCTCGGATTCAGTCTTTGGGGTGACACGCCCTACCAGTATATCTCCGGGATGCACCTCTGCTCCTACACGGATCACACCGTCCTTATCCAGATTCTTTAAGGTTTCTTCTGAAACATTGGGGATATCCCGGGTGAGCTCTTCATTTCCCAACCGGGTCTCTGTTGCCTCAATCTGAAATTCTTCAATATGTATGGAAGTAAATATATCCTCCTTAGATATCTTCTCGGAAATAAGGATAGCATCTTCAAAATTATACCCGCGCCAAGGCATAAAAGCAACCAGGAGATTCTTACCCAAAGCCAGTTCTCCTGCCTGGGTGCTCATACCATCTGCGATAGGCTCGCCCTTTTCCACCTTTTGGCCTAATTTCACAATCGGACGCTGATTAATACAGGTATCCGCGTTTGAACGAATAAACTTCTTAAGTTTATAGGATTCTTTTCCTATGGTTATGCTTGAGCCGTCGAGTGCTACGACCTTTCCTTCTTCTCTGGCTACCACCACCGCCCCTGAATCCACCGCAACCTTATCTTCAATATCAGTTGATACCAGAGGGGACTCGGTTATCATAAGAGGGACAGCCTGGCGCTGCATATTAGAACCCATCAAAGCGCGGTTGGCATCATCATGCTCTAAAAATGGGATTAAGGCTGCAGCAACAGATACAAGCTGTTTCGGCGAAACATCCATATATTCAACTTTTTTAGGGTCTACTTTAGGAAAATCATCCTTAAGGCGGCAAGACACCTCTTTTTCCTGAAAATAGCCATTTTCATCTAACGTGGCATTCGCTTGGGCGATAATTTTATTTTCCTCAATATCTGCGGTCAAATACTCAATTTTACGGCTTACCCTGCCTTCCTCAACTTTGCGATATGGGGTTTCAAGCAAACCTAATTCATTTACTCTGGCGTAATTACTTAAAGACGCAATCAAACCTATATTCGGCCCTTCAGGAGTTTCTACAGGGCATATCCTGCCATAATGCGACGGATGGATATCCCTCACCTCAAAACCTGCCCTTTCGCGCGAAAGCCCCCCGGGGCCAAGCGCTGATAGCCTGCGTTTATGTGTCATTTCAGCCAAAGGATTCACCTGATCCATAAATTGTGATAACTGTGAACGGGCAAAGAAATCTTTTATCTGATTAGAAAGCAGCTTAGAATTAATCAAGTGATGCAGGCTTAAGGTGCTAAACTCAGACATCACCGCCAGGCGTTCGCGGATTGAACGCTCCATTCTCGTTAACCCAATACGCACCTGATTCTGGACTAATTCCCCTATTGTTTTAATGCGCCGATTGCCTAAATGGTCAATATCATCTATCTGGCCGACACCCTCTTTCAACTTAAGAAGGTATTCTATTACCTTAATTACTGTATGGGCGTCAAGAACCCTCTTGTCTAAGGATACCTCTAACCCTAGCTTGCGGTTCAAAATAAAACGCCCTGCGCGGGATAAATCGTACCTGCGCGGGTCAAAAAAGAGGCGATAAAATAAGTTCTCAGCAGCTTCAGGGGTCACCGGTTCAGTAGGGCGCATCTTCCGGTAGAAATCGATCATTGCCTCTTCTTTAGTCTTGGTATAATCCTTCCTCAAGGTGTTAAGTAACTGGGGGCTTGGATTTGGGCCAAAGGCATTCAAGATTTCTTCATCACTCGCATATCCTATAATACGTAATATTTGGGTAGCGGGAAAATTGCGCTTACGGTCAACATACGCCAAAACAACTTCCGAAATATCATATTTAAATTCAAGCCACGCTCCATGATAGGGAATAATTCTGCCGTAAAATATCTTCTTGCCTGTCGGATGCAGTTCTTCTTCAAAAGATACTCCCGGTGAACGCTGCAGTTGGCTCACCACCACGCGTTCATCACCATTGATAATAAATGTCCCGGTTTCAGTCATAAGGGGTATTTCGCCAAAATAGGCCTCCTGCTCCTTTACTTCATTCGGCGTACTTAATTTAAACCTTACCTTCAGAGGAACAGCATAGGTCATGGAACGCTTCCGGCACTCATCTACCTCATATTTTGGTTTACCAAAAGAATAGCTCATAAAATCAATACGCACCTGACGGTCAAAACTTTCTATAGGGAATATCTCATTAAAAACCTCCTCTAAGCCTATATTCTTGCGTGCGTTTTGGGCTATATCGGCTTGTAGGAACTCTTCGTAAGATAAAAGCTGCAGGTCTAAAAGGTTAGGCAGCTTATATACTTCTTTCAGTTTTGCAAAATTTTTTCGTTCTGACATATTCCCTTGCCTATTTCAATTCTACCGTCGCACCTGCTGCTTCTAATTTTTTCTTCATCTCTTCAGCCTCTGCTTTGGTCACGCTTTCCTTGATCGGCTTAGGAGCTGCATCCACTAAGTCTTTTGCCTCTTTAAGGCCTAAATTAGTCATTGTACGCACTTCCTTAATTACCGATATCTTGTTGGCTCCGCTAGAAACAAGCACCACGGTAAATGCGGTCTTTTCCTCAGGCGCGGCAGAAGCTCCTGCGGCTGCGGCTCCCCCTGCAGCCGGGCCTGCAGCTACTGCAATCTGGCCTGAAACTCCAAATTTTTCCTGCAGCTCTTTAACTAAATCTGCCAATTCCAACACGCTCATTCCCTCTATTGCCTTGATTACTTCTTCTTTAACTGCCATTTTATCCCTCCGTAAAGAATGTCCTGATATCTTCCTATTGCTTCTTTTCTTTTATCTGATTTAATACAATTACTAATTTATTTAAACTACCCTTGAGGGTAAAAACTAAACCTGCTAATGGAGCCTGCAATGCCCCCACTACTTGTGCGCGTAGTGTTTCCTTAGAAGGTAAATTAGAAATATTCTCAATGTCTTTGGTATTGAGCGTGCGATTATTATATAAGCCTCCCTTTAAAACCAGATTTTGGTTGCCTTTGGCAAATTTGGTTAAAGCCTTTGTAGTCGCCGCGATATCTTTTTCTCCAAAAACCAGCGCAACTTGCCCCTCTAAGAGAGTATCTAATCCTGTCACCTGTGCATCTTGAAAGGCGCGACGGACTAAAGTATTCTTGGCAACTATCACGCGGGATTTAGCCACTTTAAGGGAGTTACGAAGCGTAGTCATGTCAATACTCGATAGCTTAGAATATTGGATAACGAAAAGGCTTTCGCATTTCCTGATATCCTCTTTCAGCCCCTCAATAACTGATTTCCTAAAAAAACTTCCTACCTTAATCATAGACAAGCCTCAATCCTGGGCTCATGCTGCATGAAATTGCCACTGATTTAACAAAATGCCCCTTTACCGATGCCGGCCGTGACTGGGTAATTGCCTCAATCACTTTAGATGCATTCTCTAAAATCTGGGCTTCGCTAAAATTGATTTTGCCTACAGGCACATGCACGCCTGCCTGCTTATCAACTTTAAATTCAATTTTTCCACCCTTAATCTCTTTGACTGCCTGGGCTACATTCTGGGTTACAGTACCGGTTTTAGGGCTAGGCATGAGCCCTCGGGGGCCCAACACCTTTCCCAAACGGCTTAAATCCTTCATCATATCAGGAGTGGACACCGCCGCATCAAAATCCATAAATCCTCCAGCCACCTTTTCAATCAACTCATTCCCGCCACAATAGTCTGCGCCTGCCGCCTTTGCTTCTTTTTCCTGTTCGCCTTTACAAAACACCGCAACCCGCACTGCTTTACCTGTACCATGAGGCAAGGCCACTGTGCCGCGGATTAACTGGTCAGATTTTTTAGGGTCAATATTAAGGCAGAAACAAAGGTCGATGCTTTGATTAAATTTCGTAGCAGGAAATTTCTTTAAAATGCCTACAGACTCTTTTAAGCTGTAGAGTTTGTTTACATCAACCAATTTCGCTGCTTCCTGATATCGTTTACTTCTTTCTCTCGCCACGTTAACCCTCTATGGTGATTCCCATGCTACGGGCAGTTCCTTCAATAACCTTAACCGCTTTCTGAAAATCAGTACAATTCAAATCCTTAAGCTTTAGATTTACAATTTCTTCTATCTGTTTTCGTGTAACCGTTCCAATTTTTTCTTTCCCCGCCTGCCCTGAAGCCTTAGCAATATTTGCCGCCTTTTTAATCAATATAGAGCTGGGAGGGCTCTTAATAATAAAATCGAACGATTTATCTTCGTAAACGCTGATAACCGCAGGCAAGATTAAACCTTCCCTGCCTTTAGTTTGCTCGTTAAATTGCTTACAGAACTGCATGATATTAACGCCATGCTGGCCGAGCGCGGGGCCGACCGGAGGCGCAGGATTTGCCTGTCCTGCGGGAACATGTAATTTTATTTGCGCAACTACTTTCTTAGCCATCTTCCTATACTTTCTCTACCTGCCAATATTCCAATTCCACAGGGGTTGCCCTGCCGAATATCGAAACCGCGACCTTTAATTTTCCTTTTTCTGGGCGGACGTCTTCAATTGTTCCATTAAAATTCACAAACGGCCCGTCAATCACCCTCACCTGTTCATCCTTGGCAAACACAACCTTTAGCGCGGGCTTCGCCTGCGTCTCTTCGGACTTCTTCAGAATATTCTTTATTTCTGCATCGGGCAGAGATGAGGGCTGTTTGCCTAAACCTATAAAACCCGTAACCCCAGGAGTGGTCTTAACCAAGAGGTATGTCCGTTCGTTTAGTTCCATCTCCACTATTAAATATCCGGGGAAAAACTTTCTCTGAGAAACCCTCTTTTTGCCGCTTCTTATTTCCGAGACCTGCTCTGTGGGAATCATTACCTGCCCCATCAAATCCTTCACCTCAGATGCCGCAATGCGTTTTTCAAGGCTCAGCTTTACTTTCTCTTCCAACCCTGTCTGCGTATGCACTACATACCACTTCTTTGTCATTTTATCAATAATGCTAAAAACCGGGATAATGAAAAATCTACAGCCCCTACATAGACAGCCAATATAAGCGTAATAGTTATAACCACTCCGGTTGCCCCAATCAACTCATGGCGGGTTGACCACGATACTTTAGAAAGCTCTACCTTTACTTCTAACAGAAACGCTTTTATTTTCGTATAGTTTTTCACTCCTACAAAAAGCAGGCCTAAACCTGTGAGGGCAAAAATTATCTTTCCGATGTTTTGTAGTATATAGTCCATAACTCTCGTTTTACCTAAACCCCTTAGAGGCTCTTTACCCCACGAGAAAACCCCGCCGTGTATACCCTTGGATGAAAGAGGTAAACGCAGGGTTTACCTTTAAACCTTATTCCTCTTATATAGGTATATATTCAGGAGCGGCAGGGCTCGAACCTGCAGTCCCGGTTTTGGAGACCGGTGGTTTGCCATTAACCGACGCTCCTAAGATATCCGGGCAATACTGCACTTATTTAATCTCCTTATGTTCCGTATGTTTGCGGCAAAACGCGCAATATTTACTTAACACAAGCTTATCCTGATGCTTTTTCTTATTTCTTGTAGTAGTATAGTTGCGATTCTTACAAATCGCGCATTCTAAAGTGATCAACTCGCGCATTCGCTTTTGGGGACTCTTAAGCTGGAGACGGGAATTGAACCCGTGACCCCGTCCTTACCAAGGACGTGCTCTACCAACTGAGCTACTCCAGCGACAGGTTCAAATCTGCCTTCTTCTTAAAAGTCATTACAAAATTGCTTTTAAAAATAAAAAAACTACAATCGCATTGGCACCCATGACAACTTTTATACAATCGCGGGTGTCAATCCGTTCGTCTTTCCAGCCAAAATTATTTTCTGGAAATTGAGGTTTTACCCCTAATAGTGTATGCTCATACGAAAATGTATTGCGGGGCTAGTAGATGCATAAGTATAACGAAAAATTATTTCTTGTCAAGTTTTTTTTAAAAAATTATTCAAAAAGAACGGCTACGGCAGGAAATGCCCTTTTAGGCACAGGTGCGTTAACGCATCGTTATCTTAGATATAGACATGCTGCATTTTGCGACGCTTGATTCTCTTGCCTTCGGGCTAATCTGATACTTGTCTACAGATAATAATTGACTTGAGTTTTCTATACTGTACATAAATTCGATAAGCTGCTCCATCTGTGCTTCAGCGTTTAAGCTAATCAAATACTCACGGACAGCGCCGCTATCCTTAGAACCGGCAGGCTTAATATCAATGATATACACCTCGCTTTTATTTGCCAAGCCTTCAATTTCCTTCAAAAGAGAAGTCACTAATTCTTCTTTGGACTGCTCGCCGCCTAATAACCTTGAGTATTTCTTAGTCTCGGCTATTATTTTATCTTTGCGCGCCAGAAGCTCAATATTCGTTTGGACAGAACTTTCCTTTTCCATTATTTCCTTATCCAGCGATTTGAGTTTTGACGAAATCGGGGATACGATTAAACGGTCCGCCATCGTCAATAACACAAAAAAGACAGCACCGTAAAGAATCAGTTTTTCCCTTTTGGATAAACGGCCAATAAATGTATAATAAGATTGTATGCCTTTTAACATCCCCACACCTCTGGTTCTAGCTACGCACGCTCAAGTTCCAAAATTTGGGATTACCTCGACCCTACGGGCAAAATTCGGGTTAATCCGAGCGCGCGGCAATTGAAGAGGTAATTTCGAAGTCAATAACATCCTTGGGCCCCTCTTTCCTTCTTGAAGTCTGGCCTATTTTAATCTCGGTGAAATATTTTGATTTGCGCATAGTATCGCCAAGGTCAAACACTGTTGACATAGAGGCTGCGGTGCCTCGCATCAGGAATTTCCCCTGCTTTTCAAACCGTATATCGTTCAATTCGGCTTCTAAAGGGATGAGTTCATAAAGGACAACCAGCAGCTCTACAGAAAAACCGTGATGCAGCACATAGTTTTTTATAAGATTATTCTTATCGAAATCTTTCTTTAACGCATCCGCCTCCTGATTTAATGCCCTGTATTTTACATCCAGCTTCTTTACGTAGCTATTTTTACTATAGAGTATACTTATACATAGGAAGAATATTAAAATAAAGATTGCGAATGTCAAGACGCCGGTTTTTATTAACTCCCTCCCTCTTTCTTCAAGAGAAACCTTCAGCCTCAAATCTTCAGGAATAAGCTCAACCTTCACTTCATCGCGTGCAAAAAGCGTGGCAATCACATCTAAAAAAGATACCTTCCTCGTAAAGGTTGCCGCTTGCCTAAAGAGAGACGGGGCAATTATTTCGCTTCGAAAATAAGGCACATATTTTACCGGCACATAAAATGCAGCCTGGAGCGCCGTTTCCCAACCAGTCAATTCTTCCATAGCGCCTGTTACCACTACCATCTGAGGCATCTTTTCTATATCTTCACTTTGGTATGCCTCCAAGGATTTCTTAAGCTCTTCGACAAATTTTGTTTCATATTTTTCTTTTTCTTGCACAAGCGCCTGCGCCCCTATAGGGATATTTCTTAAGAAAACCGGCTTATTCTTTGCAATAACCGCAAAATCGCTGCACCCTTCATCAATATGGATAAGTGCCACAGGAAAGCTATTGCTCTCAATCCGAAGAATCTTTTCAAGAAAATAGGCAATACCCTCCATCGCAAAGGCAACATGCGTAGCCTTAATACCGGCCTTATCCAACAAATCAAAATGCTTCTTTACGGAATTCGCGGTAACGATTACCAGTAAAATCTTGGTATAACTGTTTTTATATGCCCCAAGATCAATATAATCAACAATAATCTCTTCCCTTGAATAGGGAGTATGCCGACCGGCCTGCAGATTGATAATCTCTCTTATCTCGTGCGGATCAGTAGAAGGTATTTCAATATTTTTGGTTATCACCGCATGGTTTGGGATGACACTAAACACAGCCGGATTTCTCGCCTTACACTCATCAAAAGATGCCTTAATAATTTTAACAATATCATTATCTTGAGCCCCGGCAATGCTATGGCTTAGAAGATGCACCAATTCTATTTTGTTGAAAGCAGCTTTTATATGGGCAAGTTTTAATGTGGTGGCGCTGCAATATATTCCTATATATTCCTTCGTATTAAGCGCCGATAGGAAAGGAATGTTTTTCATTGGATTTACCATTAAGCTATACCTTTATTTTGCTAAGATTCCTGCCAATACAAAATGTTTCCCTGCCTGTCTATAACAGAAACCGCGTATACGAGCGCCTTCGCATTCGCTACGCGAGCCGTTATCTTAACGGTAAAAGCCGTAGAATAACTGGTGAGATAGCGCTCAAGAATCATAGTTAAACTGGCAGCCTCTGCTTCGCTTAATTGATACCTTTGCGTAAGTTTGGCAACTATAGAGCTATCGTTATCAAACACATTATCGTCAGAGGTGCCGATACGCGCGTCTTCCCCCGCCCGAAAAAGGAAAATATCATTCACAATCTTCTCACTTATCCCAAGCGCAGAAAGCACCGCTTTAGAAGCAGTATTTATATTTACCCTGCCGCTGCCATACACAGTAATATACTCCTTAATCTTCCTGAAAATCTCACTATCTATGCCTTTGACCAAGAGCACCTCATCAAAGGACTCAAAATCCGCGTCTTTTGCCTCATAAGGATAACGTAAACCCTTATAATACCCATCTTCCGCGCTTCCTAAAGGTATGGAGAGGAAGCTATCTGCATCACGCCAGTCTACAATGCTTGCGGCTAATTCCTGAGCCTCAATATCAGTGCAATTGAGCACACCCCTTATAAGGCGCTCAATCACTGCGCTATTTATCACATTGATATTTATTTTGCTTTCTTCATCAATGAGGCCGTATCGAATTGAGGTATCTTTTATTATCTCATCGGTATACTCATATGATACAGAAAATTTACCATCCCCCACAGAAGCATCCTTAAATGCAGAAGCATCATTGCTCCATGGGTCACCGAGGGCATCATAACCTTTTTCTTCCTGCTTCTTAAGGCAGAATTGCGCCTTTTTGACTGCGGCATCGGCGATTGTATAAAGCCTGTCTCTCTCGTCAAGCCTCTTGACCAATAACAGTTTCTGCCTTACCCCATAGCTCAAAGTTACTGCAAATGCAGATAACAGGCATAGTGCCCACAAAGTAAGAATTATAATGCTGGCTTTTTCCCTATCCGGCGATCGGGATACTAACCGTTCTGGTAAACGCATTATTTTTTGTTCCATCCCAAGATTCTAATTCCATACGTACCGCAAGAGGCATTTCCTTATTGCACTCATCTTTCCAGAGATATTCCTTATCTTCTTTGCTATAATAATAATACTGGAACTTAAACGATTTTATACTTTTCAAAGAATGTGTTACTATAGGAGTCCTGCCGTTATACACTTGGGAATAATCAAGCTCACCACGCTCAAGCATTCCTGCCTCTTGATTATAACAATAAGAAACCCTTCCTACTGCGGCCATTTGTAATGCGGGGCTGTTAACCACTGTCCCAAAAGCAAGGGTATCCTTAGTGCCTGAAAAAACAATGGGTACGCACTGTTGGCTGTTACGTATATCATGGGAAAACCTATCTAAAAAAATAGCCAGCTCTTCTTCTTGCGCCTGTTTGTTATAAATCCTTTGCCATATCTTGATGCCATTGCTTAAACTCGCGTAAACGGCTAAAGACACTACCGAAAGCATTACGGTCACTATCAGCATCTCGATAAAAGTAAAACTTCTCTTGGAATATAAAGGTACGAGGCTCTTGCTATTCCTTCTTTGTATAAAGCGCATACGTGTTTCTTGCCAACTTCACGGCCCTTTTACCTTCCTTCCAGGAAATTGAGAAATCTATTTTGTATAGGCTGGAGGTTTT
>JAHFFP010000010.1:0-18251 GCA_023247895.1 Candidatus Omnitrophota bacterium
CCCGCGCAAAGTATAGCTCGGATAGTATAGGATTTAGAGGCAGGGGCCTGCACTATCCCTTTTAAACATGTGGTTTTTTTAACCTTAAGGTTATATTTTTGCTCAGCCATTTTAAAATGATTGCAGGTACTTAGAAAGCGTCCCTTTGGCTTTAACGCTCCTATGGATAAATTCCACGCCTATTCGGTATTGGCGGTTGACTCCGGAAATTTCCCTTACCCAGGCAATACGCCCCTTACAAATCAAGGGCTCATCTTCCCTGGGAAAGGTAACTACCGCTTCTACAAGGGTGTCGGTTTTAAGAGCCTGCGAACTGTAAAAGGAAATCCCTCCTTCGGAGATGTCCACCGTAGAGGAAGAAAACCGTGTATCATCAGGGAATACAAGCTGGACATCCAGCTTATATTCAAGCCTTTCAAATTTTCGTATCTGAGTGCCTATATAAATTTTCTTAACTTTAAGATTAGCGTTAAAGCGCTGTTTAGAGGTATCGCTTCCTTCCTTAGGAAAAGGCATTACTCCTGAATTCACAAAGACGTTTTTCAAATTGTGCTTAAGAAAATACTGTGTCAGCCTGTGTAAGATTGCCTTATTCACCTTATCCGCCTCATCTTCGCTGGCGGCGGGCAGGAGATAAGAACATTCTCCGTAACTGCTATCCAGCAAAACTATCTGCGGCTTTTCCTTGCGTACCCGGAAATATGCGTTAAGCGTTTTTTGCACGGTATTTTCTAAACCGGCAAATAACCTCGCCGGTTCTATCTTCATTTTTCTCTTGAGTTCCTTATAATGAGCAATCACGAGGTTAACAAAATAGAGGGTGAACCCCTTGGCCAATAAGGCATCTATCTTGTTTTTGGCCCGCGTATCCAATACCTCGGAAGAAACTAATCTCGGCAGGGTAAAATAAAACTTGCTCCCTACGCCCCGCGTAGATTCAACCCATACCTCTCCGCCATGGCTTTCAACCAAATCCCTCACTATTGACAACCCCAGGCCTAAGCCTTTCCTCTCTATAGAAGAAATCTTTGAAAGCTGGATAAATTTATTAAATAGTTTTGGCATATCTTCAGCGGCAATACCTATGCCGGTATCCATTACCCCTACCCTCAACCGATCCTCAAAAACTTTAAGCTCCACTTGGATGATCCCGCCTTCTTCAGTAAATTTTATTGCATTGCTGATAAGATTAGAAACAACGCGGTGTATCCTGTTATGGTCTAAGAAAGTGTTTACTTGCTTTTCAGGAAGGATATATTCCAAATGTATACCTTTCTGCTGTGCCAGCTTTTTAAAGGAATCCGAAGATTCCCTCACCAGCTCGCTCATATTCACCAGAGAATAGTGTAACGTAAGGTTGCCCGCTTCAATCCTGGATATATCCAGCAGCTCTTCAATAATGTATTTAAGGCGCTCTATATTATTCTTGGCTTTTAAAAGTATGCCCTTTTGCTTCTGGTTAAGTTCTCCGGCAACCCCATCCGCCAAAAGCAGCACTGCCTCCTTGATTATCGCTAAGGGCGTCCTCAGCTCATGAGAAACAACCGAAACAAATTCAGATTTCACCCTGTTTAATTCTAGAGAGGCTTCCAGTTTTTTCTCAACCTCCTGTTTCTCCTGCATAAGCCGCTCAAGCTGCATGCGCCGGGTTATATCCCTGGTAATGCCAATAAGCCCGATAACATTTCCTTTTTCATCATAGCGGGGGATTTTGGTTGTGGAAACATAGTTATCTACGCCGTCAGCGCGGGTGCTGCGCTCGATTTTATCAATAATCGGCTTTCCTGTTTCCATTACATAGCAATCATCCTTACGCATCAACTCCGCCCGGTCTTTGGGAAAAATATCAAAATCGGTTTTTCCCGCCACTTCTCTTGGAGTAAGCCCTAACCCCTTGGCATGGGCGTCGTTAACCATAATGAGTTTCCCAGAGGTATCTTTAAAATAAATCACGTCAGGGATATGCTTCATAAGGTCAGAGAGCAGCCTATATTCCTGTAACAGTTCAACTCTCAGAAGCGTCTCGTCGTCATTGCGAGCGACCGAACGCCGAACGCTAGCGTATTCCTTATTTTGTCTCTTCTTTTTCATTGCTTTGCGTTTGCGCTAATTTTGCCTTTAGCTCGTCATATTCTCTCTTAGAAACCCACTGCGTGTCTTCGCCCTTCTTCTTTAAGTCAACAATAACTTGGCTTTGCGCCTTCAACTCTTCTTTGTACGCAGCATTCTGCGCCTCTAAAATCCGTAACCGCTGGGCATTTTCGCGGTTTACGTTCTCTGCCATATCGCATTTTTGCTTGTATTCATTCACTTCTTTCTTAAGGCTCAAATTGAGGGCGAACTCTTTTTCATACTCTTCATCCTTCTTTACCAATGCCTCTTTAAGCGCGTAAAGCTCTTTTTTTATGCTTTCTTCCTGCGCCTTGTCTTTTTCTATCCAGCTTTTTATTTTACCAAGCTCATCCAAAGCTTCAGCCTCATTCTTCTTTGCCGCAGAAAGTTCTTCTTCAAGCCTTTGGCGCTCTTCTTTTAGTTTCTTGAGCTTCTCACGCAGCTTCTCGCTTTCAGCTTCTTGTAAAGGGGTTTCACTCTTTAATTGCAAAGAAGTGCCCGCGTCTATTTTGGCTATCGGCTTATTCCCGGCATCGTCTTTCAGAACAAAAAGAGAAACCGCCAAAACGCAGGTGATAAAAAACAAGGCAAAAAATAATAAGATCATATATCAAATACTATATTCTTTCATCAGCATAGTATACCCTAACGTGCCAGCGCCTTTTATCATAATAGGGACTTTTCGTTCATCAGCGCTAATCCAGATTTTAAACCGCTTCGGCACACTCTCAAAACGATACGCCTTAAAAGAGCCCGCGGGCACTTTAACCTCTTCTACCGCGACCAATTTTATTTCAAAACTCTGATTAGGCAGAGTGGCCTTCATTGACCAGCCAACCACAAGATTATCCATTCTTCGCACATAAAAGGGGAGTAAAATTGAATTATGAATAGGCCCGTCCTTCTTAATTACCAAAGGCTGTTTGCCCTTGCCGTTATTTTTAATAATAAGAAGGGTGAAATCCTTCTGATTATATTCTTCTCTAATTTTCTCAAACGTCGGCCAGGCAGAGATACTACGCTCTATCCGAAGAGGAAGAAAGCTTTTTGAATCACTGTAAATTCTTTCTAGATCATTAAACCGCACTAAGTTCGTCTCAAATGTCATCATGCTGACTTTAGCCCCGTTAAGTTCAACTCTGGGTAAATGAGTATAGGTTGCCGTCCCCAAGGATACTTTTCCTAATTTAACGGCATACACTATTTTTTCCCCTATCGGCTCAGGAGGCTCTGGGAGAGGCACTTCTTTTTTAACAAAAGGCTCAAATGCAAAGGGAATCACAATTTTAAACAGGGATGCCTTTTTCTCCTCATACTTTAACCACACAAACACCCCCGCAACTAACATAACCAATAACGGGTAAATAATTTTTCGCATAGCCTAAACCTATCTCATATATTGTTTACTATATAATGAGAGAATACGGTGATATCCTCCATAGTATAGAGTTTAGGCAAATTCTTATCAAATAGAATCGTTGCCTCAGGGGCAAACTCCTCATCTGCCTTCCAGACAATAAGCCGCACCCTCACGTCGGGAAATGTCACTATCTCAATCGCGGCATCTGAGGTATCAATTTTATTGCCTTCAAAACGTTCCAGGACACTCAACAATCCTTCCGGGTGCCTGCCGTATTTCTTCAAGAGATGGTCTATCACCCCTTCTTTATACGCCGGATAGTAGATTTCTCCTCCTTCAATATCCTTAAAAGAAACCCATTCCCCGCAAGGCGCATACCTGATTTCCAAAGAGCCTATTAAATAATGCAGAATAAGAATAGCCAAATATTCCTTTGCCGGGATATTGCAAGAATTTGAAAATACCTGTTTATCTTTTACCTTGACTTCATAGGTATCCCCCATTAATTTAACGTTATAGCTCGGGGAATCGGCTATCTTCTCTAAATCCTCCCATGCCCTTTTAAAAGCAGCTTCGTAAACCATAGCAGCTATCCTCCTTTGATCACACCACAGGCTTTCCATAAGCCTTCGATTTCTTTCTTTTCCAATACCCGCCAGGCGCCTGTCTTCAGATTCCCTAAGCTTAAAATACCGTAACGAATCCGCTTCAGGCGCGTAACATTATATCCTAAGCTGCGTAACATCAGCCTAATCTGGCGCTTCCTTCCTTCATGGATAGTAATATGAAAAGCGCTCTTCTTTGGATTCACATAGATAAGCTTTATTTTTGCCGGATGCGTGCGCCTTTCCTCAAGGAGAACCCCTTTTTCTAACCTTGCCTTATCTGCCTCTAAGAGACACCCTTCGCTCTCTACCTCATATACTTTATCTACCTTAAAACTGGGATGTAACAGCCTAAAGGTTAAATCCCCGTCGTTAGTGAAAAGAAGCAATCCTTCGGAATCCTTATCCAACCGGCCTACAGGATATACGTGCTTATATTCAGGCGGCAGCAAATCCATAACCGTGCGCTTTGCATGCGCATCCTTAAGCGTTGTCACAAACCCCTTAGGCTTATGTAAGAGCAGGTATATCTTTTCATTAAGCGAAACAAGCCTATTATTGAAAAATACCTTATCTCTTCCCGGCGTAACATCATAGGAAGGCTCCCGCACCATTACGCCATTAACACTCACCTCACCTGCCTGCACTAACTCCATGGCTTGACGCCGTGAGCAAACCCTCGCATGGGATAAAAATACCTGCAGCCGCATTATAAATTTCTCTGCCGGGCCGCTTCAAAAAGCAGTACCCCCGCTGCTACCGAGACATTGAGAGAATCAGCCTCCCCCGCCATAGGAATACGCGCCTGGCAATCAGCATGCTCTTTCCAAGAAACACTTAAGCCCTTTTCCTCGCTGCCCAAGATAATAGCCGAAGGCTTCTTAAAATCCACAGAGGTATAGGCGCTTGCGGCCTGAACGCACCCTGAAATTGTTTGAATATGCTTTTGCTCTAACCAAGGGATTAGCTCCTGCGCGCGAGCTTTCACTACTGCCATAGTAAACAAAGTTCCTACACTCGCGCGCACTACATTAGGATTATACAGGTCACATGCCTCATCCGTAACAATCACCGCGTCAACCCCCGCGGCATCAGCGGTTCTGAGTATCGCGCCCAGATTCCCCGGTTTTTCAATATGCTCAAGCACCACCAAAAGAGGGTGGACGCTCAGTTTTAAATCTTTGAGGGTAATACTCGGCTGCGCGGCAACTGCCACTACCCCCTCCAGCCTATTGCCAAAGGCAATCCTTTCGTATACCTTAGCGCTCACCTCATATATCGTTATCGCTTTATTTCTTATCCGCTTGCATAGAGTATCGCTCTTTCCCTTATCAGAAAGCTCAAGGCACAAATAGATTTCTTTAATTGCAATCCCGTTCTTTAAGGCAAGGCTAAGCTCCTTATATCCCTCAATGATGAAAAGCCCGGACCTTCTCCTGTAATCAGCTTTTCTTAAATCGCTTATCTCTTTAATACGGGGATTATGCGTACTGGTTAGTATATTTCCTAAAAGTCCTGCAGTCGGCATCAAAAATTTTAAACGTTACAAAATCAGGTTATCCCTGTACGAGTTAAAACGGCTATTGATTTCTTTCATGGTGAGTTTTGCCGTCCTCGTAAGGCCAAAGCCTTCCACATTGTAAGAGGCAATCACCGTTCCATAGCCGACAGCTTTTTTAATAGACTGTTTATTAATCACGCCTTCCTTTGCCAAATACCCCATAAATCCGCCGGCAAAGGAATCGCCTGCGCCTGTGGGATCAACCAACTTTCTTACCGGATACGCAGGCAGAGAAAAGTTTAACGTATCTGAATAAAATAAAACTCCGTGTTCGCCTTTTTTAATCACAATCATTTTCGGCCCTAGCGCGCGTAATTTTACCGCGGCTTCAAAGAGGCTATGCTTACCTGACAATTCCTTTGCCTCCGCATCATTGGCCACAAGGATATCAACTCTTTTAAGAAGTTTCCGCAGGCTCCTTTGTTTATGCTTAATCCAATAGTTCATACTGTCTAATGCCACAAGCCTTGGCGAATGTATGGAATCTAAAAGCCTTGCCTGTATATCAGGGTCGACATTAGCCAAAAATATATACTCCATCTTTTTTTCTTCTTCGGAAATCTCCGGATGAAAAGCAGACAACACCCCAAGCTCGGTATTGAGAGTAAGCGCCGCATTCATATCGCCGTGATACTCGCCTTCCCAGCGGAAGGTTTTGCCGGATTCCTTTCTTAAAGAAGTTAAATTAATGCCCTTATGCCTTAAAAAACTGATATGTCTCGCAGGAAAATCCTCACCGATAACCGCAACCAAGTTCACCGGGACAAAAAACCGCGCTGCCATTGAAAAATGAGCCGCAGAGCCGCCCAGCATATTCGTTTTCTTACCCTGAGGCGTCTTAACGGTATCTAATGCCACTGTTCCTAACACCACTAAACTCATAGTATCTTCTTATGTTAAGAGTCAATCATTAAGGGCCAATAGCCGATGGTCGATAGTCAATAAAGAAAGAAACAAATTGTCAATGCCTGGCATCTTAACTTTCTTAATGTCAGGCATTACATCAGCTTTGCTATATTATAAGCCTAATATTAACTATCGGCTTATACACAAGCGTATTATGCACCGGACAGTTTCTGACAAACTCTAAAAGCGCCTCTTTCCTGCGGCTATCCAAATCCGCGCCTTTGAGGCCTACGTTGACATCAATCACCTTTAAATAATGAGGAGATTCCTTACAGATATCCGATTTTACCTTGAGGGAGAAATCTTCAAACTTTATCTTTGCGCCGTTTAAATATCTCTCCAGATAGACCGCAAGGCAGCTTCCAATAGAGGCCAAAAGGAGCGCCGGCGGAGTAATGCCGTCAATCGAGCCATCCGGTTTTAGGAAATCCACGTTCACTTCGTAATTAAGTGAAGTTACTTTATATCTGGAAGTACTTTGATAATTTACGTCTACTTCATACATATAATTTAATAACAGTCATTAAATAAGGGCCTATGGTCGATAGTTGATAGACTATTGTTTATTTCTTTATCGACTATTGACCCTTAATTATCTTTTCTCAAAAACTCTTGCATATCATCCGGCAGCTCGGAATGAAAATGTATCCTCTGCCCGTTTATAGGATGGGTGAATTCAATATCCGAAGCATGCAAGGCAACCCTTCTAAATTTTATTGCGAAATCCTTGGCAAAGGCAAAACGCCGTTCCCCGACCAAAGGATGGCCTATCTGTTTAAAATGTATGCGTATTTGATTCGTCCTGCCCGTAAGCGGAATTACTTCAACCACCGAGAAACCATCTCTATATTCTAATACCTTATATTTTGTAAGCGCTTGTTTTGGCGGCTCGTAAGGATTATCCTGAACCTTTTTGTCTATCACCGAGCTCCTTTGAGGCAATCTGCCATGCACAAAGGCAATATAGCGCTTTTTGACCGTATGTTTCCTAAAACCATCCATTAGAAGCTGCTGCGCTTTTTTAGTCTTGCCAAAAAGAATAACCCCTGATGTTTCCCGGTCAAGCCTGTGCGCGGGATACGCGTGCAGCAAAGAACTGAGGGTATGTTTTTCCTTCTTGGGAGTAGCTACCGTAAGCAGACCGGAAGGCTTATCTACCACAAGAATAGATTCATCTTCAAAAAGTATTGTGTATTTACTCACGCGGAATGTATTATAACACCAAAAGGCTCTCTTTGCATATAAATTTTGGAGGGAATACCTAAAAGGAAAGGCTGTGCTAAGCGGAAACTGGCCTTACACACTTACTATGCTCGTCTTTGAGGCGCTGATGCAGGGTCTTTTCTAAGGCAAGCGACTGATGGAGAGCATCAACCTGGCGTTCAAGGTCTTCATATTGCTCTTTTAAGCCATGATACATTTCACGCGATGCCCTAACCTCCTGAGTGAGGCCTGACAACGCGTCTTGCGCGTTCTTTAGATTATCCAAAAGTTTTTCTTTTTCGGTAATTTCGTTCTTGAGAGTACCTTCTTTTTCCTCTATGTCTTGTTTGAGTTTCCCCACGAAGGATACTTCTTTCTCGCTTAACTCGAGCTGACTATTCACCTCTAATAATTGGCTTTGCGCCTCTTGAAGCTCTTTAGAAATCTTCTCCTTAGCTGCTATTTCACCCCGTAAAATTCCCTCACTTCTCTTTAAATCCTCGTCTTTTTTCCTTAAATCTTCTTCTTTCTCCTTGCGAAGAGCCTCCATTTCTTTTACATGGCTATCAAGTTGAGCTTTCAAAGATTCTATAGTTCTTGAAAGCTCATTATCCCTGCTTTCATATGTTTTTACCTGGCCTGCCCAAGATTGCGCTAAATTATTTTTATCGGTTTCTATCAGCTTTGCCTGCTTCTTAGAAAGTATAAGGTAGGCAACAACTAGCGCCAAGGATAAACCTGCCATGCTTCCTAAAAAAATCTTAAAAACTTCCGGCCTAAACAACATTTCGCTTAGCCTTAGAAATAATAAAATCAGGGCATCCATAGCATATAAAACCCCGCCCTTTCTTAAACCCAGAATTTGCAATAGGATTTCGGCAAAATGTCTCTAAATCCTTGCCAATACTGCGTTATGCTCACAAAAGTGTCCTCGGCGTATCGCACTGATACGCCTGCGGTACTTTTGCTCGCATGCCTTGTCTTGTCAAGGATTTAGGCCATTTTTCTCGAAACCTATTGCAAAATCTGGGTTAAGCGAGAAAAACAATTTATAAGAAAAGGCGGGGTGATCCGTTTATTTCTTTGACTTTAATTTATCCAGAAACTCCTGAGTGAGCTTTCCGGCGATATCCTTACAACCAAGCCCGAATGCCAAAGCAAAGGCTAAACCGATAGAGGCTAAAATAACAGTCACCGCGTTCTCAATACTGCCTATGTCTATCTGCAGCTGCCGTAGCGCGATATCAACGGCAAATACGATAATCACACACTGCGCTAAGCGGCCTAGAAGATTGGACTGCTCTATCCCCGCATTGGCTGCCGTTGTTTGCACCGCGGAGTTAACAAAAGACGCAAAGAATAATCCTAGCACAAGTATGAATATAACAGAAATCACTCGTGGGATATAAAGCACAATCGTATTCAATAACCCTGCAGCCTGCTGATTCAAATTAACCGTGCTCATGGCAATCACCAGTGCGATAAGCATCACGACCCAATAAGTTAAAACGCTAATTAACTCGGAAATGCTGTATTTAATGCCTCCCTTAGCAAGAATTTTATCAACACCAATCCTTTCAGCGTAGGAATCAATTTGTAAAATATCCAAAACGCGGGCTATCAAATTCTTTACCACTCTTCCCACAATCCAACCCACAAGCAGGATGAGAATAATCGCGCATAGCGCAGACACAAAAGCGCCCGCTTGCGTAAGCATGCCTTTTACAGGCTCCAAGAATATTTCCTCAAACATTCTCCACCTCCCTCTGGTAATGGGGTTTAAACTCTTTCCCTGCTGCTTTAGAAAGCAGGATTATTTAACTCTATCATAATACATATGTTATGTCAAGTCGAATCTCATACCATCATACGCGGCGATTACTTCCCTATTGAGTTCCACAGACAATTGCTCTGCCAAGAGGTGCGGCTTATGGGTAAGCATAGTCATGCCAAAATGGGTCAGTATTGCAGTTTCAGGCTTAATCTTCTCAATAATTCTCTTGGCATCTGGCAGGCTTAAATGTTCGATTGCCGGACGCTCTTCAAAAAAGACCACATTGATAATCACAATATCTGCTTTATACATATCCTCTATGCCCTCAAAATAACGCGTATCGGTTATTAAAGAAACGGTCTTTTTAAAATCGAAGTTCAAGCCATAGGTTGCCACGGGATGCCTTTGCCGAGAGGGCACGCTAAAGGCAATCTCTCCTATTGCATACTTTTTCTTCTCATCCAGAATTTCTATTCTTTCCACCACCGGGCGCAAATGCCTTAATATTACCGGTTCATCATCCATTGCATCCGCAGGTAAAAAGACCACACCTTTCTTCTTAAATCCGCCCTCGGTCATTGCCTCAATCATCACATTTATATCGTTTGAATGATCTAAATGGCGATGGGTTAAAATAATACCGTCTAACGTGGTAGGATCCATCTTGGGCTTGCTCAGTGCGCAACGGGCAATGCTCCCAGGGCCGGGGTCGATAATTACATTCGTGCCCTTATAAGAAATCCAGATACCTCCTGAGGAACGAAGCTGTTTAATCATCACAAAGCGCGCCCCTGCAGTCCCCAGGAATTTGATATAGTTTTCGCCTGTTTTCATTATACTAGCTTGTACCAGTGGGGATGGAAATATAATGCTTTAGATTTGTTTAGGGTTTCGAGTTTAAGATTTAGAGTTTTTTTAGCCATATCATCCTCATTTCCTCAGTAATCCTTGCTGCCTCAAGGGGAGATACAATAGTCTTCTCATCAGGAGTGTCTTTTACCTTAGAAGGATTAAATTTGTCAAGAAACTCCTCCACTGTCTTTACCTGTGCATTCAGCTGCTTTACAAAAAATCGAATTTCTCTGTCATTAGTTACCACCACTACACTCTTGGGATTTTCCGATTTTTCTACCAGATGTTTAATCTTATCATCCGCACTTTGGCTTTGGGCGAAAATAATTTCTATGCAAGAAACAGGCTTCGTATAGAAATTCCCCTCTCTGCCATCGAAAACAACGGTAACCCTGTTAGTTTTACTACCGTGAGGCCGGTAGACAGTCAAAAATCTCACTAAGGCTTCCCGCGAATCTTCAAGGTTGACTTTGTTAAGAAGCCGCGTCTGTTTGATGAGGTTGTACCCGTCGATAATGAAGTGTAGAGACATATACAATGCCTCCGATTAAACCAAAGAGCACAATCAGGGCGAAGGTAAGCAACGCCTGCCCCAAGGCAACGTCTTTGGCAATACCTACTTTGGTATAAAAAAAGATGCTTGCCGCATCCCGCAGGCCTAATCCCCCTATTGCAATAGGGATAGTAGTGATAACGGTGATTACGGGGTTAAAAATGAGAGGATAAAAGAAATACATTTTGGCATTGAGGGCGCGCAGCAAGAAATAAGAAACTACAGAAGCTCCGACTTGAATAAGTATCGAACAAAACAGGTTAAGATATAACACCAAAGGTTTAGAGCGGAAAAAATAAATTTCCGCATGCAGCTTTTTGAGCCTCTCTTTCCACGCATTTTTGTGCAGAGAGGGACGGCTTATGCGCCGGTAAATGCCTTGATTAAAAATAACTAAAAGCATTGCCCCTAACAAAGCTGCCATAAGAAATATGGTAAAATACACTGATGGCTCCTTAATGAACCGGTGGCCCACCATAAGCCCAACAAATGCCACTACCACCAGCCCCACAAAACCGCTTAACCTATCCAAAAGCACACTTGCCACAATCACGCTTCGGCTCTTGGCGTATATTGACAAGTCTACGCTACGCGCAATGTCTCCGCCAATAGTTGAAGGAAGGAACAGGCTAAAAAAAAGCCCCCCCGCATAAGAACTTACCACACGCTTAAAAGGCAACCGCACCCCTTGCGCATCAAGGAGCATTTTCCAGCGGTATAACACCAAAACATATATGATGAAAAAGAATACTAAGGCATAGATAGAATAAATGGGGTTTAAGGTAAGAAGAAGTTTGAAAGTATCTTTAAAATCAATCTTTCGAAAAAGAATAATGAGAAAGGCGATACTTATGCTGCATCGCAAGAATACAGAAAGTATTTTCTTCATTTATAACGTAAATTTGGTAAGCCGAGTATATGCCTCTAAATATTTTTCGGTTGTTTTTTCCACTATGTCAGGCGGGAGCCGCGGTACAGGGGGATTCTTATCCCAATGGATGGACTCCAAATAATCACGCACAAATTGCTTATCAAAACTTGATTGGCTTTGTCCTACCACATAAGAATCCTTCGGCCAAAAACGCGAAGAATCGGGGGTCAAGGCTTCATCAATAAGGATAAGCTCATTGCCATACATACCAAACTCAAATTTAGTATCCGCGATAATTATACCCTGCACTAACGCATACTCTGCCGCCTTTTTATATACGGCGAGCGCCTTAGCTTTTGCTTCTAGAAATATTTTTTCTCCGACGATTTTCTTTGCCTCTTCTTCGTTAATATTCAAATCGTGCCCGACATCGGCTTTGGTTGAAGGCGTAAAAATCGCCCCTGGCAATTTTTCTGATTCTTTAAGCCCTTTGGGCAATGCTAAGCCACAAACCGTGCCTTTGGTTTGATACTCCTTCCAGCCTGAGCCTGAAAGATACCCTCTCACAATACATTCTATCGCTAAAGGCTTGGCCTTTTTTACCAACATAAAACGTCTCTTAAGCATTTGCCCATACTTCTGCATTTCTTCTGGACACTCATCAACATTAGCAGTAAGTAAATGATTTTTTACAATATCCTTGGTAAAATCAAACCAAAACTGGGAAATCTGGTTTAAGACAATACCCTTATACGGAATCGGCGTAGGCAGCACCACATCAAAGCAGGATATCCTGTCCGTAGCGACAATAAGAAGGTTATCGCCTAACTCATAGACATCCCTTACCTTGCCACGGCGGAATAACTTTAGCCCCTCTAAATTTGTAGATAAAATACATTCAGCGTCTTTCATTGTGATATTTATTGAAATTTATTATCGGGACAATTGCGTGTTGTTCAATAATTTTAATAAGCTTCCATTAATTTCCACTTATTTCAATGTATTTCAAACTTATTTTTCCTTAAGTCTCTCCTCTAATGCCTCATACTCCTGCCATAACTCTTGAGGCAAATCTTTTTTAAATTGCCCAAAGAATTCCTTTATGCCTTTTAACTCTTCAAGCCATTCTCTATTGTTAATCGCAAGTAATTTTTCTAAAACCTGTGGGGCAAGAGGTAATCCCGTCATATCGATATCCGCCGAGCGCGGGATAAACCCAATAGGCGCTTTTAGCGCATCCATCTTATTATCGCAACGCTCAAGTATCCACTCCAAGACTCTTAAGTTTTCACCATAGCCAGGCCATAAGAATTCACCCTTTTCGTCGGTCCTAAACCAATTCACGTGAAATATCCTTGGAGGATGTCTCATGCGCTTACCCATCGTAAGCCAATGGGTAAAATACTGCGCCATATTGTAGCCGCAAAAAGGAAGCATTGCCATAGGATCCCGCCTGACCTGCCCGACTTTACCAGCTTGGGCTGCGGTAGTCTCCGATGCCATAGTTGCCCCCACAAATACCCCATGCTGCCAATTAAATGACTCATACACCAAAGGAGCCAAATGCGCCCTGCGGCCGCCGAATACAATCGCAGAGATGGGCACTCCGTGATGCTGCTCAAGGCGAAATGAAGCTGATGGGCAATTCATAATAGGCGTAGTAAAACGGCTATTAGGATGAGCCCCTCTTACAATGTTCCCATCGCCATCTAACATCCCCGGCTTCCAAAGCCTGCCCTGCCAATCAACGCCTTCCGCGGGGACATCCCCGTCAGCGCCTTCCCACCATACTGTTTTATCATGTTTTAAGAGCACGTTCGTATATATGGTATCTTTTTGAATAGTCGTTACCATAGTGGGATTAGTCTTTGAATTTGTCCCCGGGGCAACCCCGAAAAATCCTGCCTCAGGATTAATCGCCCACAGCGCGCCGTCTGAATCAATACGCATCCAGGCTATATCATCGCCCACAGTCCAGATTCTGTAGCCTTTTCGCTTAAGCCCTTCGGGAGGAATCAGCATTGCAAGGTTAGTCTTGCCGCAGGCGCTGGGAAAGGCCGCGGCAATATACTTAATATGGCCGTTAGGCTCCTCGATTCCCATAATCAACATATGCTCAGCCAGCCAGCCTTCGCGTTTACCTAAATAACTTGCGATACGCAGCGACAAACATTTCTTGCCTAATAACACATTACCGCCGTAGCCTGAGCCCACGCTCCAAATCGTGTTGTCTTCAGGAAAATGCACAATCAGCCTTTTCTGTATATCTAATTCTGCCTTAGAATGTAAACACTTGGTAAACTCAACATCTTTACCTAATTGCTTCAATACCTGCTCGCCGACTCTTGTCATAATAAGCATATTCAAAACCACATAAATAGAATCGGTTAATTCTACGCCAATCTTGCTAAAGGGAGAACCTACCGGGCCCATAGAGAAAGGTACCACATACATAGTTCTACCCTTCATAGCCCCTTTAAAAATGCCTTCAGACTTTTTGTATGCCTCATCGGGAGCCATCCAGTTGTTCGCAGGGACGGCGTCTTCTTTTTTCTTTGTGCAGATAAAAGTCAGGTGCTCGGTGCGGGCGACATCGTCTTTGGCAGAACGATGATAGAAACAACCGGGGAGCTTTTCCTGATTAAGCCGCAGGATCTCCCCCGTGGATAATGCCTCCTTTTCCAATATTTTCTTTTGATGCTCTGAGCCGTCAATCCAGACAATGCTCTGCGGCTTACACATCGCGCTCATCTGCCTAACCCAATTTTTTAATTTTGAATGATTCGTAGGAAATTCTGAGATTTTCATTGTTTCATCAACTCCAAATAATGATTGGCGCTAAACGCCGCGGTTGCGCCGTCTCCACAAGCGGTAATTACCTGAGCGAGGGTTTTCCTGCGGCAATCTCCAGAAGCAAATATCCCTTCAACCGAAGTTTTCATCGCTTCATCGGTAAGAATAAACCCTTGCTCATCTAACTTTGTTACACTTCCTAAAAATTCCGTATTAGGATGTATCCCTACAAAAATAAAAACCCCGGAACACGCGACATCATTCACCTGATTATCTTTAAGGTTCTTAATCCTGATTGCCTCTACCCTTTTTTCGCCTAAAATCTCAAGCGGCACTGTATTCCAGAGAATTTCCACTTTTTTGTTTTCAAAAAGCCTCTCTTGTAAAATCTTACTTGCCCGCAACTCATCACGGCGATGTATAAAGGTAACCTTGTGAGCGTATCGGGTTAAATATATCGCCTCCTCAACGGCCTTGTCGCCTCCGCCAACCACAAAGATATCCTTGTTTTTAAAAAGAGGGCCGTCGCAGGTCCCGCAATAAGAAACTCCCCTGGCAATCAATTTATCTTCACCGGAAATACCCAATTTCTTAGGAAACGCTCCGGTGGCAAGAATTATAGTTTTCGTTACATATTCACCTTCGCGCGCGGTAACCTTTAATTGTCCTGTGGTAATTATTCGAGTGACCTCATCGTTCTTTATTTCAACCCCGAGTTCTTCAACCTGTTTGTGCATTGCAGAAATCAACTCGGTAGTAACCACTCCTCCTACAAATCCGGGATAATTTTCAATAGTAGGAGATAAAATAATCTGCCCGCCCAAGCACATTTTCTCTAAAAGCAATGTCTTAAGACGGGATCTACCCCCATATAATGCCGCGGTTAAGCCCGCGGGGCCACCGCCAATAATAATCAAATCATACATAATTTAGCTATCAGCTATCAGCTATCGGCTCTCAGCTAAAAAATAATGCTGAAGGCTGACAACTGAAAGCTTATACAATTTATTCAGTAATTTTTGCATACACTTCTTGTGCCCGATATGAGCTCCTTACTAATGGGCCGGAAAATACCGCTTTAAAACCTAATGCAAGCGCCTTTTGGCGGTAAAACTCAAATTTCTCTAAAGGGATAAATTCCTTTACCCGCGCGTGCGCCTTCGACGGCGCTAAATATTGGCCTAAGGTAAGGATATCGCAATGCGCATCTTTTAAATCAGCAATTGCCTTGAGGACATCTTCTTCGCACTCGCCAAATCCCAGCATTATACCAGATTTTGTAAAACCATCAAAACCTATTTCCTTAATATTTTTTAGCACTTTCAAAGAACGATTATACCTCGCCTGAGGCCGTATTTTGGAATACAAACACTCTACTGTCTCCAGGTTATGGGCAATAATATCCGGTTGTGATTTAACCACTAACAAAAGGGCTGATTTGGAGCCTTTAAAATCCGGGATTAATAATTCTATTTTTTTACCTGGATTAAGCGCGCGTATCGCATATACTGCCCTGCAATAGTGCGTAGCTCCACCGTAAGGCAAGTCATCGCGGGTAACAGAAGTGATAACAATATACTGCAAATTAAGATTTTGTATAGCAAGCGCTAAGTTATACGGCTCTGATAAATCCAAGGGATAGAGCCTGTCCTTATGCACCGCGCAAAAGCTGCAGTTACGGCTACAGGCATCTCCCAGGATCATAAAGGTAACGCTGTTATGTTCAAAACAATGATTGATATTCGGGCAATGCGCGCTCTGGCATACCGTATTTAGCCTGGCGTTCTCAAAACTGCGTAAACGGTTTTTAATTGTACTTATATCTTTAGGGATTTCTTGTTTAAACCACGAAGGCAGGCGGGAAATCATTACGGTTTACTTTTGTTTTTGAGCTCTTTTATTTTTTCCTTTAAGGCAAGCTTCTGCCAGACAGGGGCATAATCAATAATCATCTTCCCCATCAGATGATCCACCTCATGCTGAATGGCGCGCGCCAATAACTCTTGCGCTTCAAATTGGATTAATTCGTTATTTTCATTGAGCGCTTCGCACACTATCTCTTGTGCGCGTTTTACCTTAATCATAATACCGGGAAGGCTCAGGCAGCCTTCTTCAAATATATCAAAACCTTTTTTCTTCAGGATTTTTGGGTTGGCTAATTTTAATACCTTCTCGCCGACGCATACCACACACATCTGCATATCAATACCCGCCTGATTTGCAGCCAGGCCTACCCCTTGGGCCTTTTGCATTAACTTTAGCATCTCATCAAAAAGCTGGCGCTCTGCCTGTGTCACCTTTTCTACAGGCTTAGTCTTTTTCCTTAAAATCGGCTCCCCGATAATGTAGATGCGTCCGAGCATAATTAGTCAATAGTCGATGGTCAATAGTCGATGGTCTATAGAAAAATTGCATGCTATACACTCTTCCGCCATAAACTATCAACAAACTATTTTTTCTTCACTATCCTATTCTTCTCATCCACTAACACAATCTTCGGCTTCAATTTTAGCGCAAGCTTATCCTCAATCATGCCGTACGCCAAAACAACTAAAATATCACCCACGCAGGCATGGCGCGCTGCCGGGCCATTTAAGCACACAACCCCTGAACCAGGCTTACCTTCAATCGCGTAGGTCTCCTGCCGTGTGCCATTATGTAAATTCAGCACCTCAACCTTTTCCCCGGGCAAAATATCCGCGGCCTCAAGCAGTTTTTTATCTATAGTAATGCTTCCCTTATATTGCAAGTTTGCCTCGGTCACCCGTGCTCTATGAATCTTTGACTTTAACATTATCCGTAACATTCTACCCTCACTCCGTTCGGAAGCGGCCAGTTACCAGTAACCAGTTCCCCGAAAATTTTGCACTGGTCACCGGTCACTGATCACTACGTTATACGCCTGGCGCGCAATCATTAACTCTTCATCAGTAGGGATTACCATAACCCTTGGTTTCACTTTTAAGTTATCAAATAAATTACGGCAAATATCTTTTATCAGAATAGGTTGATTTTCACTAATCCCTGCGGTAAAAATAATAGCATCTGCCTTTCCTAACACCCCTAAATACGCGCTGATATACTTTTGAATACGATACATAAATATCTCTATAGCAAGCCTTGCGCGTTGATTGCCTCCTTGCGCGGCCACTTTAACTTTACGCATATCATTGCTTATTCCTGATACGCCCTTAAGCCCGCTTTCCTTATTTAAGAGAGTATCTACCGAATGAGCAGACAACTTTTTCTTTTGGATTAAATATGTCACAAGCGCGGGGTCAATATCTCCTGAACGTGTACCCATAAGCAGGCCTTCCAAAGGGGTAAACCCCATACTCGTATCTACTGACCTGCCATTTTTGATTGCGCTAATACTGCAGCCATTGCCCAGATGGCAGGTAATCAAAGTAACTTTGGAAACATCTTTTTTTAACCTTTTGGCCGCCTCTATTACCACATACTCATGGCTGGTGCCGTGAAAGCCGTATCTGCGCAGACCCCATTTTTGATAAAAACTATAGGGCAGGCCGTAAATAAAGGCTTTCTCCGGCAGGCTTTGATGAAAGGCGGTATCAAATACCGCTATCTGCGGGATACCTTTTAAAATATCGGCGCAGACAAGGACACCTTCCAAGTTCGCCGGATTATGTAGAGGCGCAAG
>JAHFFP010000010.1:18261-31247 GCA_023247895.1 Candidatus Omnitrophota bacterium
ATTTTACTGATTACCTTTCTATCAATAAGCGCCGGCTGCCTGAATTCTTCTCCTCCATGCACCAGCCGGTGGCCTACAGTTTCAACCCCGTCAGCCTTCCTAAGGATAATCTCTAGGCCCTGGCGGTGATTCTTTACACTACTTCCTTCCTCGCCAATTTTATCTATTGCGCCCTTAGAAATCAACGTTTCCTTAGGCATCTCGTAGAATTTATATTTAATTGACGAACTGCCGCAGTTAATTACAAGAATACGCATTTGCTAACTCAAAAGTAAAAAATGTAAAAATCAAAATTTGGTTGTTGTTTTTACCTTTTTATTTTTGCCTTTTGACTTTTTATGCCCTCAGCGCAGTCACTGCCACGGTATCTACAATGTCCTCAAGTAGGCACCCGCGCGACAAATCACTGCACGGTTTGTTTAACCCTTGAAGTAAAGGCCCGATTGCCCTTGCCTTACCCAAGCGCTGAGTAAGCTTATACCCGATATTGCCTGCTTCCAAACTGGGAAAAATTAACACGTTTGCCCTGCCGCCTAAAATGCCATTTGGATCCTTAATCTTGGCAACCTCAGGAACAATTGCGGTATCTAATTGTATTTCCCCGTCAATCAATAAATCCGGCCTTTGCTGTTTGGCTAACCTTGTTGCTTCCCTTACCTTATCTACCAGGTCTCCTTTGGCTGAGCCTTTAGTAGAATAGCTGAGCATCGCGACTCTTGGTGAAATTCCTAACACATCTTCAGCGAGCCTCGCGCTAGAAATAGCAATCTGTGACAATTGCTCTGCGGTGGGCTGAGGCACTATTCCGCAATCAGCAAAAAACAAAACGCCATTCTCGCCAAAGGTTGCCTCCGGAAACACCATAATAAAACAGCTGGAAACTGTATTTATTTTTGGGTCAACACCTAAACAATATATTGCCGCCCGCGCCACATCAGGCGTAGAATTAGCTGCCCCTGCGACAAAACCATCGGCTTCTCCAGTTTTCACCATCATCGCCGCATAATATAAGGGATTGCTTACTGTAGTTTTTGCTTCCTCAAGAGTAACCCCCTTATGCTTTCTTAACTCAAAGAATACCTGAGAAAACTTTTCTATCTTAGCCTTCTCTAAATCTTCTTTTCCCAAAAGAAGTATCCGGGAAATATTTTCATCCTTAACTATCTTTGCTGCCGCCTGAATACGGGCATCCTCTTTTTCAGGCAGGATAATTAACTTCTGCCTCTGGCTTGCCCTCCTACGAAAGTCTTTCACCACATCTATATTCTTCATATAAATCCTTTTAAATCAACCTAAGTATCTCATCAATCGCCACATAATCTTTTACCATATTCTTTACCGCCTCAATCTTATCCGTATCCTGAGGCCTGATTTTTACCGTTAAATCGTGGATTAAAGAAGCGGTAGTGTATGTGTCTAACTCCGTCGTAAAAACCGGGATATTAGTATTTTTCATCACTCCCACAACTTCCGGATGCGGCAAGAAGCCTCCGGTCAAAATCATTCCCGCTATCTGCGTGGGACAGACATTTGCTTTTGAAATATGTAAACCTAATGCAGTCATAATCAAATCCTCTCTGTCGCCGGGGGTAATCAAAAGCGAATTCTCAGAGATAAAGTTGAGGGCATCGTGCGGCTCCATAGCGCCGATGACGATTTTGGCAATGTAATTATCCATACACTCTTTGCCTGAGAAAATCTTGAAATTGGTCTCCTCCCAAATCTGGCGCATCGTCGGATAGGTAAGCATTAACTGATAAGGCATCACCCCTAAGACATTCACTCCCAGGCGTTTAAGCCCTTCTTTTACCAAGCGTTTCACTTTGTCAAATTTGTCCTGTTTAACCTTATTGATAATTACCCCAAGTAAACTTACCCCCTCTTTCTCAAAGAGAGACTTATTGAGCATAATCTCATCTATAGGCCTGCCGATTCCCCCTGAAGAAACCAAAATCACCTTTGCGCCTAAAAGTTTAGCCACACTAGCATTAGAATGGTCAAATACCGAACCCACCCCGGCATGACCAGTGCCTTCAATAACCACAAACTCCTTATCCTTGACAACTCTGGCAAAAGACTCTCTTATTTGAGTATCTATACTTTCTTTATCCGGCTTGAGGATATACCTTTCGGTAAACCCCTTCTCAACAGCGATCGGGCTCATATCTTTAATGCCGCATTTTATGCCGCAGACATCCTCAATCAACACTGAATCCTCATCAACCTTCTGGCCTTCTTCTTCCAAATAACGCTGGCCAATAGGTTTGATAAAACCTATGTTCTTAAAACGCTCCATGAAGTTAAAAATAAGCCCCATGGAGACAGTGGTTTTGCCGTCATTTTGCATAGTTGCGGCAATAAAGATCCTTTTAGTCACCTAAAACCTCGCGCAATTTGTTTTTTAACTCGGATTTTGACAGGGCGCCCACGCTTTGGGAAGCGGCTTTCCCATCTTTAAATATCATAAGGGTAGGCACTGACATAATACCATAGCTTGAGGCGGTCGAGCCCGCGTTATCCACATCCACCTTAACCACTTTGAGCTTTCCCTTATACTCCTTGGCAATCTCTTCCACTACCGGGCCTACCATTTTGCAAGGCCCGCACCATTCAGCGAAGAAATCTACCAGCACCGGCACCTCTGCCTTCAAAACTTCGTCTTTAAAATTTTTATCCGTTGCGTGTACTACAGACATAATTCCTCCTTTTTTTAAAAGATAGTATGTTATCAACTTTATATATTTTATCATAAAGAGACACGTTAAGCAATTTGAAAATGCTCTCTCCATATAACAGCTTACAATAGTTTTTTATTGACTCTCCCTTTTGAATATGTTACCTTACTCAATAGAGAAGACACTTCTCACCCCCCCCTATGCATTATCTCTCAAACATAAGTAAAAAACTCACGCTATTAAGCACCTGCTTATTATTTTCTGCACTGTTATCTGCTTCATATGTATTCGCGCAAGCCGCAAAATACACTGATGAAGCACAAACAATGTATGAGAAATGCAAGAATTTTGTCTATCAAATCCGCTTAATCGATACCTCAACCGGTAAAAAAGCAAGCATTGGCTCAGCATTCTTATTTACCCAAGACGGCCACATCGCGACCAACTACCATGTAGTCGCATCCGCGGTACGTTTTCCCGAACGCTATCATATAGAATATATTAAGGAAGACAATTCTATTGGGCTGCTCAAAATAATAGATGTGGATGTAATTCACGATATCGCCATTGCCAAAACTGACGGCCAACCAAAAGAATATCTGGAATTAGGTGAATCGCTATCCTTATCTAAAGGAACAAAAGTTTTTTCTTTAGGCAATCCTCATGATTTAGGCACCTCAATTGTTGAAGGCATATATAATGGGCTGATGAAAGATTCCTTATACAAAAAGATATTGTTTTCAGGCTCTATAAACCCGGGAATGAGCGGAGGCCCGGCAGTCAATCATGAAGGAAAAGTAATCGGTATTAATGTCTCGACTCTTGGGAACGAGATAAGCTTTTTTGTGCCTGTAGAATTCTTAAAAGAATTGTCTGAGCGTTCCCTCAAAAGAAACCATCAACCAATAGCCAATTGGGATACCCACATAGAAACACAGCTTCTTAAAAACCAAAAAGAGATAATTGATACCTTACTTTCGCTCCAATGGGAATCATCTTCAATAGGAGAAGCCATAGTGCCATCGGAAATAACCAAGGCGTATAAATGTTGGGCGGATTCTGAAGATTACGAAGAGGATCTCTATAAAAAATCATGGCTTAATTGCTACTGCCAGGACTCACTCTACGTAGATTCTGATTTTTACACAGGAATGATTACCTATCACTACAGCTGGCTTGAAAGCAAAAAACTTAACACGCTGCGTTTCTATAATACCTTTGAGAGTTTCTTTGCCGCCACCTCTTTTGACAATGCCTCAAAACATGATGTGGCTAATTTTAACTGCAGCTCTGATTTTGTCAGCATTGATGGAACAGACTGGAAAATAGCCTTATGCGCGCGTAACTACAAGCGTTTTCCTCAGATGTATGATTTCCATGTGCAGCTTGCCTCTGTAAACAATAAGAATAAAGGCCTTATCATCCACCTGTCAATATTGGGCGCCGGAAAAGATAAAGCGCTTGAATTTATCAAAAAATTCACAAGCCAAATCCGATGGCAAAAATAGTTATTGAAATAACTTATCATCGCGGCCATAAAGAGCACTTTACGTTTAATTCTGAACAGATTACCATAGGCCGCGGTTACAAAAATGATGTAATCATCGCTGACCCCTACCTATCCGCTGAACATGCCGTATTATCCCATGATGAAGACGGCTGGCATATTGAAGATGCCAGTAAGGAAAACGGCATCTTCATTAAGCGTCTTGATAGAAATTGCGTAAAGGCGCTCCTGGCATCCGGAGATGAAATCATACTCGGGAAAACAACCTTGCGTATTTTTTCTCCCTCACATCCTGTTGAGCCGGCCAAACGCTTGGTTCATCCACACAGGCTCTTCAAAAAAACAGGCAAACACCGCAATGGCTGGATTCTCCTCCTTCTAGCCTTTTCTCTATATTCTCTTTGCGCATATTTGAGAAGCTCAAGAAAAATATCCATTCCTGAATTATTGCTCAGCGGTACAGCAGTAATCATCGCTATCGTAATAGGCGCAGGGATATGGGCGTTTATAGGGCATTTGATAAAAAGCAAATCTAGATTCATCCATCAAATTTCAATTTTTTCTGTTTTCTTTTTGTCGCTACAGCTCATAAACGAGGCTCAAAGTATTCTTGGATATCTTACGAGCAGCATTTTCGCGGTAAGGATAGCTTCAGCTATTACCATACCTCTTTCTGTGTCGCTGCTTTTAGCGGCAAATTTATATATTGCCACCAACATCTCATTTCAAAAAAGAGCCATTGCCTCAGGAATTATCGGCTTATTTATCTGTGCCGTCATGTTTTTGATGTTTTTTTCAGATAAAAATGAATTTAAACGCGGGCCGGAATATTTTTCCGGGCTAAAGCCGCCGCTTATCAAAATTGTGCCCAGCAAAACAGTGCCGCAGTTTATAGAAAAAAGCAGGCGCATATTTGAGTTTAAAGATTAAACCGCAGATACACTTTCCTATTGACTACTTAATAAGGAAGATTCCCGCGATACCCGCGCCGATAAGCATGACGGCAGGATCAATTTTGGTATACACAAATAGCGCGAATGAAACCATAATAATAAGCAGGCTTTTAAGGTTCATCAGCCTATTCGGCTCTATAGATTGGAAGGCAACGGCAATAATCATTGAAAATATCACCAGCTCAATAACGCTGAATGCCCTTTTCACGGCAGGTACATTTTTATACTTTATATAGAATACTGACGCGGCAAGCACTAAAATTACGGGCGCAAGAAGGTTCCCAAGGTTCGCGCAGACTATTCCGGGGATCCCTCCTAATTTGTATCCGGCATAGGTGGCATATTTAATAGAGATGGCTCCGGGAAAAACCTTTACTACTGCCAAGACATCCAAGAATTCTTCTTTGGTAAGCCAATGGCAATTCTCCACCATTTCTTTTTCAAGCAAAGGCAGGAAAGAATACGCGCCGCCTATGGCGAATAATCCACCCTTTAAAAAAAATAAAAATAATTTCAACAAAATCATACTATCAATCTCAATGCCAGGCACTAAATGAGGTTTTAGTGCCAGACATCGCTTTTAGTGGTCTAACCCTCTTATCATATCTAAGGCATGAATCAGCGTATCCAAAATCACTGCTAACGATTCTTTTACTGCTTTGGTGCTTCCGGGAAGATTAATAATAAGCGTCCTTCCTCGTATACCGCTCACCGCGCGGGAAAGCATTGCCCGGCGGCTAAATTTCAGGCATTCCATGCGCATTACCTCAGGGATGCCCGGGATTTCCTTATCCAATACCGCCTTGGTTGCCTCAGGGGTATTATCTCTGGGAGTAAAACCTGTCCCGCCATCAGTTAAGACCAAATCAACCTTGAGATTGTCAGAATATTCAATAAGTTTCGCCTTAATCATCTGCGGCTCATCAGGAATAATCTCATATTTTACAAACTCTAACGGAAGGGTTTTTATCAACCCTTGTATGGCTTTTCCGCTTTCATCTTCCCGCTCACCCCGTGAACATCGGTCACTTATGGTCAAAATAGCAACCTTATAGATTTCTTTTTCTGGGTTATGGTTACTGCTTACTGGTTTCTCCATCAGCCAACCCCCACTATACTATCCCCTACTTCAATTTCCCCGCCCTTAAGCACCTTGGCAAAAATCCCTTCCTTAGGCATCACACAATCTCCTGCCTGATAATAAATATTACATCTGGTATGGCACTCCTTGCCAATCTGTGAAATTTCTAAAATTACCTCTTGGCCGATTTTCACTCTATCTCCAATCTTAAAATTTAACAAATCAATCCCTTGAGTCGTAATATTCTCGGCAAAATCCCCGGCTTTAACTTTTAAGCCTTTCGCCTTCATTTTCTCTATAGACTCAATTGCCAAAAGGCTCACCTGCCTATTCTTTGTCCCTGCGTGCGCATCACCGATAATCCCAAAATCCTCTTTCAAAACAACGCGTTGCATATTTGTTTTCTTAACGCCTTTTTCCTGAGACACCGATATCGCTTGTATCTTTCCCACATGGTTTTCCTCATCCATCGTTTCTTTTCTCTTGTCAATCGTTCGTTTATTTTCTAACATACGTTCCGCTCTTTCCGCCTGTTTTCTTTAAAAGTTTTATCTCCGAGATAACAATATCTTTGTCCAAAGGCTTACACATATCATAAATAGTTAAGGCTGCAACTGAGGCAGCAGTCAAGGCCTCCATCTCAAAACCAGTCTTGGCTTGGCCTTTTACGGTAGTAATAATATGCACCTGATCCTTTTTTAAAGTAAACGCTATCCCCATGCTTGTAATAGGAATAGGATGGCAAAGAGGGATTATCTCTGGCGTTTTCTTGGCAGCAAATATCCCCGCAATTTTAGCTGCTTCTAACACATCACCCTTGGGGGTTTTCTTATCTTTAATTAACTTGATTACCGTAGCCTTGAGGAATACCCTTCCTTGAGCGACTGCCTCCCGTTCGGTAACCTCTTTTGTTGAAATATCCACCATTTGCATATGTTCACTACCTTCTTTCAATGCCAAGCACTCAATAGAGTTTTGGTACCAGACATCAGTCATTTAACCGCTGTATGGATTGCCGAAATCCCAAAAGTAAGCTGTGAAAAATCTACCTTCTTAAACCCTGCCTGATATAGAATCTTCTCCAACTCCTGCGCCGGGAAAAAACGGGGGATAGTATATGACAAATACGCGTATGCCGTTTTTGAACCGGAGAATATATACCCTATAGGTTTTACCATAAGAGCAATATACCAATGAAAGGCCTCACGAAACCATTTTGCCAAAGGCTGGCTAGTCTCAAGATTTATAAATTTTCCCCCGGGCTTTAGAACCCTTCGGAATTCGCCAAAACGCCGCAACAAAGTTTCTCTGTCAATATTTAGGTTTCGTGTGGCAAAAGAAATAGTTACCACATCAAAAGTATTATCAGCAAAAGGTAACGCATTACAATTGGAAACGCACAACGAAACCCGCTTTCCTTGGGGTTTTCTTTCTATCTCCTTGAGCATTGGAAGGCAAAAATCCAAGGCAACTATTCTTGTCTTAGGCAAAGCTGCCTTATATAAAGAGCCTGCCATATCGCCGGTACCGCTACAGACATCAAGCCAACGCTCTCCCCCATGCTTACGTGCTAGTTTCGCTGCCTTTTTCCGCCACAGGATATCCAATCCAAAGGTCAAGATATGATTTATTAAATCGTAGGTCTTAGGGATCTTAGAGAATATTTCCTGAATCCCGTTATCAGCGCTTCTATTCATTCGCTTACTTTTTCTTTACCTTTAACCCTTCCAAAATATCATTAATCCACGAAAGACACGCCATTGCCGAGGGCCAGCCGATAGTAGTAATCCCAAGCAACGCACAATGATATATCTCCTCATCACTTATGCCGGTTTTTTTGCACTTACGCGTATGGGAATGCACAGCTCCCTCCATCTTGGCGCCAATGGCAATACCCAACTTTACTAAACGCTGGCTGCGCTCATCCAATCCCTCTACTGAAGCAATAGCCTCTCCTAAATCTCCGTAACTTTTCCATAACTCAGGATATTTTTTAATAACCTCTTGCAGAAATTCCGGAAGCTCTTTATTCATCGCATCACCTCATCGTGGCAGGAATCCATTTGGATAAATCGCTCAAATGGCTCCAGATTGCCATATATCCTGTGCGCAGCCAAATAGCGCTTGCGCTCACCAGAAAAATGATAATGAACCAACGCAAAAATTGTTTTCTTTGACAGTAGAGTAAGGGTAAGCACATCCCGCTTAAGCCGGAAAGAATAAAACCCGCTCCTGAGAGAATCGGTTCTCTAGTCATTCCCAAGCTAATAATACGCAATCCCGCAATAACCGCGGCAAACCCGGCGAAAAAAGCGTATACAATAACCGGCATTAAATCCCACCCTTTTCCAATAGAGATACTTGAGCCCAGAAACAAAATCCCTAAAAGCACCGACATCTCCCCAAAGGCAACATTGTAGCTTCCCGGCAAGGGCCAATTAAATATCATATGAAACCCGCAGAGAAGAGCAATCAAGCTAGACATAAGAAACCCGCTTGCCCACATCTTATCCGGAATAAACTCAAAACCCTTGATAAGGCAGGTTGCAAGCAAAAATAATCCCGCGGCCATATTAATAAGCATAAGCGGCACATAGTCAATAAACATAACTGCCACCTCCTTTGATTTTATCCCGAATTTTGCCTCCCTCCGCGGTAGTGGACGAAGCAAATTTTAGGATTATCCACCTATCTGGCACATACTGAAGTTTTCAGTATCTATGCCCACAGGCGTAAGCGATAAGCCCTTCTCTTTTACGCTGAAATCCGATAAATTATGAGATTGAGGCTTAAGATAAACCGCATCCTTAATAAGAGCAGATAATGCCTCCTCGGCGCCATCCGAGGCCTTCTTAAAATCTATACTTTTCGCCGAATGCAGGCAGTTTCTAAGGCGTCCGTCTGAAGTAAGCCTGAGTTTGTTACAGGAGGCGCAAAACGGCTTACTGATTGCGGAAATAAAACCCACACTCCCAAGGAATCCTTTAATTTTAAAGGTTTTAGCAGTGGCAGCCTTATCGCTTTCTATGGGCATAAGCTCGCCTAAACTTGCGCAAATATCTTTTACTTCTTGCGCGCTAAAGAAAACCTCCTCGTATGATGAATAATTCACATTAAACCCATCCCCGCAAAAACCATGCAACCCTGTAGGCATATATTCAATAAAGCGCACCTCAAGCGGCTTACCTTTGGTCAGCTTGGCGAAGTCTAGGATCTCATTCGTATTAAAATTATTCAGTAATACCATATTGATTTTTAAGGAAGGAAATCCCGCGGCCAGGGCAGAATCTATGCCAGTAAGCACAGTCTCCAAACTCCCGCCGCGGGTTATTCTCTGGAATTTTTCCGGGATAAGGCTGTCTAAGCTTATGTTTATTCTATCCACGCCAGCTTTTTTGAGGGCCCGCGCGTATTCGCCAAGGTACACGCCGTTAGTCGTAAGGCAAATTTCTTTTAAGCCCTCTATTGATTTAAGCTGGGCTATAAGTAGCGGCAAGTCTTTTCTTACCAAAGGCTCACCCCCGGTAATCCTTATCTTCTCAATCCCCAAACTCACCGAAGCCTTAACGATTTTATAAATCTGCTCAAAAGAGAGTATATCCTTTGGCTGTTTATAGGTAATGCCTTCTGCCGGCATGCAATATACACAGCGTAGATTACACCTGTCGGTAACCGAAATACGCAAGTAATTTATTTCCCGGTTATATCTGTCTTTCATATCATCACTTAATCAAAAGGCTGGCTTCTTTCTTAAAAAAGAAAAAAGCCAGCCTCCTAAATAGCTTTTCTCCTTTCCAAGATTGGGAGGCAGAGTAATTTCTCACTCTACCCTACTATTCCTTATATAAAAGGATAGCCTCTTCTTTAAATATGAGTCGGCTCCTAAACCTTATCTTAATTGACGTAGGCTTAAGAACTCGGAGTAAATTAATTATATCACAAAGTTATAACTAAATCTATTTTATTTAAAATTCTTTTTGCCGACGACTTTAGAATAGAGTCTTTATTTTTCACAAAAATCGCTAAATCCGGCTTTAGGTAAGTAAGGGCGCTATTGCTTTCTATAATCAGCTTTTGGGGTTTCTGAAATAAGGATATGGCCTTTTGAAGGCCTGCGCCAAGCGCTTCTGGCTGTGCCTTAAGCCAAAGCACTTTCTTCGCTCCTGCCGCTTTAAAACGGGCAGTATCCTTGCCTCTTGCTTCTATTATTTTCTTCTCGGTTATAACTGCAAAATCTGCCTTTAACTCATCACAACTGTGGCATCCTTTACGCACAGGGCATTTGCCTTTAGGGTGCGTAACCGTAACCTTAAGCGCCGACCAGCCCTTGAGAATACGCAGCAACGCCTCTACGATGCTTGTCTTTCCCACACCACTATGGGCTCCGGAAACTGTTATAATCATACCTTTATTATAGAGTAAAAATAGGAATTACAAAGTTTTTTGTAGTCTGTAAAAAAGAAAAATGGCAGGCGCGCTTAGGCTTGGTCTAACTCATAAATAAGATTTAGCTCATCAATATACCCGTCTTCGCTCTGATTCAATTCCGGCGTTTCTATTTCCTCATCAAGACTTTCCATTTCATCTATCCGCGCTTCATTCTGTGCCGCAAGCTTTAAAGAAACAAAAGGCCTTTTCCAGAGATAGTTTCCTACAACTAGAGTAAAAATAAGCACCAGTATATAGGCAAAGGCTGGTTTCAAGTAATACCTTGGCTTGAGCCTTACTTCCTGAGAACCCATGAGCTTCTCATTAAGATTTCTATCCAAATCAACCTTGAAATTATGCCAGAATTCAACGCTTGGTTGAGGTATTTTCCTAATAGAAGCCGTATCAAGAATATTCTTTAACTGATACAATTCTTCCTTGCAACGGCTGCATACCTCTAGATGGCTCTTCACCTTAATCTTTTGTATCTGAGAAAGGCTGCCCTCAAGGTAATCGTACAATTTTCTTTTTATCAATAAGCATCGCAACATATGCTCACCTTCCTTTATACCTTATATTTTGACATACTCTTTTTCAAATTACCCACAGCCCTGAAAAGATGCACCTTTACGGTGGCAGGGTTACAATTAAGGGACTGCGCAATCTCTTCAATCTTCATGCCATTTTTATGCTTTAAGATAAAACATGCCTTTTGCCTTTCAGGCAGCCCCGCAATACACTCTTCTAGGCAGCGGTTTATTTCATTATCAATGAGTATCTTTGCCGGCTCGCTTTTAATATCTATTGCTTCTGGCTCTTTTAGGCTGCCGTCTTGGCCAGAAAAAAGCTCTGTAAACACCCGGTTTGCCCTCTTTCTTTTCCTTAAGAAATCTAAAGAACAGTTCACCACAATGCGGTAAAACCAGGTAGAAAACTGCGACCTCTCCTGAAAACCTCTAATACCAAAATACATCTTAATAAATGCCTCCTGCAGCGCATCCTTGGCATCTTCCGCATTTCCTATCATGTTAAAAGCAATGGCAAAACCTTTTGCTTTGAAAGACTCAATAAGCTCATCAAAAGCAGGGCGTTCGCCCTGCTTTATTCTCTTGATGAGCTCTTTATGTTTATCGGCTTCTATCGCCATCTTTCTCCAAACACACTAAAAAACCTTATTCTTTTCTATCCCTTATATCTTCTCGCCTATCAGCGATATCCTCTTGCCTGTCGTAAATATCTTCTATTTTGTCTTTTTTTCCTCCGTCATGTTTCCTATCCCAAATGTCCTCGCGCTTATCAAGGATATCTTCCTTACGGTCATACACATCCTCTTTCTTATCCCGGAAATCTTCGCGCCTATCCTTACGCTCTTCTATCCGCTCGCGCAGCTCGGGATGGGCATTAAGATATTCCTTATACTGCGCAGGGTCATCTTTCCGCAGGCGTTTTAACTCTTCAAGCTTTTGCCTGTGCTGCATAACCCGCGCGTATTTTTCAGGGTCCTCTGCCTTTAACTTTTCCATCCTTTCATTAAATTTCTCTTTACGCCTTTGCATTATCTCCTTAAATTTCTCAGGATTATCCTCTTTGAGCCTTCTTAACTTTTCTTCACGCCGTTCTGCCATTTCCTTTTTAACCCTCTCGTACTTCCCAGGATCGGTTTGCTTTAACTCCTCAAGATGTTCTTTTGCCTTTTCCCTCTTTTCCTTCATTACTTCCTTGAATTTCTCCGGGTTTTCTTCCTTGAGCTTGAGAAGCTCTTCCTTGCGCTTCTTATGCTCTTGCCAATCCTTCCCCTCGCCGTATTTCTTCTCAGGCTTATCCTTATCCCAGCCCTTATGTTTGCCTTGCTCCCAGCCTTTGTGCGAGCCTTCCCCCGGAACTCTTCCTTGCTTCTGGACTCCCTGAGGGACATTCTTTTGCTCGGCAAAAGAAACCACCGGCGAAATCAAACCTAAAGCCAAAACTGCTACTCCTGTTAAAACCATCTTTACTATATCTTTCATTTCGCACCTCCTTTTTCGCTCTCTACCATATTAGACGAAAAAGCCCTAAAAAGGTTTACTGTAATTATCGGCTTAGCTTTTCTTTAAGAATGTAGTGTTAACTTTGAATCCCTAATTTCTTCATCTGGGTATAAGAAAAATTTGGGCCGTCGGTACACACATATTTCCCCTTCACATAACAATGGCCGCATTTACCGATGCCGCATTTCATATAACGCTCTAAAGAGGCATAGATATTTTGTTCTTTAAATCCTAATTTTAATATATCCTTAATGGCAAACTTAATCATCACCGACGGCCCGCAGAGAAAAACCATAGCGGTCTGGGGATTAACCT
>JAHFFP010000011.1 GCA_023247895.1 Candidatus Omnitrophota bacterium
CATAAACATACCCGCTAAGCAAACCATTCTCATCCCGAATCATTGAGGGGCCAAGCCTGATATTTATATCAGCAATCTGGGTTAAGGGTATTTGAGCGCCATTCATTGTGGGAACTAACACTCGCTTGAGCCTCTCTAAATCATCCCTAAGCTCTCGGGCATAACGCACATTTATAGGATATCGCTCTCTGCCCTCAATAGTGGTCGTGATATTTTCGCCGCCTATTGCCGACATAATAATATCGTTTGCCTCCTCAACCGTTAAGCCGTAACGGCTAAGCTCTTTGCGTTTTAAATCAAAATCTACAAAATACCCGCCGGTAACTCGTTCAGCGTAGACACTTCGCGTCCCAGGGACGTTTTTCATAACCCGTTCAATGTGGGTGCCGATTCTTTCAATCTCCTCTAAATTTGAACCAAAGATTTTAATTCCTACTGGTGTACGCACCCCGGTAGTTAACATATCAATTCGGTTTTTTATAGGCATGGTCCAGGCATTAGTTGAACCGGGAAATTTCATCTTACTATCCATTTCGTCAATCAATTTCTCCCAGGTCAAGCCAGGACGCCATAATTTTCTATCTTTCAAAATAACCGTGGTTTCCATCATAGAAAAAGGCGCTGGATCAGTAGAACTCGTAGCCCTACCAGCCTTGCCAAAGACTCGCTCTACTTCAGGAAATGACTTTAAAATTTTATCCTGAGTCTGTAGTAATTTACTGGCTTCGGTAACCGAAAGGCCAGGCAAAGTGGTAGGCATATAGAGGATAGCCCCTTCATTAAGCGGAGGCATAAATTCTTGTCCCATCATCATAAAAGCAGGAATAGTAATCAACATACTAATCAGGGCAAGGCTAACCACAATATTACGATGCTTGATAGCGCCCAAGGCAATAGGATGGTAGAGCTTAATCAAAGATTTGCTAATAGGATGATTATCCTCGGAGATAATCTTTCCCCCGATAAGAAAATTGGTAAAAGCGCACAGCCAACGCGGCCTAAAATTATAGACTTTACCCCTCACAAGAACCATTACCAAAGCCGGGGTCAGGGTTATGGCCAGAAGCGCGGCAAAGAAAATAGAATAGTTTTTGGTAAAGGCCAAGGGTTTAAAAAGCCTGCCTTCTTGCGCCTCCAAAGTAAACACCGGCATAAAGGCAATTGCCATTACTATAAGCGAAGCGAATATCGGCGGGCCTACTTCCTTCATTGCCCCGATAACGATTTCATCGCGGGTTCCCTTGCGTAAACCTTTTGCCCATTCATCAAGCCGCTTATGCACATTCTCTACAAAAACAATTGAGGCATCCACCATATCTCCGATGGCCACCACTATCCCGCCCAAAGACATAATATTGGAGGTAATATTCATCCAGCCCATCGGAATAAAAGCAATAATAGTGGCTATAGGCAATCCTATAATCGGCACCAGGGCCGAGCGAAAATGCAGCAAAAAGAAAATCAGCATTATACTGACAATGATCAATTCCTGAACCAGGTTTTCTTTAACCGTGCCAATTGAGGCCTTGATTAAATCCGAACGGTCATAGGTAGTAATGATTTTTACGCCTTGAGGCAGGCCCGGCTCAATCTCTTTTAATTTTGCCTTAACGCTATTGATAACATTTAAGGCATTTTCTTTATGGCGCATAACCACAACGCCCCCGACAACCTCTCCTTTCCCATCCAATTCGGCAACACCCCTGCGTATATCAGGGCCTAAGGTTACATTGGCAACTTGTTTTACAGTTATGGGTATACCGTTCATTCCCTGGGCTACCACGATATCTTCAATATCCTGTATAGATTTTATATACCCATGGCCCCGCACCATATATTCAGCGCCGCTAAACTCAACGAGCCTTCCTCCCACATCATTGTTGCTTTTACGAATATTTTCAATCACCCGCATCAAAGGAATATTATACGCCAAAAGGGCGTTAGGGTTGATATTAACTTGATACTGCCGGGCGAAGCCTCCGACCGTAGCTACTTCTGCAACTCCAGGCACAGACTGCAAGTAATAACGCAGATACCAGTCTTGAAAACTCCTTAAGTCTGCCAGAGAATGCTTACCGCCTTCGTCCACCAGGGCATATTGAAACACCCAACCCACACCAGTTGCATCCGGGCCAAGTTCTACCTGCACCCCTTCAGGTAAACGCTGGGTAATCTTGCTTAAATATTCCAACGTCCTTGAGCGGGCCCAATAGATATCAGTTTTGTCTTCAAAAATAATATATACATAGGAAAACCCGAAATCAGAGAAACCCCTGATTGCCTTAACCTTCGGCGCACCCAACATTGAGGTTATTATGGGATAAGTAACCTGATCTTCAATAATATCGGGTGAGCGGTCCCATCGGGAATAAATAATCACCTGGGTATCCGAAAGGTCCGGGATGGCATCTAAAGGCACATGGGTCATTGAATAAACGCCTGCCAATGCCGCCATCCCCACCAAAAGGAAAACAATAAATTTATTCTTGGCGCAAAATTCAATTATGTATTCAACGAGTTTAGTCATTTTTACTGCCCATGCTTATGTTCGTCACCTGCACTAAGCGAAGTCGAAGTGCTAATCGCAGACTGAAGCCGCGATTCGGAATCAATCAGGAAATTTCCCGAAGTTATCACGATATCCCCCTCATTCAACCCTGCCAAAACCTCATAAAAATCTTCGGCCTTTTGCCCTAATATTACCTCTTTGCTAAAGAAGTTACCGTTGCCATTGGTAACCACCACGATTGTTCTTTTCCCGGTATTTATCACTGCCTCTTCTGAAACCGCTATTTTTTCGCCCAAATCCACGCCTATTCTTGCATTCACAAACATATCCGGCTTAAGCTTATGCTCTTGATTCTCCACTTCAGCCCTTACCTGAATTGACCTTGTCATAGAATCAAGCACCGGAGTTATAGCCATAACCTTACCTTTAAATACCTCACCCGGAAAGGCAACCGCTTCTATCTCCACATTTTGCCCCTCTTTAATCAGGCCTATCTCATATTCATAAATGGTAAGATACACCCATACTATATTTTCTTTAAGAGGCAAATAGAGATTCTCTTGAGGCTTTCCTTCCTGCTCTAAGGCGCCTATATTTTCCTCATTCATTCCCAAAAGTATAAGTTTTTTCTTTGACGCCTCAACCAAAGACTCGGTTTGCTCTCTTATTAAAGGAAGGGCGCTCTCGTTTATTTTTTCTTTTACCTTTAACGCCTGCAAATATTCTTGCTGGGCAACATATAACGCCGGATCATAGGCAACTTTGCCTACGGTAAGTATCGTATGCTCTAGCCTTCTCTTTTTCACTTCTTCCTTTTTCACCCCGATCATCTGCTGCCTTTCTAAACTGATATTGATGCCTGATACTTCACCGGAGGCTTCTTCATACACCGGCACATAATCCATACCCATTGAATCTTTCATCGGCACAGGAGAAGTAGCTTGGGGATTCATCGGATTACGATAATAAAGTATTTTTCTTTCCTTGGCTAAATGCGCCCCGCACAAAGGGCAATCCTTCACATCGCCGCTTGCCTGCATAAGGCAATTAGTCATAGGACAGTTATGTAAAAGGCATATCTCCTTAGGGGTTTTGGTTTGTGCTTCTATTTTCTGGGCAATCTCCTTTTTGACTAATTTCATCCCGCAAATCGCGCAATCTCCGGGCCTATCAGAAGTAAATCCGGGATGCATAGGGCAATAATAGATGTCTTTTTTAGCCTGCTCACCCTGTGGGGCCAAAGTATGCCCTTTAAACACATGATAGCGTGAATTGAGGAGTAAACCTATTGCCGCTAATATCACGATAAGAAATAAAACAATAAATAATATACGTATCTTTTTCATAGCTTCTTCACCTCTTTCAAACCTACGCCTATTGTTCGCTCTAGATCAGCCATATTCATATTATATTCAACCAACGCCTTATAATATTCCATTTTGGTTTCAAGCAACATCCGCTGGGTATCTAAGAGCATCATAAAATCGCTCCTCCCGGATTGAAAACCCGCCATAGAAGAAGCCAGAGAGCTTTCGAGTAGCGGCAAGACATTAGCTTTATAGAGATGGAGTTTATTCTTGGCAATTTCTATCTTTGTATACATCTCTTTTGTTTGGGCAAAGGCCATATCCTTCATTGCCTCATACGCTGCCTCGGCCTCCTCCACATTAGTAATCGCCTCCTTTACTTCATAGCGCTGTTTTGTCCAAAACCAAAGAGGCAGGCTGAATGCCAGCATTAAATCCCACGGCCCGTACATCCCGGAGGCAATCCCGCGCTGGGTTAACGCCGCCATAAGATCAGGAAAGAAGCTTCTTTTAGCCAAAGACTTGGCATATTTATTTTTCTCAACCGCATAAGAAGAAATAATCAAGTCGGGCTGATTTAAAAGCGTGAGTTGATAAAGCTGCTTAGTATCCCCTTCAAAAGATATGTCCTCGCTTAGATGCGGGATGCCTAAGGGGCTTTCGGGTTCGCGATGTAACAGCGTATTAAGGCGTGTCTGTTTGGCTTTACTTTCCTGCTCTAAATTGGCAATATCGCTCGTAAACTTGGCTATCTCAAGTTGTATTTTAAAGACGTCTTCCTGAGCCATATCGCCGACCGTGTATTTTGACGTGGAGATATTCGCGATAGCCTCTAAAAATGCTAAACTTTGCTTGCTTAATTCTATTTCCTTGTAGTTCATAAATAAATCATAGTAGGCATTCTTTACTGACTTGATAACTTCAAGCTCCCTATCCTTATATTCGGCGGCAAACATCTGAGATTCCACGAGCGCTATTTTTCCCTTGAGCGGCAACTTGCCAAGAAAAGGAAACATTTGTTGCACGGAAAGCATCCGGTCATCCGGCATAGTATTATTCAACTGAAAAGTGCCGCGAGGAATTTTTTCAAATTCAAGAGTAAGGATAGGGTCATCTAATGATTTTGCCTGAGGGATACGCGCTTTTGAAGCCTCATAGCGTTTTTTCGCTGCCAAGATTTCAGGATTTCTCTCTCGTGCCTCTGCAATTAATTCAGATAAATCTAAAAGATGAGCATCTCCTTGCGAATAGGCAAAGATAGAAAAAGAATTAACCAGCATACTACATGCCAAGAACCCAAAACCTATCTTTTTCCTAACTTTCACGGCTTCTGAGTTCTTAGTTCTAAGCTCTAAGCTCTGCATTTTAGCCTGTCTTTCTGAAGCGCGCGATAAGCTCTACAATCTCATCAATCTTTCTCTGCTTCTCGCTTTCTGATTTTCCCTTGAGTGCATTCACGACACAGCCGTCAATATGCTTCTTAAACACCTCATCTTCTACTCGATACAATGCCCCCACGATCGAATGAATTTGAGTAATGATATCCACGCAATAGCGTTTTTCTTCTATCATCTTTTGTACGCCGCGAATTTGGCCTTCGATTTTCTTCAGGAATACTAGCTGTTCTTCATGGGTAGTCTGTTGTTTCATATCATCATTTGCTCCTTTCATAGGAAATGATACCATACCCCCCTACCCTATGTCAAGTAAAATTATAATTAATTTCCCCGGGCTTCACTACTCTTTATGGGGAGGGCAAGAGAAAACATATTTACAAAGTAATGTATTGACAGGTTGAGATCAAAATGGGGGACGAGGTTATGTACGAAATTTTTGGCTAAGTAGGCGGACACGCGTATCGTAAAAACTATCGCTATCCTTTCTCGATTTCCTCGAGCATTCTTTTGCAGGCAGCTCGGATATCGGAAGCGGCTTCCTGAGACAATACTAAATAAAATCCACCTTTCATTTTCTCTTCAGACTCTTCAAACATTGCCTCAACAAGCAATGCCGAATCATTCATGACTGATGAGGCAAGGATTATGTTAAGGATTTCGTCGATAGTCCCGGAAATAAGCGTGGGGGGCAGCGACAAGACTACTTTTTTAAGGATCATTCCTATCGCGTTAAGGTATGAGCTGATAACGATATTGCCTATCTCCTTGATGGTAGATAAACCCATTTCGGTCATCACCGATGACCTTTTATCTTCTTCATTTATCCTTGTGGATATATTAATCATCTTAAACGCGTTCTTCTCATCCAAGATGAATACTGCCTGGCCCTGTATGCCTGTGGTAATCCGGCATATTACCGCGATTCCCATCCTCTCTACATCTATCTTGTTTGAAACCCCTGAGCAGGAAACCATATCCACGGAAGGAATGGTGAGGTAAATCTTTTTTCCCAGAATTTCAGAAAGCGCGATACTGCCATGAGATGCCGCGATACTCCCTACCTCTCTTATAATATCCAATTCATCATGCATTTTCCCCCTCCTCAATGAGCACTTAGCTTATGCCTGCCTGCCCGCCGTAAACGGGCAGGCATTAATCCTTTAATTATTTCTTCCCCAAATCCTCAAGCATCTGCTTGCAGGACTCCCGTATATCCGAAGCTGCTTTCTGGGATAACACCAAATAAAAACAGCCCTTTATCTTCTCCTGAGGCTCCTCAAAAACCGCCTCAACAAGCAGGGCGTAATCGTCAACTCCGGAGGTAGTAATAACAATGTTAAGCATTTCATCAATAGTACCTGAAATAAGCGTAGGAGGCAATGAAAGGATTACCTTCTTAAGCATTACACTTATAGCACCCAGATACGCGTTAATCACAATATTACCTATCTCCTTAATCGTGGACATACCCATCTCGGTAATAGCTTCAGATTTCTTCACATCGTCACTGATTGTGTGCGATAAACCAAGCAGCCTAAAAGCATTCTTCTCATCAAGAATAAATACCGACTCACCCCTTAAACCGGTAAAAATCCTGCAAATTACCGCGATTCCCGTGTCCTTAATACCCATCTTCTTAGGAATCCCACTCGTGGAAATAATATCAATGGAAGGGATAAGGAGCGTTATCTTCTTTCCTAATATTTCAGAAAGCGCCATACTTCCGTGTGCTGCCGCGATGCTTCCTACTTCCCGTAAGATATCCATTTCATCCTGCATAGTTACCCCTTTCTCTTTCCTGGTATAGTGTTGCCTTCTGTAATAGTATTTAGTATATCAAAAATTTGTTTTAATCCCAATGAATTTATTCGCAGGGCATCCTGTAACCCCTTCTTCAGCAAGAGTATATCATCATACGTATCCACATCAAAAGAGGGCTCTAACACCTGGAGTGTCTTCTGTAATCCCTTAAGCCTATCTCTAGTTTGTTCAAAAACCATTTCTGTGCCCCAGTCTATTCCTTTAAATATGCCTTGCTCAAAGGAAGATAATCCAATAAGGTAATATCCCCCGTCTAATGCAGGGCCAAGTACACAGTCTTTTTTTTCTAAGTTTCTAAACGCCTGCTGTAGTATTTTTCCCTCTAGCAAAGGGCTGTCTGAGCCAATGGCAACCACTCGTCTTGCTCCATGGGCAAAGCAAAATGCAAATGCCCGCGACAACCTTTCACCTAAGGTATCCCCTTGTTGCGGTATGCGCATAACCTCATCACCCAGCCAGCGCGCAATCTCATTTTTCTTATCAACCGGCGTGTAACAAATTATCCTTTGATAATTGCTATTTTCTGTCCTTTTAAGAAGCGCCTCAACAAATAAACGATATAAAAGGCTAGCATTATCTACGCCAATACTTTTAGCAAGCCGTGTCTTCACTAAACCGGCTTGAGGATATTTGATAAAGATAATCAACGCATTAGCGCGCATATGTTAACAACATCCGTCGCTTGCCGTGTTATCTTTTATAAGAACAGGAGAACAAACAAAAAGCCCATAATGGGTTGTGGGGTTTCCTCTCACCTTAAAATGCCCGGCTAAACGAGTCTTACTGAGCATACTTGAGGTATTCCCGCACACCGCAACAGGCTTACCCTTTATAAATATATGATGGTCATCAAGGATAAATTTATGGGGATGCTCAGAGATTGTTCCCTGATAGATTGCCATTTGCCCGTAGTCCTCGCAACGATCTTCTAAATCCGCTAACTTAAAAACACGGATAGTCATAGAATAAAACTCAATGCCGCCAATCCTTTTCTCTATCTCTAAGTCATTGAGCGCAATCTTGGCTTTACTTACCACGCGGTAATCAGGACAGCCTAATTTTAAGAGCAGCCTGCGAAAATCTTCAATATACAATGCGCCAGCCAGGCATTCACCGTAGAGTACAGGGTCGGCCTTGAGATGTGCGGGAATACGCCTATCTGAAAATACATCTGAGAAACAAAGCTCCCCCCCTTGCTTTAAAACCCTGAATATCTCTCTAAAGACCGCCTCTTTATCCGGCGAAAGATTAATCACGCAGTTAGAAATAACCACATCCTGAGACTCATCTTCTATACCAATTTCCTTAAGATTCTCAATATACCCCTTTTTAAACTCTACATTGCTTCGGGAAAAGCCAAATCTCTTCATTTGACTTTCTCTATGTTTAAGGGCAACGGCTAATTGCTCATCGGTCATATCTACTCCAATGACAAAACCATCCTCTCCTATAAGCCTTGAGGCAATATACACATCCCTGCCGCTACCACAGCCTAAGTCTAAGATGCGGCAGCCTTCTAACACAGCCGGTATGGCCAAGCCGCAGCCATAAAACTTACTGGTTATCTCCTCATCAATATTTTTGACAATCTTTCTCAAATGTTGAGGCAGAGAATCGCCCGTACAGCAGGCGCTGGTTTTTAAATCTCTTTTGGCCTTAAGAATCCTTCCGTAATACTCCTTCACCGATTCATGGGTATCGTTTGTTTCTGTCAGCGCCCCCTGGCAGCTTGAGCCAGAGCCGGCAGTGCAGGAAAGGCAATGTTCGCCAACCATTATTTCTCTTTCACTGAAGCTCTCTGCAGAAACATTCTCTATCGTCAGAATGTTTCCTTTTTCATCTTTTAATGCCCATCCGAGCGCCTGATTGAAATCGCAATCATAAAGCCTGCCGTCATAACCTACGCTTAAGAAATTCTTGCACATAAGGTTCCCCACCGTATCAGGATTAAAATTATCCTTAAGAAGCTCAACATAGGAATCATACTCTCCTGTCGAATCTAACTGATTCTTAAACCTCCTTATGGGAACATTGGTTATGGTAAACAGGCGGTTAAAGCTTATGCCATAGCCTTTTTCTAAATTCAACCGGTACTCTTTTTCTAATCTCTCTTGTTGAGGGGGAAGGCACGCAACAAGGGGATTATAGACCAAATCAAGCCTGAGACCATCTACCTTTGCATACCCTAAAGCGTTGAGCATTTTAAGCGCCTCAATACTTTTCTTAAATACGCCTTTACCGCGCTGACTATCCACGTTTTCTTCTCTGTAACAAGGAAGCGAACAGGCCAAATGAATCTTGTATTTACTAAAAAACCCCGGCAGATATTCTTTTCCAGGCTCAAAGAAAACCGTAAGATTAGAACGCACAATAAGCTCATCCACAAAAGGGCACGACTGCATAATAAAATAGTCAAAGTAGGGGTTTAACTCTGGCGCGCCTCCGGTGATGTCCAACATTTTTATCTTATTTTGGGATAGAAATTTGATAGTATCATCGACTATTTTCTTTGACATTACGTTCTTACCTCGCCTTGAGGCATCCACATGGCAATGCCGGCAGCTTTGGTTGCAGAGATTACCCATATTCAGCTGCAGCGTAGTTAATTCCCCCCTCTTTAATGTATCTTTATACTTAATGTCGTATTTTTCTAAGACACTTAAGAATCTATTCATCAGGTTCTCCTTAGGGTTTCATTTTTATTGTTTGAAAACTTTTTCTTTAGATATTTCTGCACATAATATACCCCCGCAAAGAATATCATTGCAATAGCTGCTATCCATACATTTTTAGGGTTAAATAAAATCTTTATCAATGACGAACCAAAAAAGACCACGGCAAAGGAAAGCGGCATAATCCCAAAGAAAGTCGCCCAAAAATAATCCCTGAAAGCGATCTTAGTTATGCCAAGGCTTATATTCTGGATATCCCAGGCAACATTGGGAATAAGGCGTATGAGAAGCACGGTGACAAAACCGTTCTTTTTTATTTGCTCATCAAGATTAAGCAATTTTCCTTTAAGAGAGCGTTCAATCAACCCGCGGGCAAAATAACGGCTTAACCAAAACTCTACGGTTGACGATATATTGGCTGCCACCTGCACATAGAAAAACCCCCGTACCGGCCCCCAAATAATGCCTGCAGTTGCCGAGACGATACTCGCCGGTAAAAGCAGCAAAGGCCTTAAGATGTATACGACAATATAGAGAAGCGGCCCCCATACCCCTAATGACTCAACCCAGCCCCTAAATTGTTCTTCGTTAAGGAGAGAAAAATAGATCTTAAGAAAACGCAGCGCCAGAAAAAGGGCGATAAGCGTAGCCGCGCCAAGAAACACCTTAGCCCAGGGAGATTTCATACTATATCGTTTTTTATTAACACATTTGATTGAAGAAAGAAAAGGTTTTTGAGCGAATGTCGATTTTAGCCAATGGAGCTTTCGCATTTCGGGAATCCCAATGCCCCGTGAGGGGCAATATTGGGACGGCGAAGCTGTTTGAGCGGTTTTTGCTAGAGCAAAAACCGCGAGTTCTGCAACCGCCGAAATGCGAAAGAACATTGGCGTTAAAAAATTGACCTGAGCGAAAGAACCTTTTCTTTCTTCTCCAAAATTACACTTTCTTCAAAATCCTTAAAAGAAGCCTTATTGCCGGATTATTCACTTTTTCCAATAAAGGCTTGGCGGCGACCTTCTTCACCAATTCAGAAAGCGTCGGATAAATAAAAAGCACTTGAGAAAGCCTCTCTAAAGGAACCTTTAGAGATTTAGCTATCAAAAACCCTTGCATAATTTCTGATGCCTGGCTGCCTGCGATGTGCGCTCCTAAGATGTAGCCTTTTTTATCGGTGATTACCTTTACTAATCCTTTTTTCTCTACATCCGTAACCGCGCGGTCACTCGCCCCATATTCTGTCTTATACACCTTTACTTTTTTATGGCGCTGCCGCGCCTCTTCTTCGGTTAAGCCAAGGCGCGAAACCTCCGGCTCAGTAAAAGTTGCCCAGGCAACATTCTGATAATTTACTTTTTGCCAGGCCAATCGTTTAAATAATGCATTACGCACACACACCTGCGCCTGATAGGCTGCCACGTGGCTAAACATATACGGCCCGACAATATCCCCGCAGGCAAAGATATTTTCATTAGTAGTCTGCAAGTATTCGTTTACTTTAATACCAGTTTTTGTATATTCGATACCGGCCTTACTAAGCTCAAGCCCTTCAAGATTAGGCGCCCTGCCTAGAGCAACCAAGATATTTTCTGCTGAAATTTCCTCTATGCTTCTACTCTTGTCTTCCAAAGTAACAAAAACTTTATTCTCTTTTTTAACAAATTTGATTGCCTTCTTGCCGCTTAAAATCCGAATCCCCTCCTGCGTAAGCTTGCTCTCTAATACCTGCGCTGCTTCTCTATCTTCCCTAAAGAGAATCCTCTCCATCATCTCCACAATAGAAATCTTTACCCCTAACCTATTTAGGCCTTGAGACAATTCTACGCCTATCGGCCCTCCACCTAAAACAATCAGGCTTTCCGGTAATTTCTCTAAATCAAATATATTTTCGTTGGTTAAATAATTTAGGCCTTCCAGCCCTTCAATAGGAGGAATTACTGGATGAGAGCCGGGACAAAGAATAAAGCGTTGAGAAGAAATTTTCTGATTATTGACTTCTATGTTTTGTTGGCCTATAAACTGTGGGGCGCCAAAAACTACTTTAATCCCCCGTTTCTCAAAGACTTGAGCCGGATGATGGGTGGCAATTTCATCCACCACATCCCGCACATGCGCCATTACCTTATCAGTAGCCACGGTAAAATTGTTTGGGATGCTCAGCCCGAATTCGGAATATCTTTTAAGAAGATTTGCTACCTGCGCGCTCTTTAAAAGCGCTTTTGACGGCATGCAGCCATACCAGGTGCAGTCACCGCCTAAGCGATTTTTCTCAATGAGGCACGCCTTTGCTCCCAAGCCATTTGCCACGCTAGCAGCAAAAAGCCCTCCTGCCCCGCCGCCGATTATCACAATATCAAAGTCATGCCCCATAGTTACACGTCGTAGAAGATGCTTATTCGCTTTTATTAAATGCGGCAATTAGATAATTAGATTTTAGAAAACGTCTGCCGTCTTCTTTGCCAATTCCTTTGCCGCTTCAATCTTTTTATCCTGAACCTGCTGGCCCATCGCGTCCATAGGCTGGGCATTAACAAAAGTAATATCGGTTATTCCTACAAGCCCAAAGATAGCCCGCAGATACGGCTCTTGAAAATCGTATGCATGAAAAGGGCTTTCCTGGCTATAATCGCCGCCACGGCTGGTAATGACTACCATCTTCCTGTTTTTCACTAAACCTTCAACTCCCTTTTCTGTATAGCGAAAAAGATATTTCGGCTGCACAATAAGGTCTATATATTGCTTCAAAGGATACGGAATGCCAAAATTCCACATGGGGCTGCTGATAAGATATCCATCGGCCAAGAGAAAACGTTCAATATGGCGCTCAATCGGATTCCATGCCTCTTTAAGCTTTTCAGTAAGTTCTTTTCCTCCTAATAACACATACTTGCCGTAAATCATTTTTACGCTGAGGCTCGGCAAACTCTCGGCAGCAACATTCAATTCATCAATGGCGCACTCCGGGTATTTTCTCTTAAACCTCTCTAAAAAGGCTTGTGAAACCTTCAAGGTTCTTGAATCATCTCCCCTTGGCGTAGCAACAATATGCAATATTTTTTTCATATGCACCTCCCTGTTTACTGTCAACAATTACTTTCTCCTATCTACACGGCCATCGCATTTTGTGCCTTTGCCTTTTCCTCAAGGGAACGAAACAACGAGGAAAAAGACTTCTCAAAGGCTATGACTCCATCAATAAGCAGTGTTGCGCAGATCGCAGCAATATCAATACCGGCTGCGCTTAAATCATTGAGATTAGCTTGGGCATTGGTAATATCCGCGCTCAAAGCTCCTTTTACCGTACCATGATTAAGAAACGCCTCAAAGGTATTGTCCGGCAAGGTATTCACCGTATCTTTTGCAATCAATTCAGCAACATATTTGATATCGCTATATTCAGGATTCTTCGCGGAAGTCGAAGCCCAGACTATCCTCTGCGTATGCGCGCCGTTTGCCTTAAGCTGCTGCCACTCGCTCGATGAAAAAGTCTCCAAGAATTTCCCATAGATGAGCGCGCAATTGCTCACTGCCGCCTTTCCTTTTAAAGACTGTAATCGCACCCTTGCCTCCTGCCCTGAGGCCTTGGGTATACCCTGCTCAAGCAAGCCGTCAACTGCAGTATCTATCCTGCTCACAAAAACACTTGCCACTGAACAAACATTACTGAGCTCAACGCCTTTACTCGCCAAGCGTTTCATCCCTTTTAGGAATGCCTGCGCGGCCTTGATATATTGGCTTAAAGAAAATATCAGGGTCGCGTTCACATTCATTGCTTGCGCTAACAACTCTTCGATGGCAGCAAAACCTTCTTCGGTAGCCGGGACCTTAAGCATAAGATTGGGACGGTTTACCTTTTTCCAAAGACGTTTTCCTTCTTCTATCGTTTCTTTGGCTAATCGTGCTAATTGCGGATTTATCTCAAGGCTCACATAGCCATCTAATTTATTTGTCTTCTCATACACCGGCCTAAGAATATCCGCTGCTTCCTGCACGTCTTTTACCGTGAGCTCATCATAAATCTCAAACACCCCCTTATGCTTTCTCGAAAGGCGCGCGACCGCTTCGTCGTAATCCTTGTTCTGGCTAATTGCCTTATCAAAAATAGTTGGGTTTGAAGTTACCCCGCATAAGCCCTGCCCCAGCATACTCTTTAACTTTCCGCTTTCAATCAAAGAGCGGCTGATATTATCCAGCCAAATACTCTGGCCAAAATCCCCCAGATTCTCAATACTTGTTTTCGGCATTCCTATTTCTCCTTCCTTATTAATTATGTTATCTGATATCGGGATATATCTTCTTTAAAATATTTGGATGAATCCCCAGGGAAAGCCCTAACGTAAGCAACATATGAATTACGGTTGCCTTTACTACACCTTCTTTTTGCCAACGACGGGCCGAAGTATACACCCTTTTATCCAGCACGCAGACCTTGGCCATCCTTTTTAATTTACGGGAAAAGATGACGTCATCAAATAAGCGTACCTCATCAAATCCGCCAGCTCTAAGAAAGACATCCCGGCGCACAAAAATCGCCTGATCCCCGTAAAATATCTTAAACAGCCGCGCCCGAATATTTCCTGATGCCTCTATCCAGCGAAATATCACGCCTGGAGACCTAATCCTTTGCGTGAGGCATCCTCCGTCGTAACCTTTTGCCAAAGCTTCTTTGACTGCCGCTACCCCTTCCTTTTCAAGTATACAATCCCCGTGTAAAAAAATAAACGCGTCGCCTTGCGCGCTTTTGGCTGCGGCATTCATCTGCAATGCCCTTCCTTTTTGAGAAGTAATAATCTTTACCTGAAATTGCCCTGCAAACTCAAGCGTCCTGTCGATGCTTCCTCCATCAACCACAATTACTTCCAACCCATCATTATAAGGTAAATTAGCTAATGTTTCCCTGATAACCTTCTCTTCGTTATATACAGGAATAATGACAGATATCATTTCATAAACCGTATCAGCCAATAACAAAACGCTGAGGCTATTATAGCAAGCGGCAGCGTCAAAATCCATGCAAGAATACTCTGCCTTGCTACCGCTCTATTAACTCAATATTTCTCTAAGTCAGCCTTGAGCCCTTCCACGCTGTTTACGGGAAGTTTACAGGTATAATCCTCGCACAGATACACCGTTGCCTTATTCTCTAAAGAAACGTATTCCTTTAAAAAGGGAACCAAACCAATAATTTCTGTTGCCTGTTCATTGTCTGCAGGCCGAAAGGCGATTACCTTATTGGGAATAAAGTAGAGGTAAAGGCATTGAAGCATTTTTTGGGTATCTTGGGCTTTATCAGGGCCTACAAGTACAATCTGTTTTGAACCCAACATAAAATCTAAAGCGCTTAAAGCCTGCGCGCAACCTGTAGGCACTCGAGAAATATTCTGCGCAAATGCTTTTAGTAATACCTCTGCTTTCTGTAGTAAATCTTTATCCATAGTAAGGAAACCCGTACGAAGCAAATCCAAAAGCGCAATAGAATTACCCGAAGGAATGGCTGAATCAAAAATTTCCTTATGGCGCGTAAAGAGCTCCTCAGCGTCGTGTGCCGTAAAAAAGAACCCACCCTCATTTTCATCCCAGAAAAGTTTAATCATCTCATGACAAAGCCGCTTGGCAAAAACAAGATATTCCGGCTTAAAACTTGCCTCATAGAGCTCAAGCAACCCATGGATAAAAAAGGCATAATCATCCAGCATGCCTTGTATCGCGGCCTCTCCTTCACGGTAACGGTGAAAAAGCCTTTCCTCTTTCCCCTGCATATTCTTTAAGATAAATTGGGCTCCCTTTTCTGCCGCACTAAGATAGCGCGGCTCATCCAAGACTCTTGAGCCGAAGGCGAGTGACGAAATCATCAAACCGTTCCAATCTGTTAGAATTTTATCATCGCGATGCGGCCACGGCCTTTTATCGCGCACGGATAAAAGTTTTCTCCTGGCATTGCCTATAATTCTCTCTATTTCCTGAATACTCTTATGGTAATGTTGTGCTGTTTCTTCTATACTGTGCGCGATATAAAAGATGTTTTTTCCTCGAAATTCTCCCTGAGGATCAGGCAAGGCATTTCCTTCTTCCTTAATACCAAAATAATAGCTCACAATTTCTAATTCTTCTTTATCTAAAGCCTTTGCCAGTTCATCTTTAGTCCAAAGATAAAATGCTCCTTCTTTTCCGCCTGCGGCGGACTTCTTCTTAGAACATTCAGGAGGGGGAGAATCCGCATCCTCTGCTGAATAAAATCCCCCCTCAGGCTGCATCATATCCTGCAAAACATACTCAAAAACCTCTTTTGCAATCTCTGCGTATTTTCTTTTTCCTGTTGCCTGATACGCTTCTAAATACGCTCTTACAAGAATCGCCTGATCATAAAGCATCTTCTCAAAATGAGGAATGCGCCACTCTCTATCCGTAGCATAACGGTGAAAGCCTCCTCCAAGCTGGTCATATATTCCACCTTCTGCCATTTTGATTAAGGCCTTTTCAACCATCGCCAGTGCCTTTGGCTCTTTGGCGCGCGCGTAATAGCGTAAAAGAAAAGAAAGCGAATGCCCCGAAGGAAACTTCGGGGCATCAGAAAATCCGCCATATTCAGGGTCAAAATTCCCGCTAAAACCTTCATACGCATTTTTTAATAGCGTTTCATCTATCGTAAATTCTTTTTGGGCCTTTCCTTCTTGTTGCTTACTTAAGGCAGCTGCTAATCCTTGAGCGCTGTCAATAAGCTTTTCGCGATGGCTCTTCCAAGTATCGGCAATGGATAAAAGAAGCGTCTTAAATCCTGGCCTACCCCATTTATCCTCTATCGGAAAATAGGTGCCGCCGTAAAAAGGTTTCTTGTCTTGAGTCATAAAGACATTTAAAGGCCAACCCCCTGAGCCTGTCATTGCCATTACCGCCTGCATATACACTTGGTCTAAGTCCGGACGCTCCTCCCGGTCAACCTTGATCGAGATAAAATTCTTATTGAGTATATCAGCAATCTCTTTGCGTGCAAAAGCCTCCTCTTCCATTACATGGCACCAATGGCAGGTAGAATATCCGATAGAGACAAACAGCGGTTTATCTTCCTTTTTAGCCTTGTCAAATGCCTCATCGCTCCAGGAAAACCAGTCAACCGGATTATGGGCATGCTGCAAAAGGTAGGGGCTTTTCTCCTTACTCAGGCGGTTGGTATATGTTTCTTTCTTATTTGCCATAGCTATTCCTGTTATCAACACAAAAGAAACTATCAAAAGGTTAATATTTCTTCTCATTCAACTGACATAACTTTTAAATTATCAAAATAGGTAATCGCGTCAGATTTGGTCCATAAGCCTATTTTCCCCGGCTGCGAAAAAGTATCGTCACTGACTGCAAGATATTTTTTCCCATTATAATAACATTCAATATGATTGCCTTTTATAGTTATTGAAATAAACATCCAGACATTAGAGAGCATAGATATATCTGCACTTGCTAATAGTTTTCTGTTTTATCCTTCTGTTTAAAGAATATGTTTGTCTCTAACGCATCATATCTTTCGCCATTAAGCTGTACATAGGGATAAACGAAGAAATTAAGAGGCTCTCTCTCTTTTGCATAGCTAAGCCGTATGTCTCTTCCTGTTGTCAGATGGACCCTGTTCTCATCAATATGGCCGAAGAAATAATCTTTCTTCTCAGGGTGCTTATCCGCTTCTGAAATGTCTACGGGGATCCATCCTTTGTCTTTCTTCGCCGTAGACGAATCCCTACCTAACCGACAGGCAGGCGCCTTCGGTAGAAGGTAAAACTTCGCCCAGCAGTGATAGCCGTTAAGTTTCCCTTCTTGAGCATCCGTCGGAATACGAAACCCAATCTCGAATTTCGCAGGTATTCCCAAAGAGCGCACCAAAGAAATAAATAACGAATGATAATCTGTACAGATTCCCTTTTTGTGCTCTAAGGTAAGCAGGCTATCTCCTATGCCGCAGACCTTAGGGTCATCCTTGGAGTAGGTAAGCTCATTAATAATGTAATCATACAATGCCCTTACCTTTTCTAAACCATCTTTCTTACCCTTAGTTATCTCTTTAGCTAACTGCCGAATTCTACCGTTTACCGGAACAAGCCGGTCAGCCTTCAGAAACCGCGCTAATGCCTTGCCATGAGGGATTTCTGCGTAAGGCATGGCATATTCTCTGCGTTGCACCTTAAAGGAAAGAATAACCTGAGCGCTATCGCTATGCGGGGTGAGCTCTTTCGGCTTAAGATATAGGATCCTATTATTGTATTCGCTATCGGTAATGATTTGAAAATCAAACGGGCCTTCTAATTTTAAATCTTCTATTGTTTGCTGGCTATCTTCAACCGGATAGGGCACCCAAATGCGCAAGGCAGATATATCTTGTGGCAGGCCTTTAAACAGGATTCTTTCCTCTATAGTAAATACCCTTTCTTGGGTGGAACTTTCTGAGAATGCGGCGTTGGCTAAGAAAATAGAGAAAAAAACCGCACCGGTAAGGCTTAAGCTTTTTATCATCTTCGGCATTCTCCCTTGCCGCCTTTCGTTCATTATTATACCCCCTTATCTATCCACTACTTTCATCTCTAAAATCCTGTCCACCCTAAATACCCGGTCTTCTTTACGCTCCAAGCAAAAGGCATCCACCCCGACAAACGGCTTATTCAGGTAGGCTTTATTGCCTCTTGTATAACTTCCACCTTTTCTTCAAACGGCATATCGCGTTCGGACAAGCTATATTGATAGCTTGTCATAAACCGCACAATGCGCCAGTCCATAAATATATCCGATTTCTTTATCGGCCTTTTTAAGGTAATCCCTTCTAAAGAGGTGCAGCGGCTTAACGCCACATAGGTCTGGCCGTGGGCAAATGCGCCCTTATCCATATCAATAATTACCCGGTCAAAGGTCTTGCCTTGGCTCTTGTGTATGGTAATTGCCCAGGCAAGCTTAAGCGGATATTGGGTGAATGAGCCGAGCATTTCTGTTTCTATAGCGTGAGTGCCTTCATTAAAACTGAAATGAAAAATCTCCCAGGTAAACGGCAAAACCTTTTCAATATTACCGCCTGCAAGGCGGACAAAGACAGCCTCGTTTTCTTTTTCATCGTCATATTGAATATCGCTTATTTTTCCAAGCGAACCATTAACCCAGCGCCCTTTGGCATCGTTATTAAGCAGCATTACCTGGGCGCCAATGCCAAGATGCATGATGTTTTCCGTCGGATACGCATATTCCTTAAAATCACCTTCTATTTTTGCCGCGAACACATACACCTTCGTTTTCAGCGTATCAAGCTGCCTTTGGTTGATTTCGGAGGCGATTTTATTCGTCGGGCATAGATATACGGTATACGAAGATTTCCCTTTAGCCGCAAAGCCAGCATTGAGGCGGCTATTAAGAATGCCTAAATCTTCGTCAGTAACGGAATTATTACGGATGGCATTGAGTATACGGATAAAGGCTTCATCCTTCTGGCGGTAGACCTTATCCAGCTCAATGAATTCCAAAGACAATTCCTTAAAAACGTCTGCGTCAAAGAAATACGCGCTTGGGTAACGGCTGGTAAAGAGTGGCTTTTCCTTTGCCGTAATCACCGGGGGAAGCTGGTAGAGGTCACCGATAAAAACCATCTGGAGCCCGCCGAAAGGTTTTTTCGCGTCATCCGCGTTCAGGCGTAAAAACCTGTCAACGCAATCAAGCAGGTCTGCCCTTACCATTGAAATTTCATCGATAACAATAGTGTCTATTTCTTGGTAGATACGCGCCCTTTTGCCTTTAAGCTTTTTAATTTTCTCAAAGGTTATATCCGGCTTAAATCTAAAGAAAGAGTGTATCGTTTCGCCCTTGACATTAAGCGCAGCAACACCGGTAGGAGCCAACACAACTATTTTCTTAGTTGTTATATTGCGGAAATATCCAAGGAGGGTGGATTTACCCGTGCCGGCTTTTCCAGTGATGAATACATTTTTAGCAGTATTCTCCATCACCTCAAGCGCCTTCTTGAATTGCGCGTTTATCTCTATAGGCGGAGCGCTTATAACCATTTCAGGAAACCCGTTTACGTATACCAAAACACCCACCCGAACAGACGCACCGCAAGATAATAAAGAAACGCAAAACTGAAATTATCACGTTTTAAAATCGTGTAGAATTCCCTGTCCACATCTTTACGGCGCACAGAAGACAGGATTTCTTTGCTGAATTGATAAAACACATCGTGGATTAAAGACGCGTAATAGGTCTTACTGTAACCGGTATCAAAATTAAGGACCCCCTCCATTATGCCAAAATACACATCCTTTATCTTAATCTTAGGGCTACAGCCATCCCAGGCATACCCTTTATAATGCGTTCCCTTAATGATCACCGTACCATCCTTGGCTAATCTAAACCACTCGTTCTCAAATTCGCTTCCCTTTACTGAGGATTGATAACGGTGGTCATCCTTTATGCAATAGACGTAAACACCCATTTCTCTTCACTTTTTTTTCTTTGGCCCGTAGGCCTTTCTTCCTTTTGCCATAGGTTCTCCTCTCCCCATGGCGGCAAGGTGATAATTGCTTATCTCTATTTATTATTGTACTGCTTTTTAGCACGGAGTAAATATTAAATATTGTTTTTCCCGCGGCAATGAGTTAAGATATGGGTATGGAAGATATATTGCACATAGGCGGCAAAGACATCCGCAACCGTTTGTTTGTGGGCACGGGGAAATTCTCCGGCTATGCGCTGATGAAACAAGCCTTAGAGAGCGCCTCTGCCGAGGTAGTTACCGTGTCCCTAAGAAGAGTGGATACCGACGCCACGCCTGCGCGAGAGGCGCGACGGCAAGACAATATCCTGGATTATATACCAAAGGGATGCCTCATTATGACTAATACCTCCGGCGCGAGAAACGCTGATGAGGCAGTGCGCATTGCCCGCTTAGCCAAGGCCAGCGGGGCAGGCAATTGGATAAAGATAGAAGTAATCCAAGACAATAAATATCTCCTTCCGGAAAACCTGGAAACCCTTAAGGCTACCGAAATCCTTGTTAAGGAAGGGTTTGTAGTCTTGCCATATATGAGCCCGGATTTATCAATGGCCAGAAGGCTCTTCGATGCGGGAGCAGCCGCGGTGATGCCCCTGGGTTCGCCTATCGGAAGTAACCGCGGGGTAAGGACCAGGGAGCTGGTTGAGATAATGGTCAAAGAGATAAAAATACCGGTCATCGTTGACGCCGGACTTGGCCGGCCTTCGCAAGCGTGTGAATGTATGGAGATGGGCGCTGCCGCGGTGCTGGTGAATACCGCTATCGCTATAGCGGATGATCCAGTAACTATGGCCAGGGCATTTAAAGAAGCTGTCAATGCCGGCAGGAACGCCTGCCTTTCGGGCATGGCAGCAGGCGGACAATACGCCGTCCCCTCTTCCCCCCTTACCGGGTTTTTGAGAAAAGAAGAAAAATAAAATCCGTGTTGTTACGCGCAATGAGCTACTACCAGGCTTATTCTAAATACAAAAATCTCTCGCCAAAAAGGCTTTTCCCGGATATTCGGCCTTCTGAAGTCAGGCAGGCACTCAATACCCAAGGGCAACCAGAAAAACAACTCTTGGCCCTGCTTTCTCCGGCGGCGGAAGGTTATCTTGAGGATATGGCGCAGGCAGCCCATCGCCTGACCGTAATGAATTTCGGCAAGGCCATCCAGCTATATACCCCGATGTATCTATCCGATTACTGCGATAACAATTGCGCCTATTGCGGCTTCAACATCAACAACCCTATGCCCAGGAAAAGATTAAGCCTGGAGGAAGTGGAAAAAGAGGCCGCCTTCATATCCGCGACCGGGTTAGACCATATCTTAATCCTTACCGGAGACTCCCGGAAAAACAGCCCGATAAGCTACATACAAGACTGCCTGAAAATAATAAAAAGGTATTTTGTTTCCATATCCATAGAGATATACGCCCTTGGTCAAAATGAATATCAAGAGATGATTAACGCGGGCGTAGACGGCCTGGCCTTATATCAGGAAACCTATGACGAGGCATTATACGATACATTGCATATATCCGGGCCGAAAAAGGATTATCACTTCCGGTTGGATGCCTCGGAAAGGGCGGCACACGCGCGGATGCGCACTATCACTATCGGGGTTTTACTGGGATTGGGCGACTGGCGGCAGGATGCTTTTTTTTTAGGCCTCCACGCGAAATATCTGCAGGACAAATTCCCGGATATGGAAATCGGGGTATCTATCCCCAGGCTGCGGCCTTATAGGGGTAATTATACAGCAGCCAGTACTATCAGCGACAGGAATGTCGTCCAGATAATTACGGCCTTAAGAATCTTTCTGCCCCGCGCAGGAATCACCCTTTCCACGCGGGAAAACCGGCAATTAAGGGAACACCTCCTGCCCTTAGGAATAACCCGTATGTCCGCCGGCTCTTCCACCCGGGTAGGCGGGCATACCATTAGCTCCCCTGAAGAAGCCACCTCCGCCCAATTTGAAATTTCCGACACCAGAAGCGTACAAGAGGTTAAAGATATGCTCACCGAAAAAGGCTATCAGGCAGTCCTCAGAGACTGGACGCGGATATAGGTTGGCGTAAGGCTTTTATCTGGCTGCGGCGGCGCTTGGCTTCTAATATTTTCAGCTTTGCTTTCCTTGAACGCCGGCGTTTCTGGCGCCGGATTTTTTCAATACGCTGCTGTTCCTCGGATAATTTTCCCAGAATGAGGGTTTCAATTTTATTTACCAAAAGCTTGCGGGCAATATAGCGGTTTAAGGCCTGGGAGCGCTCTTTCTGGCATTTTACTTCTATGCCGGTGGGGATATGCTTGAGGTATACGCAGGTTGAGGTCTTATTCACATTCTGTCCGCCGGGGCCTTTTGAGCGAATGAAGCTCTCAACAATATCCTCATTCCGTATACCTAAAAACGCCATCTTCTGGCGAAGCGCCTTTTCTTTTTCTAAGCTTACGCCGAAATCAGACATAGTATCAATTAATCTTAAAGTCCTTGCCCCTTATGACAAAATACAGAGTCCCTATCAATCCGCAGATAGACGCCCATATAAAATTTGTGGCGGGTGAAATATTCCATAAGAATGCTCCGCCAAATGCTGCAATAGAAACAATGCAATCGCGCAAAAGATAATATAAACCGAAGACGCTCGCCTTTTTATCTTCAGGGGCAAGCTGCATAATAAGGGTTTTACGCGTCGGCTCTCCGAATTCTTTCAACCCCCGGATTATAAAAGCAAGGATAAGCAGTAGAAATGACCTGCTAAAAAGCAGAAATATAGGGAATATGGTAAAAAAAACAAAGGTAATAATTATAAACGGTTTCTTTGCGTTTTTGTCGGCTAAGTATGCAATCGGGATATAGATAAACATAGCGGTAGCCATTTCAATCGCGCTTAAAATACCGAATTGCACCGGGGTTATACCCACATTCTTAATACACCAGATAACTACAAAGGCATAAGGAATTTGTTCGCAAAAACGGATTAAGATATCAGAAATAAGCAAGTTATTAAGTGCTGGAGTCATGAGCGGAAACATTTTAAAGGGGTTACGCTCTAGATTAATTTTAGAAGGTGCATTATTCTCTATCAACATCTGCTGAAGCAATAATGATACCCCTCCAAAAATAAAAGCAACCACAAAAGCTATCCTTACCCCGAGGGTTTCTCCATACCTTGAAATAAGTACACCTCCGATAACAGGCCCAAGCGCCATAGGGATGCGCCGGACAAATGAATGCACTGAAACTCCCATCGTGTGTTTATTCTGAGGCAAAACCTTTGAAACAAGGCTCATCGTTGCAGGAAGAGAAATTGCCGTCCAGGAAAGGAAAAATATTGAACCAATAATTACCGCCTGCCAATAAGGAAAAATAATAACGATAAGAAAACCAAGCATCGCGATGATATTAAAAAGAATGAGAGCGCGCTTAGCCCCGAGCTTATCGGAAAAATATCCTCCGGGAAATGAATACAACGCGCTTAAGAGATTATCCATGCCGTTTAAAAACCCGACTGATAAAACGCCGCCGCCAAGCGCCAGAAGATAAAGGGGCAAAAAGCGCTCGGCCATCTTTTCACCCATACCGACCAGGATCACCATAGTAAGCAGGGCTGCCATATTCTTTTCCAGCCCCAGGAACGCGGCAATTTTCTTTAAAGAATGTTGTTTCATATTTGCCTATTTAATTCGTACCCTGATCCCTATTTTCTCTACCAAAAGCTTTATAGTTTTATCAAATATCATTAGAAAATAATCCTTCTTTTCTTCTTCAACTTTTGCTCTTGGGCATTCTTAAGCTCTTCTTCGGTAATATCCGAGGGAATAGGCAGCTCTATATGAAACACCGCCCCCTTATTCTCACCCTCGCTCTCGGCCCACATCTTGCCCTTATGCCGCTGAATTATCTTGCGCGAGATAGGCAGGCCTAAACCCTGCGCCTTTTACGCTGGGCGTTTTGAAAGTTATTCATCTCACTCATTGCTTAGGTCATCTTCGGAATCATCTTCCTGATGTAACCCTACCGCCATAAGATAACCTTTTGCCCGCTCGGCTAATTCATAACGCGAAACAATATCCCGAAATGCCTTGCCGTGATTCGGCTCCAAAAGATGTGCCATTTCATGAACTATCACATAATCCCTGACCCATTTAGGCATTGTGCCTAACCTATGCGAGATACGTATATGCGCTGACCTATAATTACAGCAACCAAATCTGCTGTTATGATTGGTAACATATTCTATTGTATTTACTTTTAGCTTATTATCAAAATATTTCTCGTTTAACCTCTTGGCTACAGACAGAAGGTCTTCGCTTCTATTCAATTCCTCCCTAAGCCTCTTACGCTGGAATTTATCTTTAAAACCCGCGACAATCTTTTCCAGATGAACATCAGGAATATATGCCGGGGCGTTGATTAAAATGACGTCTTTGACTAAGCGCGCGCTCACGGTTTTTCTGCGCCTTGGGCTGCGGATAATTTTGACTTCCATCGCTTTATTTTACAGGCTTTATCGCTACGGCTTTTAATGCTTCCTGGAAAACGACGAAATACTGATTACGGGTAAGTTTCATAAGAATAGGTTTGTAAGATTTATCCACAATAAATATCAAGATTGCGATTACCAAGAGGGTTACTATCAACCTTGTCTTGCCGATAATCTGGCTTAATTTGTATTGGCTTGCCTGGGCAAAGGCATCGCTTACCTGTTTGCGGTTTAGATACAGAAGCATGAGGACAAAGAAGGTAATCATATACCACTTAGCCGCGGGGCCTAACGGATTTTGCTGCGCGAGCTTTTCTATCCCCTGAATTAAGCTTGTGTTTTCTATATGATACTTCTGGGCAATCTTTTGCCAGGAGGCTTCTGCTATATTGCCTATCAGGTCTTTCTTCAAAACCAATTCGGCTGCTTGAGTTGCTATGCCCAAAATCAGTAAAATAATCAAAAGAATCCTCCCCCACCACCTCAAGTACACAAGCCCTGCAAGCAAGATAAACGCGCATAAAGGGATACCTATGGTTAATACCCCTTTCATTCCTGAGTTAATAGTAATAACGCCTACTATGGATAGAAGTACGCTCGCATAGCTTACCCATACGCAGATAATCTTAAAACCAAAGGGTTTCTCAAGTTTTATTTTGCTAATGAGGTTTAAGATAAAAAAAGGAAGAGATAAGAGGGTAAAAAACAGCCCTGCCATAACTATTATCACTATCCTTAATTTCTTAACGCTGACCTCAATTTCCTTTGGCGAAAGCCGGGCGCTTACGTTTCTATAAGGCTGCGGTGCTTTCGGCCGGTGAGGCTCAAGAATTTCCGAATACTCAACTGACCTTATCTTAGATTTAGAAATCTTGGTTTTACTGCTTCCGCTCTCCATATACACCTCAAGGAAGACAGCGTCGCTATCTTCCTTGATAATCTTTCCCTCTAAGGTATTTCCGTTTTTAAGCAATACCTTATCTGCCCTCACATAAGAGCAAAAAATAAATAGGAAACATATAAAGATTGCTAAGCCTATAATTCTGTTATTGCGGAGGAACATTTGTATTCCTAAAGAATAACCCCATATCTTTAAAAGACAAATACGCTTCTTTTAAGATACGGGGTTATATACTAGCGCTAAAATAGGTCTCTCCTATACCTATACCGCCTCGACTCTTTTTACTTCCGGAACTTCCTGCTTAATAATACGCTCAACACCCATTTTTAAGGTCATCGCGCTCATAGGACAGCCTCCGCAGGCGCCGGTGAGCCGAATCTTCACAACGCCGTCATCGGTTATATCCACAAGCTCGGCTGAGCCACCGTCGGCAGCCAGCATAGCCTTAACTTTCTCAAGGGCTTTGATAACTTTATCTCTCATTGTCAACCTCCCAACTTTACTCTTCCTAGTGCTTGCGTTAACTTAATCCCTAATAGTCGCGGAAGTTAACTCCGCACTTCCCTGCCTGCCGGCAGGCAGGCGCTAGGGGGGCAAGCCCCCCTTCGGCGCCCGACGTACCGTCGGGCTGAGCACCCCCCAAGCGCGGGGGACAGTCTCCCCCGCACCCCCTTAGTGCACTGTCTAACTTATAAAATTTAACAGTGCACTAGCAATAGTTACTATTTTTTATATCATACCCCAACAACACTCGCGCAGCAAGAATTATTATTTTCTCTGGCGACGCGCCTCATAACAAAATACTGCAGCCGCAATTGCCACATTTAAGGATAACTGCGCGCCCAAAACAGGTATAGTAAAGGTAAAATCAAGCTGTTTGAGCAATCCCTGCCTGATGCCTTTTGCCTCTGAACCAATCACGATGCCCAAAGGAAAATGCAACAGTGCCTGAGTCAAGTTTTCTCCAGCCTTAACCACTGCGCCGGTTATCCAATAGCCTTTGTCTTTGGCTTCACTTATGGCTAGAGATAAATTAGTAACCTGCGCCACAGGAACGTAACTTTCTCCTCCCGAAGCAACTCGTAAGACTGCCTCAGTAATTTCTACGGAATCATGCTTCGGCAGGACTATCGCAAAACCTCCAAAACAGGCTGCGGTACGAAGAATGCTGCCAAAATTTTGCGGGTCATTGAGATTATCCAGGAAAAGCAATGTGGGCAATTTTTCTTTTGGCTGGTTGAATAAACCATCAAATTCAGAATAAGCAAACCCTTCTACTTCCGCGATTATCCCCTGGGAACGAATATTCCTCGAAATCTTCTCAAATTCCCTATCAGTAAGATAGCGGATAGGGATATGCTTAGGCCGGCAGAGATGTTCAATATCCCTCACGTCCTGGCTCCTGTCTAAAATTATATGCTGTATGCTTTTAGGATTTACCTTCAGGCGCTCTGAAACCGAATTCCTGCCATACAGCCGAAAGAATCTTCCCATAACTCTACCTCCTCACAAAACACAGGCGGTGTGCGTTTATGATATTGTGGTGTGTAGATTTACTCTAAAATATCACCCACAATAGACTCAACAATAACCCCTGCCTTCTTCAAAAACTCAATGCCCTTATCCAAATCCTGCTCTTGGCCTTCCAGCTCCAGAACTAATTCTCCGACGGTTTCTGTCACTTTTGCCCGGCGGATATTGGGCAGGATATTATATTTTTTTGCCATTTGAAAGGTCAAGGGTTCTTTGACTAATTTCTGAGGAAAGGTTAATTTTACAATTCGTTTTGCCATTTTTTCTCCTATTATTTAACAGAACAATCTGTCTTCGTTCTTAGATTGCAGAACTCCTGGTAATCTATGAGCTTGGTGATTTTAGGATGCTCGGAACACACCGGACAATCCTTATCCCTGGGAACCTTGACTGTCCGGAAAGTAGAGTCCAAGGCATTAAAGATCAAAAGCCGACCGACCAACATATCCCCGGTACTAAGGACAAACTTCAACACCTCATTGGCCTGCAAGACACCCAGTGCCCCGGCAACTACTCCCAAAATCCCGCCTTCCTGGCAGCTGGGCACCGCGCCTTGAGGCGGAGGCTCAGGAAACAGGCAACGATAGCACGGGCCTGTCCCAGGGAGGATAGTCATAATCTGGCCGTCATAACGGAAAATTCCCGCATGCACCAGCGGCTTCTTGGAAATCACGCAGGCATCGTTAACCAGATAACGAGTAGGAAAATTATCTGAGCCGTCAACTACTATATCATACTCCTTTATCACATCAAGGATATTGCTTGAATCTAAACGCATACCATGGGTAACAATCTCTACCTCCGGATTTAACGCTTTCAGGCGTTTCTTCCCTGATTCAACCTTAGGGATACCCACATCAGCCGTAGTATGCACAATCTGCCTCTGCAGGTTATTCAACTCAACCTTATCCGAATCTACCAGCCCAATCTTTCCCACCCCTGCCGCGGCCAGGTAAAAACTGCAGGGCGCGCCTAAGCCGCCGGTTCCTATAACCAAAACCCTGGACTTAAGAATTTTATCCTGGCCTTTGCCTCCTACATTAGGCAGGATTATCTGGCGGGAATACCGTTCAATTTGTTCGTTAGTTAATGCCATTCTCTATCCTCTTTCGCTATAAACTATACGCTGTTATTTTCCTCCGGCAATTGCCGGTATTATTGAAACTTCGTTCCCATCTTCAAGAAGGGTCTCATCCTGTTTTAGGAAACGGATGTCCTCGTCATTAACATAAAAATTGATAAAACGGCGGATTTTGCCGCTTTCATCCAAAAGCCTTTCTTTCAGTCCCGGAAATTGTTTTTCCAAATCCGCTATTAATTCCTTTATGTTTCTTGCCTCTGCCGTTACCTCTTGTTTATTCTGGGTAATCTTCTGTAACGGAGAAGGGATCCTCACCTTTACTTTTGCCATCATTTTTCCTCCTGAATTTATAACTTATAACTCCTCACTTCTAACTTATATATAATACTCAATTACCTTATTCTCGGCGATTTTTTGCCTGTCGCCATTTTTAATATGTTCTTCAAAACTTGCCAGATTCGGCTTAATTTTGGTTAATTTTGGCAGTGATTTTGTTACCACTTCTTGGGTTTTAAGGCCATTACCGGTAATGCAGACGACTATTGACTCATCCTCAGGTATAACCTTTTGCTCTATCAGTTTCTTGGCAGCCGCTAAGGTTACTCCTCCGGCAGTCTCGGTAAAAATCCCTTCGGTCTTTGCCAGCAATTTTATTGCCTCAACTATCTCCTCATCCGTTGCCTCCTCAGCCCAGCCTTTGGATTTACGCACCGTATCTACCGCATAATATCCATCCGCGGGATTACCGATGGCCAGGGATTTGGCTATGGTTTTTGGCTTCACCGGCCTGATGACATCGGACTTTTCTTTTATGGCAGTGACAATGGGCGCGCACCCTTGGCCTTGGGCGCAATACACCTTAGTATTCACCTTATCCACAAAGCCTAACTTTTCTAACTCCTTAAAGCTTTTCCATAGCTTTGTAATCAACGAGCCGCCCGCCGACGGCACCACAATATGCCTGGGCAATTTCCAATCAAGCTGCTCGGCAATTTCATAACCCATAGACTTTGAGCCCTCGGCATAGTAAGGGCGGATATTGATATTCACAAACGCCCACCTATATTTGGAGGCAATCTCGGAACAAAGCCTGTTTACCTCATCATAATTGCCTTCAATGCCGATAAGATTAGGGTTATAAATCTGCGAAGCCACGACTTTGCCTGCCTCAAGGTCAGCAGGAATAAATATAAACGCCCGCAGTCCGCAGGAAGCTGCCTGAGAGGAAACTGAATTGGCTAAATTTCCGGTTGATGCGCAGGCAACCGTATCAAAGCCGAATTCCCTGGCCTTAGAAATTGCTACCGAGACCACTCTGTCTTTAAAAGATAAGGTCGGATGATTCACCGAATCATCTTTAATATAAAGCTCTCTTACGCCTAAAACCCTTGCCAAGTTATTCGCCTTTAGTAACGGCGTAAAACCTGAAAATAAGCCTACGGTTGGCTCTTTATCAATAGGTAAAAGCTCGGCATAGCGCCACATTGTCTTTGGCCTATCCTTTAAAGACTCCTTGGTAAGGCTCTTTTTTATCTTCGCGTAATCATAATCCACCTCAAGAGAGCCAAAGCAATATTCACAGACAAAGAGGACATCCTTAGGATATTCCCTCCCGCACTCGCGGCATTTTAAACCATTGACATAGCTCATCGCCATCCCCCCTTTAGGCCTTTTCAATTAACAGGCGAAAGTGGTTATCTACCTTATCTACCTTAACAATCTTATGCCCCTCTTCCTTTATACTTCGCGGGACATTAGCCATTGGTTCACCAGCATCAATAATTATTTCTAATATCTGGCCGTTATTCAACTCTTCTAACTTCAGCTTGGTCTTGACAAAATTTATCGGGCAGACCACGCCCCTTAAATCCAAATTGGCATCAGGTTTTTTCTCTTCCATTTAAGTATTCTCCGGCATCCATTCAGTCTGAAAAGAATGGATCTTTATGTATTCGGGTTTGAGGGGATTCTTGACCGCGTACTCGCCCAGAACCGGTTTGATAAAATCCACAAAATCCGGCCATTTCTCCATTAAGATATCGCCGATACGCACCCGGCCCCGGCCTTTTCCCCGGTCATTATACCATTCCAGGACCTTTTCAATCACCAGCCCCATCTTAGCCTCCGGCAGGAATACCGCAATCACCGAGCCGTTAACCGGATGCCGGCCGTGCCTTCCGCCTATCCTGACTACCAGGCCTTTTCTGCCCTCTCTCCAGGAGCTGGTGGG
>JAHFFP010000001.1:0-75751 GCA_023247895.1 Candidatus Omnitrophota bacterium
GATTTCTAAAGGCGAAACCCCCTTAAAAAATTCGGGGTCTTCCACTTGCAAAATTGCCAGATCGCAATCATTTCCGACTGTCTCCACCTTGGCAATATACTTTTTCTGGCTGGATTCCCTACGCACTTGTATAAATGTATTCTGGTTAACCACATGGGCATTAGTCAAGATACGATTCCCCGGGATAATACATCCTGAGCCTGTTATTTCCTGGACGCCCATAGACTGCCAAGGGTTAACGTAATCTATAGTATTTTGAGTAGCAAAAATCTTAACCACGGAATCAGTTTTAAAATCCGCCGCCGCGGCTGAAACTAACAAAATCCCAGTGCAGGAAAATATGAATCCGGCAGATACCAATCCCCAGAGGATAATTATCCGTTTAATCTTATTCATATCCGTATTACTTCCCATCAACTATCAATAATTTATTATTCAGGCAGTATAAAGCTCACCCATTGTTTATAACTATCTTGAAAATTCCAGGTCCGCGAATCCCCTTCTGCTCAAGCCTAAAATTGCATAGGCTTTCGTCGGAAGAGTTCAACAATTCATCAATCCTGAAAGCATTTTGCTGATATCTTCAAGCGTTTTCTTCAACAACTCGCCATTCGCCTTATCAATCAACCCTCTGCGAAAACAAATCTCAAGTATCGGCACACATTCGAACGCTGAACCTCGAGCGATTCTAAAAAAATTGATTCTGTCGGCTTTAGTATATCTGCCATTGCCTTCAGCGATATTGGCTGATATTGACAATGACGCCCTATTCAGTTGATCCGCCAGAAAATAATTACCTTTAGGAAAATCCTTGGTTATCTCGCAGATGTTATCTGCAAAATCCACGGATTTTCTATATACATCTAATTTTTCGAACAGGAATGACATAATTTTTGAAAATCGATAATCGAAATTTGACCGAATCGAAAATCTTTCTCCATCTATTCTCGAATCTCGATTTTCGATTCTCTGCCATTTTTGCCTCAATTTAACGTAGGCAAAAATGGCGGGTAGTCGTGGACGGTAGGCGAACCCTGCCTCGCCGGCAGGCGGGCCTACAACCCCTTGAGATACCGCTACTCATAAAAATCCATCGCAAGCGCAGTATGGGCTGGCTTATCGCCCTAGGCGAACCCATCTTCAACAAACTTACAAAAACTGTCAAAATATCGCACGAATTAAAACCATTCTTTGACTACGTTATTTAACTGAAAAAGCCTATTTCTTGATCAACGCTATAATCAATCCTATCACGCCCGAAGCGATAAAAAATATCCCGCCCAATCTAACTAAGGCCGCTTTATTACCCAGCTTCTCTTTTTTGTTTATTGACAGATATATCAAATAAATGCCCATACCCAAATAGAAAATTTTGTCAAAAAAAGCCCCTACACTCATGATACCCCCTTTTTAAATTGTTCTTTAATTGACGGATTAAGAAAGAAAATAATAGCGCTTATTCCTATAATGAAACGCATTATGAATGCGATTAATACTGCTAAGCCAAGCCCTTGTTTTGAAAGGCTTGCGATAGATGAAAGCGATGAAGAAAAAGTTAAGATACCCGCTAGAACAAGAAGCCCCATCAAGATTAAAAGAGTAATTCTTGCTACATTTTTCAGGCTCAATATTCCAATCCCGATTAAAACAAATAAAATTGGCAAGCCGACATAATCGACTCTCCAAATATTTCTTGCCGCATTAATTAATCCGTGACCAACCCCTAGTGTTATTAATAAATATCCCCAAAAGGAAACGCCTCGAGATCTTATGTTTTCCATAAACACCCCTTTCGATCATGGACTTACATGAATACCAATGGCAAAAAGTATTAAAGTCAGCGAAACCTTGCCAACAAAAACCGTCTTATAATCCATTCTTTTTATAAACAGATTTTCCAACCAAGGACACCAAACTATTGCCAGAGAAATAATAAGTGCAATATTAAACACCGTGTCTTTATGGATTAAGACTAAAATGGTTCCCCCTGCAAAAATCCAGAAAAACATCCACTTAAAAACAGAACCCATTACCACCACGGAACGAACAACACCTTGGATGTCCAAATCCGGGAAAAATATATTTTTAATGATTGCTGTTATCTTCAGATTACTGATGTTCTCTGAATAACTTTGCTCTATGGTTGATAGCCCTTTATTACCATTAATTCTCCCAATCCCTTCTGTTACTATCCAATAAATTAGAAAAATTCCGCCGATGGCCCCAATCAATAAAGGAATGATATCCCCGACTTTTTCGCCGCTTTGAATAAGAACATAGGCAACAACAGACACCCCAATCACAACAAAAAATGCTAGAAATATCTTAAATGATTTGGAAAGTTTGAGTTCTGGCGGATTCTCCATTAGCACAACCTCCTCCCTAGGGTTCGCGTCCACAATTAGTGTGGCCGATTTTCCTTACCCTCCTCAACGGAGGGTTCACTTAAAAATCTGGCGGGTAGTCGTGGACGGTAGGCGAACCCTACAACCCCTTGAAATAGAGCTACTTATAAAAATTCATCGAAAACGTAGCATGGGTTGGCTTATCGCTCTGGACGAACCCATCTTCAATAAACTTACGAAAACTAATAAACCAGCAGACTCAACACCTTACTATGACTATGTTATTTGAAATCCGGCATTCTGTGAATTACACAGAGTTCTTACGTGAGGCTGTAAATAAAAAGCCAAGAAACCATTCAGCCTCCCCATAAATGCAACTCCTTTAAGCGCTTAGCAAATAGATTAACTATTTGTATTGAACCCTCAAAATTATTCTCATTCAATAAATCAGCGTTCTTAGAATACTCAAAAGCAATACTAACCTTCTCTACTCCCCCCCCCCTTTTTCTTTTAGCAATGAAATTATGAGGGATATCATAACGCGTGATATTTTTTCCATAAACCTCTTTTGCGGCCATTTCTACTTCTTTCGTAACTACCATGTCCGAATTTCTTTCAACACATGCCATGACGTTGATGCATATGAGATTTTCTAAACGGTTCTGAAAACCAAGAAAACTTTTCTGTAAATTTGTGTCAAAAAGATCGTGGTTAGTTGCTACCTGGTAAAAAATTGAAAACTGCTTATCAAAATCAGGATTTCCCGATGCTATTTCTTTTATTATTAAGGGAAAGGTGACCTTCCTTGCTTCTTGAATCGGACGATTTTGATTCAGATTCATCATAAATATGACTTCTTCTTTCAAATTCATAGGAATCACTACTTGACTGCTGGGCAAGTAATGGTCACCTCTGTCATACTCTTCTAAAGTTAATTTTACTTTATAATCTAGGCCATTCTCACAAAAGGTAAAAAGTTGGTTTTCGGAAATAATCGTATCCGGCTTTTTGCTCTTATGCCTGTTTAAATAATCTTCAGATTCGCTATCTGATACAGACTCATTCCTTGAAGGTAAAATTAATATGTAGCTAAACTCGATTTTCTCTGGCTCCGGAGTTACATTTCTCTTTTTAGCTTGTTCATTAATAAATTTATTCAAGATTTCTTTGTCTTTGTTTTTCTTAATATCCTTTTGCTGACCTTTCTTTCCAAACAAAAAGAAAACCAGCAGTATGAAACCTAAAAGTAAGAATATTAAATTCATAACTCTACCCCCGTTGCTCCTTCACCCTAAAACTACGAATTAAATTCACAATTTCACTATGCCCATTTTTAATTGTCGCCCAATGGTTCGCGTCCACGACAACACAAGCCTAAAACGCCACCTGTTTTCGACGGACGGTTCACTATAGTACTTTTAGAGCAATAGAACAATAGAGCATTAGACCGCAATGGAGCCTTTGCTTGACTATTGTTCTATTATCTATTGCTCCATTGCTCTGTTTTTTTGCGAAGCAAAAAACGGATAGTCGTGGACGGTAGGCGAACCCTGCCTCGCCGGCAGGCGAGCCTACAACCTCTTGAAATACCGCTACTTATAAAAGTTCATCGCAAGCGCAGTATGGGCTGGCTTATCGCCCTAGGCGAACCCATTTTCAACAAACTTACAAAAACTGATAAACCAAAGGCCGTAGTTCCCTACTATGACTACGTTATTTAACACGTGCTCAAAATTATTCTTCCAATATAACCACAGGACTGTTACCAAAAGTTATTAAACCGATGCGACGAGTATTTAAATCGAACAGAACAATCTGATTTCCAACTTGGCAGATAACCTGATCTTCTGGCAATACAGTCGCTTTACTAATTGGCCACATTAAGAAAGGAGTTTCAAGGGCAATATGTAAAGATTTGCCGGTTTTTTTATTTTCTCCGTTTAATCCTACTATAGCCCAACTTCCAGTATTCACGCTCCAATCACGCACATTAGGAGACCTAAAGTCAATTACCTCATCGTTATGCCACCTATCACTTTCACCACAATCTTCACTAACTGCAGTTGCTCCTAAGAGATTTCCCAGCAAAATAATTGGCTTAGACCAACGACCATTTTCGGCCCAATAAGCGCCTAAATTCGCCTTCCCGTCTTTACTACAAGCAAAAAGCACCTCATACTTATTAGTAAGCCTCGCCTCTTTGACCTTTTGTTTAGCAGTGCCGTTGACTCGAATTTTATATAATGCTCTATCTTCCGAAGATATGAAATAAACCCAAGCATTCCTAGTTTTTAAGAAAGAGAGCGATTTATCGACCTTGACATTAGTCATTAGGCTTGTACCGCTAACTAAAAAATAGATTGGAATCAAAATAGCATATGACGCCGAATTGATCACCGCACTTGCCTTAAATGCGCGATTATGGCGATCTTCCTTGCCTTTTAGAATCCAGAAACAAAACGGCCACTCAATAAAAATTGTCGCTATGTAGGATCCTGCCAGCATCGCAAGGATAATCGCGAAAACATTATTGATTGAGGCAACATTATTGAGCGCGCCCCCCAATGACCATATTCCTACAACACCAGCAACCATTGATATGTAATTAGCCAGCACCATAATAAGAATACTTTTTACTGTTCGAGCACCAAATAGCTTTGCAACTATCAAACCTTCGAATATACCAATAATCGCATTGCCTATAAGTAAATGGCCAGCACCTAACAACATCAAGGGGGTTCCTACATCTGCATATGCTGATTTTGGCATAAGAATGAAGAAAGAAAAAATAATTAACCAAAAATGCTTAAAATATTTTTTACACATAAACCATCTCCTCTAAAAAAGTTCAAATCCCCTTCTGCTCAAGCCTAAAATTGCATAGGCTTTCGTCGGAAGAGTTCAACAATTCATCAATCCTGAAAGCATTTTGCTGATATCTTCAAGCGTTCTCTTCAGTAGTTCACTCTTCGTTGTATCGACCAGCCCTCTACGGGAACAAATCTCAAGTATCGAGACACACTCAAACGCTGAATACGAGAAATTCTAAAGAAATTTATTCTACCTGCCTTGGTATATCTGCCATTGCCTTCAGCAATATTCGCCGATATTGATAATGACGCCCTATTCAGTTGATCCGCCAGAAAATAATTACCTTTAGGAAAATCCTTGGTTATCTCGCAGATGTTATCTGCAAAATCCACGGATTTTCTATATACATCTAATTTTTCGAACAGGAATGACATAATTTTTGAAAATCGATAATCGAAATTTGACCGAATCGAAAACCTATTCTTATCTACTTTCGAATCTCGATTTTCGATTCTCTGCCATTTTTGCCTCAATTTAACGTAGGCAAAAATGGCGGAGAGGCAGGGATTCGAACCCTGGGTAGCCTTACGACTACACATGCTCTCCAGGCATGCCGATTAAACCACTCTCGCACCTCTCCAGATATCTATTATTGCGGAGTTTCATTATACAGCCATATAAACAGATCGTCAACAATTGTTGCTATTCTCTTTATTTTAGGTTACAATATGCCGCTATGTTAAAAATAGATACCTTAAAATTATCTTCCAATCTGATCCTTTCTCCTATGGCGGGAATTACTGACCTGCCCTTTCGTACGCTCAACCACACATTCGGCTGTGAGCTTGCCTTTGTGGAGATGATTAATGCCCGCTCACTTGGCCACAAGAGCAAGAAGACGCAACACATGCTTTCTACTAACCTTAAGGATAAGCCCTTAGGATTGCAATTGTTAGGCTGTGAGCCGAAGTTTATTCAAAGGGCTATGGATATCTTGCAAGAATATGAATTTGACGTCTTAGATTTTAATGCCGCCTGCCCCGCAAAGAAGGTCACCCGCCGCGGCGAAGGCGCAAGCCTGCTTAAAGAGCCCAAAAAACTCAATCAACTCCTTAAACTCATAATCAAGAATTCCAAGGTGCCGGTAACGGCAAAGATACGCGCAGGCTGGGATAAAGACTCGCTCAACGCCAAAGAAGCCGCGCTCTATGCCCAGGACGCAGGGATAAAGGCGCTATTTATTCACGGCAGGTCTAAGACTCAAGGCTACAGCGGCTCGGTAGATTATAAAATAATCAAATCGGTAAAAGACGCCCTTACCATACCGGTAATTGCAAGCGGGGATATTCTCTCGGCGCAACTGGCAAAAAGGATGTTTGATGAAACCGGATGCGACGGCATTGCCGTTGCCAGAGGCGCGTTAGGGAATCCCTGGATATTCAGAGAAATTCAGGAATTTATTAAAAACGGCAAAATCATCCCTCGTCCAAGCCCGCAAGAGATAATGCGCACTATGCTCAAACATTTGGATTTGTGCATTGATTTCTACGGTGAAAAGGTGGGAGTGGTGATATTTCGCAAATTTATCGCCTGGTACACTAAGGGCTTCCGCAAAATCAGGCCTCTTCGGGAAAAGGCATCCCGCGTAAAAACTAAGGAAGAAATTCTCACACTCAGCGAAGAATTTTTATCCGTAAACACCAGAGAAAAAGAAAACTAAAAAAACAGAAAAATTTTATGGCGTTACCCTTGCAAGAAACAAGCCATATGTGGTATACTTTAGTTACTTCCTCGCGTACAAAATTGCTTCGGGCACAAATGGGGTTTTTGAAATAACCAAACCCAAGGGGGCGCGAAAGTCCCGAATCAATGAGAGAGGATGAAGACGTAAATACGCCCCCTTTTTTATCTTTCCCTCAAGCCTCGTTCCCAAAGAATATTATTCCTCAAAGAAGGCCTCCTACTAATCGGCCAATTCTATGGAAACCCTCTCAAACTCCTTCTCCTTAAGTAAAAAGACATCAACCACATTTGGATCAAACTGAGTGCCCTTTGCTTCTGCTATAATCTTAACGCTTTGGGCATGAGATAACGCATCCTTATAACATCTTTTTGAGCGAAGGGCATCATATACATCGGCCAGGGCCATTATCCTTGCGGACAAAGGGATTTTATCACCTGCTAAACCGTGGGGATATCCCGCGCCATCCCAGCGTTCATGATGAAATTCGGCTATTTGAATAGCTATCTCTATCAAAGACTGAAAGCCAATCTTCTTATTTGCTTCTTTTAGTATTTCCGCTCCATAGACTGAATGCTTCTTAATTTCAGTGAATTCTTCAGGGGTGAGTTTAGCGGGTTTACGCAAAATCGCGTCAAGGACTCCCACCTTACCCACATCATGCAAAGGAGACGCCTTTACCAAATCAACAATGTATTGCTCTGTTATATAATTACTGTAGCCGGAAGACTTCTGCAATTCCTTAACAATAAGTTCAACATATTTTGATGTGCGCTCAAGGTGTTTCCCTGTTTCAATATCCCGAATTTCCGCAAGGTAAGCGAGGGCATAGATTGTGGCATCCAGCGTGCGCTCAACTTTAAGAATAGTGTCTTTTTGTGCCATATGAGCCCTGAAAAAGATAAAGAAAAGCAAGAGGTATATAAGAATACCTGCCGCAGCGATGAGGCTCCAAATAATAGCCCTATTCTTCTCAATCTGCCCCAAAAGCTCATGCGCTGCTTCATATAGTTCAACCACCCCTATAACCTTATCAGCCTGCCTTATCGGGGTATAAATTTCCAAGACTGTGCCGGCAAACCTCTCTGATGAATTTTCCTCCTTCTCAGGCAGCTGAAACAGGCTATTGGTTTGTCCATGTATCGCAAGCTGGTAATTAGGGTCGTTTTCAAAATTCCTGCCGATTAATTCCCTGTCATTACTCCAAATCACATTTCCATTACTGTCCCATATCTTTACCCGAAAGACCGAACTAAACGACTCTATTCCCGAAGCAAAACCCTCGATATCCTCAAGTCTTCTTGAAGCGCTTTCAGACAGGATAAAAGAATAAATTCCCGGGCTGTTCTTTGCCGTAAGCGAGATAATTTTAGGAAAAAAACTGATGTGGGCGTTAATTGCTTGTTCGGTGAGGCTTTGTGTTAAAAACGTCCCAAGCAAGAGAGACACACCTAAAGTAACCGCGAAAGTAACGACAGTATATTGCAGAATTATGTTGCGTTTTAGCTTTGCATCAATCTTTATGGGCAAGGGAGCTATGTCCTTTCTTGTAGGGCGTTCTTTTTCAATCCGAAATAAAGACAGCGCAGAAATACATTATTTCGGCATCCATAGATCCTGAGCCACATTGGTTCAGGATCCGCTTGTGCTTTCATTAATGAAAGCACAAGCGGACGCGGTTGCAACCAATTCGCGCCGCCTCTGAAATCAAAGCTAAAATTATCATTAACCTTCTACAACGCATACCATTATATCAAAAATTATCTAAAAAGATAACGGAATTACGCTTACTTGGCATGCCTTGTAAAGACATAGCCAAGAACTTAAACATCGCGAAAAGAACAGTTACACGGGCTTGTAAATTTCAGAAGATGACTCAAGGAGGCTAAGAATGAGCTGACCATTTAGTATTCGTAATGCCCTATATTCCAAAGAAAGATATATTTGGATACAAGTCAGGATTATACACGAAACGGACAAAGCGATATTGATAGACAACGGTAGGAAAACATGGATCCCGAAGTCGCGGATATATGGGATAAGATTAAGGAATAATGTCTTTGAAATTTATATTAAAGAAGGTGTGGCGGGATAATAATACTTAGGAATACTTTAATTAATAGGGCATTACCTCTACTCACTTAAAGAATCTTGTTAATTAATACAGGCAATTTCTTACTTCGGGGATATGAGACACAATACTTAATGCTATCGACTGCATTAGTTGCTGCGCCCCGGGCATTATCACTGTGCTTCCCGATGTTTTTCACTTAGATGGGCACATTTTTGACATATCATTAATTTGACACCTGTATAGAATAAAGACCGGTATGAGTATCTTTTCCTGCCGAATCTTCTCTCTTCTTAACGATATAATCGGCCACTTCAGGCAAAATTATATTATTTTTCCAGTCTTCGTATTCTTTAAGAATATACCCGCACTTCAAGGTAGCGTAACTTTTCTTTTTAAAATAAGCGGCTGTTTGTTTATATAACCGTTTAACTAAATTATTTCTTTTTAACATATTCACATTTTTCTTATTAAAAAACTGTCATAATTACAGCATTTCCACTTCTTCACCGCAATTAGGACACTTGCAAATATTCTTTGTTTTATCAACCCATTCTATTTTCTGATCTAAATAAATCACAGCGCCGCAATGAGGGCATTCCTCACTATTCATCAGCTCATCGCCGCCATCTAAGAAAAAATCATCAAGTTCGTCGCTTTTCATCTCCAAGAATAGAACCGTCACTTATTTCCCCTATTTCCTAGAATTTAAAATTCCCCTGCGGGCTGTCTCTCTTCATGATTTCTTTGATAAGATTAACGAATTTTGTTGCCGTATCCAAGGCTCCCCCTGCTTCTGTGCATGAAATTGAAATATCAATCTCATAAGTGAAGATATTGCGCTTCCTGCGCATCCTGTCAAAACGTTCTGCTATGCTCTTATATTCTTCTCCTAGGCATTGCGCCATAAAATCTACCACAGTCTTATGTTGATAGCCATCTGCCGGGCGAAATCCCTTAAGCAGCATAAAGGCGCGTCCTGCGCGTAACATAGCCAGATACGCTACAGTATAGGCAATTCCTTCATCAATCTTAAGATTTGCCTTTGCTGTTTTTAAATCCTTCTCGCTTCTGAAAATTAACTTCTCTACTGTGCCAAAGTCAGATTTCTGTTTCTTAAGCAGGCCTTTTGCTAAATATTCTTCTATAAACTTTTCATATCTCATTTTTATCTCCAATCAAGAATATTTTCGGATTTCTTATAAGATCTAGGATAAAGGAATCTTTTCTGGCTTTTTTCTTCTTAAATTCTTCTCTTGTGTATAAAGTATAATTAATCTCTCTTCTAAATCCTTCTTCAGCTTTCTTTACTTCTCTAATTAGTTGATCTTCATTGACATTGCCCATAATGAAGAGGTCAATATCGCTTGCGGCATTCTCGCTTTTTTGGGCAAATGACCCATAGATAAAAGCCAGCTCAATCCCCTTAATTTTAGCCAGAGACTGCTTCAATGCCCCTTCTACGCCAACAGTCTTAAATACTATACTTTTTAACTCGCTGAATAATGGGTACGATTTATTGAGAGAATAATAAGTTCTATTTCCGTTTTTTCGGGATAAAAATATGCCTTCCTGCTCCAGTCGGACAAGTTCTTTGCGAATCATACTCACGGGAGTATCAATAAGGCGCTCCAATTCCCTCAGATAATATTCTCCGTGCGGGTTAGTAAAATAGAGCTTAAAAAGCTCTTTTCGTGTTTTAGATTTAAATATGTTTGAAATATCCATATTGTAACCTTTCTCTATTACTATTGTAATATATTTAGATTACAATATCAAGAGAATACTCAATAATGAATAGGACCATCTCCATTCTTATCCATAAAGTTAAATTCAACATTCAAGGTCTGACCCTGTTGTTTTTGACTGGCGGACGCGGTTGCAACCAATTCGCACCGTATCGGAAATCCAAGCAAAGATTATAATTCAACCTTTCCAACGCATACCATTATATCAAAAATTATCTAAAAAGGTAACAGAATTGCGGCTTTTGGGTATGCTTCATAAGGAAATAGCTAAAAGTTTAAACATTTCTAAAAGAACAGTTACGAAGGCTTGTAAATTTCAGGAAAAGATTCAAGGAAGCGAAAAATGAGCTGGCCATTTAGTATTCGTAATATTATATATCCTAAAGAAAAATACATCTGGGCGCAGGTTAAGATTATACATGAAACAGACAAAGCTATACTGGTAGATAACGGCAGAAAAACTTGGATTCCTAAGTCTCGAATACATGGAATAAGATTACGACATAATATCTTTGAAATTTACACTAAAGAAAGTACAATAGGATAACACCTAAGGCTTCCCTGGCTAATAGAGGCATTACATTATGCTATAGCCTATAGAACAAGTAAAAATAATATAACTATATGTATTGAAATGAGTTACGATTTACTTGCTTTACCGCAAAACAAGTAACCCATCATTTCTTAACCTCTGGAGAATCGGGCAGCTTGTATTTAGTTCCCTTAAAATAACCAGAGGGTGGCACGATCTGTATTAACAAACCCTGCTTGGCCCAATTTTTTAACATTTTTGCCATCTTATCGCGCTGGACAACACCAGTAACTTCTCTAGCTTTCTCATTTGTAATATATTTATTTTCCTTTAAGTAACTGCTGATCTTTTCCCATTCTGAAGGCCGATATTCATTAAGTAAAATAACCTTAACGAAATCTTGATATAATGGATAGGTAAGAAATATAGGTGGGTATAAATTCTGAGCGGCCATTTCACTCCTCATGGCCCGAACGCCTTCGTTCTGATCAAGATTAGGTGGTGACGGAAACTCTCGTAAATGTTTGACTAGTAAATCATTTCTATATCCTTCGGCGCGCACCCATCCAATATTAGCTCTCGTGATGTTACAGGGGAATAATCCGGGGCTATCTACTTCAACCCTATCTTCGTAAATCTTAACTTCGATATCCCTCTTCATGTGGTAATCTCTGTGAATCACCGCATTCGTAATAGCCTCCTTAATCGCCCGTTCTGGAATTTGATATATCGTTTTAAAGCCAGATGGAATGCGAATACCTGATCGCAAAAGCGTCAATACATATTCATGAGCATCTTTGATCTGTTTAATAAGCGGGCCTTGTATAGTTTTTGGTACGCCAATAAGATTTGGGGTCTCTCCAATATTCTCGATAGTGCCGGTGTATTGAAAAACCCTGATAGCGCATTTAGTTTCAGTAAGCTCATTGGGGTATTCTGCAAATAATAAAACTGCTGCTAATGTAGGAAGAAGCTTACCTTGCTCATTCTTTCGCGCTAATCCAGTTTTTTCCAAAATTGTTTCAATAGGACTGCCGTTAATTCGCCTCGCCTCTTTCCATTCTTCAAAATAGGGTGTCTTTAATAAGGTAAAATCGATACCCACAAGCCCTTTATCAGCCCTTTCGAACCCTTTTGCATAGGCAAACTTTACCATCTCGTGAGCTGTTAAGTGACGGTTCCCCTTTACGCCTCGCACATAGACATTATTATTGACCGAATGAAAACTATCTATAGCCTTAGGTACAAATATTAAAGCGACTCTCTTCTGGCCATCAGGCGCATCGAGAAGAGTAGGCGGCCATAGACCAGGTATTGGTGGAATAATTCTTTGAATTTCCCGCCCTAGAGCATCATACGTTTGAACATTTTCATCAATTCCATAAATGCGATTAAGACCCTTTAGTTTTGTTTTCTCCGGGTCATCAATGCCCAAAATGATCACACCACCATCTGTATTCGTCATAGCCACAATGGTTTCTATAACCTTAGTAACAACTTTATCCTCGGACAAACGCTTAAATTCAATCGTTTGGGTTTCAGCAGGTATCTCGAGAATATTCTTTAACCAATCATTTTGATTTTCTTTTTTCATACTAAACCCTCCGAATTTTTAATAGCTTTACTTCGTTTGGATTTATTTTACGAGTCGATAGATTATAGCGACTTACGTAAAGCGTCTTAAATTTTCTTTAATTTTGCATCTTTGGATCGTTCTATGGAAAACAACTTATACATCTCCATTACCAATTCTTCTCCTTAATAGTTCTGATAGCAGCGAAGGAAATGTTGTTTGAGGCGGAGCAGGAGACATTAACAATGAAGAAAATGGGGATGGTAATGTCGGGGGTGTATAAAACCCGCTGCCCAATATTCTACCCCATACCTGCTTGGCAAAACCAATCTGTCCTTTCTGCATATAATCAAATGCTTTTTGAGCATAAGCAAAGTGCGCTTTGATTTTCTGCTTAACCGCTGCTAATAAAAAAGGATTGGCATAGAGATATTGGTCTACATAAACACTATTCCCGCCTGGCTCTGGAACAAATGGACTGTTTTTGTAAAGGTCAAGCAGGTAATTCGTTTTTGCGAAAAACGCCCCAACACCACCCGCATAATCTTCAATCTTATAGGCACTAAACGCCATCCTTGCCAACATTTCTAAATGGAATGACCGTAGAGGGACTTTATGCACATCTTTCCATCGCTTTAACATCTATACTGTTGGCTTAAACAATCCCCCTGCCTGCTTATTCTCCTGCGTCATCCATTTGTGGGGGATTTTGGGATATGTTTGTTGCCATCCCAAACCACTAACCGCTGGTATCTTGAAAAGTTCCTCATTATCACTGAAACCAATCGCAGGAACGACTTCAAAATGACAATATGAAAACTTAACAGTTATACACGGTTGAGTTATGATAACTGGCGTTAAAGGATAAGCGCTTCTCAAGACACGGCTAATCTTATTGAGCAATTGCATAGGGGTATCGTTTTTGTGCTGCCCATAATGAACCTGAACAATAAAATCTACGTCCTTCAAAGGTCTTATCATTGTATCTCGTGCGTAAGAACCCGTCAGGAATGTACCCACTATCTTCACATCTGTGGAGTTTTCAAGCATAGTCCTCATCTTTGTATGACTTGCTGAAATAGAACTTTTTTCATTTTCGTTTGGTTCTATCTTTGAGCGTAATTTTTCAAATTCCTCAAGAATACTTTGTTTCGCCCTCTCGTAAGGTAGTAAAGTCATACTTGTTTATCCTTTTCAGAATACACTTCTTCGCCATCCTTAACGCCATCTCGTGCCTTTTGGTAATCTCCCTGTGAAGTCTCTGGCTCATCTTTCTGAATATCATTTACCTCTTGGCAAATCTTCTCAAGTTCTTTCTGAACTTCATCTAATGTTTTATTGCCATCTTTGTAGTAAGCAAGTAACCTCTGCGCTTCCTTCATCAAACATAGGTATCTATCTGCTGTAACTTTATGTCTTAATGCTTGTTTTTCAAACTTCAAGTAAGTCTGCAAAGCCACAAGGATTGCATTAAGTAATATAAAAATCCCGACAATAATTTGCGCTAATAGTATATCGCTCTTAGACAGAGCGAAGTAAACCGAAGTTCCCATAATGGCGGTCAAAACCACTATTGCTATCCCCATATTTCTATTGTAAGTAGCAACCCTATCTCTTGCGTTGTAATGCTTCTTCTTCCCATACATACAGTCAATTCTAAATTTATTTAATTCTTCAATGGTATTTATACCTTTTTCCATTTTACTCCTTATCAAGTGGCGTAAAATTGCCGCATGAGAGACTCTGCTTCTTTTTGGGGATCCACTTCAACCTTAGACTTTTGCTGTTCCGAATCTAAGACAATTCCACCTTTTCCTATAGCTTTAATTCTTGGGAATAACCCTATTATTTGTTTGCGAAATATAACAAAGAAGGCTATAAAAATTAAAACCACCGCCATGGCACTATGTATATATACCCCCCCTCTTAGTAAAATAGAAACAACAGCTGTCTCCTATTTCCTGCTCGAACACCAATCTATTTGCTTAAAGTCATCAAAAAGTCTGTTATACAGTTTTCTGTTTATTGGCTTAATATGACTTATTTTTCCCAAAATACGCTCTCTGAATTTTAACAAGCTAAAATCTGGCTTTTTATCAAAGTTAAATTCTTCGTTAAATCTATCAATCTGAGTTCGAGGGCCAAGAGTTATGCAGTTATTAATGATCGCTTTTAAATTATGACGATAGGCATAAGGCACATTAGGCTTTTCATTAACACCAATCCCAGTGACTTCTTGTTTTTGCCAATAATACTGTTCCTTAATTTTACTTTCATTCACAATAAAACCTTCTTGCTTAAAAACTTTGCAAATAAGCTTCTTAAGGGTTTTAATCCCCATATTCCCAGATATTGTTATATCATCAGAAAAAAATGTGTAAGTATAACTTAATCCTATTTTCATAAATAACGTTTTTAGGCGTTTGTCCAGGTTTCTCAGCATCAAAACTGCTAGGATCGGACTAGCTGAAAACCCATGCGGCAGACAGTAATCAGCTGTGGTTAATCTTGATAAAATCTTTGACTCCTGCTCATCAAAACCAAGATTTTTAAACAACGCAAATACTTTCTTGAAATGCACACTCGGGAAGAAATCTTTGATGTCTAATTTTGTAATGACCCTCTTGCTGAGATGACAGAGAGCATTTGTTAAATTAGACCTTTTCTTCTTATATCCGTGGAAAGTCTCAGGGAGTGAAGTTTTTTTAGAAATATAGGCTAGGATTGTTCGCTGGAGTTCCTTAAGATCTTTGGAGGTAGAAAAAATAAGGCGCTTTTTGCCGTTTTTATCAATTTCTTCTCGCTTGCGATAATGATTCCTAAAATGCGATACAATATTGCAAAGCTTCTCTTCACTATAACCTATTTTATAAGAAAGAGAGTAGTAAACTGAACCTGCTGATGAATTTATTTTGCCATCCATTAGTAATGATAGCCATATTGAACAAATCTATAGAAAAGTCACGCCGTGACTGCATCATACATTGGGAAATAAAGGACCTTACGATTTTAGTAATTGCCTCAACAATCGTGCTTAGAGCCTGTAATGTCGTAGCAAACAAAGCAAATGCCTTAACTGCCGTGCTTGCTTTATCCCTATCACGAATTTTGGTAACTGCTATTCTCTTGGCGTCCTCGATCTCCCCAAAATTAAGAGAATTTCTTCTCTTTTTTTGTTTCGATCTACTCATTTGACCACCCCCTTTCTTCTTTGACTTGTTCACTCTTAAATTTTGGGATATATTTCCCCAATGAAAGATAAGCATATATTTATTGCTTATCATTTGTTAACTATACAATCCTTCTTTTTAATTATCCTACGACATTAATAATGCTACGGCTACTTTGTCCGTTCGATTATTCTTCTTAACTTAATTGTTGGCGTCAAAAGATAATCAAAGGGAGAAATTGAAAGAAAGATTGTTGAGTCTCTTTTCGAGAACAACTTAAGCGCGAAATGCTCTTGCTGGGAAAGGGGCACAACTCTGGTAGACTAAAAGAGAAGATATCAAAGAGCTACGGTAAGCGTAACGCTTACCGCAAAAAGTATATCACCACTCATATTGTTTGTCAATGAAAAAATACAACATCTGGTATGTTATCTTCCCTGAACAACAATATATTGTATGACAATGCTGAACGAATAGAAATTTGGCGCCTTAAAACTAGTATTACAAACTGATAACCTTCATAACCTCATCGCCATAGTGATTAATTACTTTTACGGCGATTTTTCCGGTCCTTGGCTTAGAGAATGGGCGGGAAACAGTGGAATAAAGATCATCCCAGGCGTCCTCTTTGATATCTGCCTTGAGTGCTTTCTTTAATTTTTCGTAGGGTTTATCTGCTCCGAGGAAATACGCGTGAGTAACAAAGAATGCTTCTCCGTTATAATTCGTATCTATAAACCAGGCAGCGATTTCATGTTCTGGATCCCCTGACCCGCTTGAGCGAATTTCGCTCTTAACTGGATCGTATATATCCACACCAACTATTTCAACTATGATACCCTCTTTTGTTTGCTTAACTTTTACGTCCGGCTCTCCAAAAGCAAGGAAAAGATTGCCTGATCCGGTTTTCTTAAGGAGATCACCCATGGAGAGATCAGGATTAATCTTTACCTTCATTACGCGCAATTTCCCTACTTCAGAAGGCTCGGAGAATGCTGATGCCTCAAAAGAAGTAGCCGCAACCACAAGAAGATCTGCAAATTTCTTGGCTACTTTAGCTGCATCGTGGATAAAATCATCATCAGCACTACCAAACTCGGGACCAATAGCAACAGCAACTTTCTTTAATCCCTGAGCTGTCTTATATTCACCCGAAGCTTGAATTTCAGGCCCACCCGGAAGAATATCTAGATTAACAAACTCCACCCGCGCACCTTTTTCACCGGTCTGTACTCCGGCCTTAAGGAGATTTGCAACCACGGTCTCTACGAAACGCTCAGAAGAAACCATTTCTTGAGCATCAGAAACACGGTGAGGCGAAAGCGACTCTACTGTAAAAGGTCCAGATACTCGAACAATATTCTTATCCTCTTTCGGTTGATCATATAACATCTCTTGTTCCGGTTCTTCATTATTGGCCAACGACCTAAGAGTAACATGAGGCACAGTATTATATTCAAATCCTATGCTAATATTGAATTTATCTTTAAGCGTATAATAAGGAAACTTCGCCGTCATAAGACGAGTACGAGCTAACGCTAACGCAACCCGAGAAGTATCTATAGTAATCCATCTTCTGCCCCATTGCTCTGCAACGCAAGCTGTTGTGCCTGCACCACAAGTTGGATCTAATACTAAGTCTCCGGGATCTGTAGTCATCAAAATACAGCGTTTTATAACTTCGATTCCAGTTTGAACAACATATTTCTTATTCTGTTCTGATAACTGCGTATTCCAAATATTATCATACTGAATATATGGAAAATCTTTTACGTATCTCACAAAGCGTAATGTTCCAGAAGCATAAATTCTACCAATCTCTGCAAGTTTTTTTAAGCTTTCTTCTGAAACCCGCCATCCATTATTTGGATTGTAAATTTTACCTTTATATTTAAAACTATAGATTGCTTGAGGGGCACTTGCCTCAATCTGTTGCGTTCCTACAATCTCATTTTCATCTACATAGTCTCTTTTTATAAAGAGAGGCCTGAATTTTAGTTCTTTCTCTTCTTTTGCGTACCATAAAATATAATCAAAAATATTGTTTAGGCGATCGGTTGGCTTTGTCATTGCTGTACGAAAACCAATTTGATTTATAAAATTATCATTCCCGAAAACCTCATCCATAATGTTTCTTACTAAATGGACGTTTTCATCATTAATTTGGACAAAACATGAACCACTTTCAGTTAATAGCTCCCGCGCTACTATCAAACGATCTCGCAGATAAGAAAGATAAGAATGAATTCCTAGCTCCCAAGTATCGCGATAAGCTTTAATTTGTTCTGGCTGCCGGATAAAATCATCAACCTTATTATCTTTCACATCACGCTTACGAGTTGATACCTGCCAATTTGAACCAAACTTTATACCGTAAGGTGGGTCAATGTAAATAGTCTGCACTTTACCCCGCATTCCCTCTTTCTCAAGTAGACTATTCATTACCAATAAAGAATCACCCAGGACCATGCGATTTTGCCAATTATCCTCATGTTTATAAAACTCAACTGCTTTATCAAATTGCTGCTGCGTTGTTTCGCCAAAAAGGATTAATTGCATTTCATCTTTAGCTCCCTGTTTAAGCCGAGCAATAATCCCTTCAGGGGCAACCTTTTCTTGAACATAAATTGGAACTGTAGAAACAGATAATTCTACACCCGCCTCTTTCTTGCCAGCCCAAACTAATTGTGGCTCAAGAGAAGGATCATAATCATACCTTTTCTTTATTGGCTGCTTATCGCGGGCAGAAAGTTTTACAGATTCTTCCTGTGTAGGAATACGCTTTCGCTTATCTTTATGCTTATACGAGACTATTGCAGCAGCTTCGGTAGTTCGTGGTTCTAACCTTTTTCTTCCCATAGATTATTCTCTAATTTATCAAAACCATTTTTTAAACCAGCGCGTATCAAATTTTGTACTTCATGGATATCTTGCACTTCTAAAATATCCCACTTACCAAATTTCCCAAAATTATTTATCGCAGGAATCCATAATTCACGCGCTGTCTTAACTTTTATTGTTTTCTTGTCATCTTTTTTTCCTGTAACCTCAATGATTAAATTTAGAATTGATTTATCGGATAACTCAATTTTTGCAATAAAATCCGGGTTGTAATAATGTGCCGCGCCTTGGTGCTCATATGGAATGGCAAAACCCAGATTTTGATTTTTGACATAGGATAAAACTTCTGGCATCTGCTCTAATCTTTTCGCAACCCCTTGCTCCCATTCTAGAGTATCAGCTACAACGTAATTAACATGGCTCTTGGCTGTACCCTGTACTTCTTTTGTAGTCAAAAAATCCACATATGTAGTAGAACCCAGAGTATCATAAGGAGCAAGGACCGGAAGAATTCTTTTCTCTTTTTGTTCTGATAGATGCTCAGCTACAATCCCATGCTGAATCTTCGTTAATGCTCCAGAGAAGTATTCACCCACAGACAAATAGCCAATTACCATACGATCCTTTAAAACAACATAACTCTTTACATATTCTTCGCAAATTTTCTTAAGCTGCGGGAATAACCAGTATTTTTCCGTGCCGTCAGCATCCATATAGTAATGTTTGAGTAAGGCCTCGGCAAGTCGTATTATTACTTCGCCATCCCTACGGCTCTTTATCTTTTCAAGCTTTTCTACGGTTGTTTCTCCAATAATACCGCCAGACGTAACTTCAGTAGGTTCATTTTCAATTACGGTTTTAGATTCTTCCGTAAACCGAGCCTTCAGCTTTGTCTCATCCAGCTCGTATCGATATCCTTCAACGCGCGGAAACGTAATCTCATATTGTTTGCGTTCTTGCAAAGAACAAACACGGTGAATAACTTTTGGCGGCTGTGGCGGAGTAACTCCTTCAGATTTTAAGAAATTGAACGGCACGCCATACACCTCAGCATATTCTGGCGTCATAAGACCAGTTCCTTTATCGACATCATATTCAACACGTCTTAAAGCCCTTCCTACTACTTGCTCACACAAAAGCTGAGTAGAAAAAGCTCTAATACCCAAAATATGAGTAACCGTATTTACATCCCAGCCTTCAGTAAGCATAGAAACAGATACTACGCATTTTATGTTTTCGCCTAGCTTACCCGGCTTTCCAACAGTATTCATTACCTCGCGCAAAAGTTCCTCATCACTTGGCTCGGATCTTCCAGGAAAACGGTAACGGTATTCTTTATGGAAATCTTCAATTTCCTTAGTAAAGATTTTCTTAAACTCATCATTTATTTTTTCACCACTTTCTAACTGGGCGCTATCAATAAGAAGCGTATTAGGACGATCGATGAACTGCGCGCCGTTTTCGTTTCGGAAATACTCCAAATTACCTTTTTCGAGTTTAATTCTTCCTGTTGCCGTCTCAATCTCATATCCAGCTATCCAACGATAAACCAATTCAGAAACTGCCGTATTATTACACACGACAATCATAACCGGAGGCATAACCGAAGGATTAGTCTTCTTCACGTCCGCATAGCGTAGATAATACTGCTCATAGTTGCCGTATAATGACTCTAGCGCCTCCTGTAATTTCGTAGGCAAAACGAGGGTCGTAAGATAATCTTTACCTCCGGTTTTTAAACCTTTCTTAGGCAAGTTATCGCGGACGTACAGCCATAAATTACGGAATTCTGGTTCCTCTTCTTGCCTAATGGTGTCCGATTCAATTGGTAAGCGCGGAATCTTCACTACGCCACACTCTAAAGCATCCAATAGTGAAAAATCGTAAACTGTCCAAGAGAAAAGCGTTCCTTCTTGGTAACCAGAGCCACTTAAGAAATACGGGGTAGCAGAAAGATCGATTATCCCATTAAGAGCAATCTTTTTAGAAAGAGCGGCTATCCCATTAAGCCAAACCCTCGCTGCTTTATTATTCTCATCTGCTTCTTGCCGTTCGTCTCCTACTAATCTTTCCTCACTTGGTTTCTCTTGATAGCAATGATGAGCCTCATCATTGATAACTAGAATTCGCGGCTTCCCAAGCAAACTTTTAAACGCCCTATTTACCATAGTCATCGGAGTCTCTTTTACAGCTTCATCTTTAATGATTCCTGCTACTTTCATAACTGACCCAACTTGAAAACGAGGGTTTTGTCGCAACTCTAACTGATGAAAATTTGTTATAATAATTACTGCTTGCTGAAGAAGCTCAAAATCCTGATATGAGACAATATCTCGCTTCCGATAATAGTTGCTTACGTCGTTTGGCAATAAAACATTAAGCCGATCCCGAATAGTAATTCCGGGAGTGATAATTGCAAAGGCGTCAGTAAATCGTGTATCTTGCGGATAACGAATCTTATTGAGTGTGTTATAAGCAATAATCATTGCCATAACAACAGTTTTGCCTGAACCTGTTGCCATTTTGAAGGCCATACGGTATAACCCAGGATTTGCGTCAGCACTTGATTTCTTAAGTTCATTAATTATCCAACTTTCGCTAGACTTCTCTGCAGTCTCATTTATAAACATTAATGTTTCTATCGCCTCAATCTGACAAAAGAATAATTTATTTTCTCTAGTTTCATCGCGCCAATAGGCGAGAAGATCCCGGGAAGTTTTTGTGAGACCATGATAACCGCCATCTCTCCATTCCTTTACCTTAATCCTGATTTTATTTATAAACTCATTCTCTTTTTGGAGTTCGCTGCCAAAAGCTCCTTCAGCTATATTAAGCTCAAGTTGCTTCTCTTTTGTTTTGGCGCGCGGGATAGGAATGTAGAAACTACTTGGCCGACGAAATTCTAAAACCTCATCAGTTATTCCACGCTCATCTGATTTAAAATGGAGGGTAGGTTCAAAATATGGGAAATTTAATATGGGCGATTTCATTACTTACTCTTCTAAAAAATAAGCCGCTTCTTTCTTAAGGGCTTTTGCAATCTTAACCAACGTTTCAATTGATGGCATTGAAAGACCAGTTTCGTAACGCGAAATACTTTTCTGCTTCGCACTTATTTTTTTTGCAAGCTCAGTTTGATTCAAATCTAATTCAATACGGGCAATTTTTATCTTCTTCCCTAATTTTTTAGCGTCCATTCCATCTCCAAAATAATACTTGACAATTATACCTTTTAAGGTATAATTTAGTCATTAAGGGAATATTTACATTCTAGACTTATTAAGGCTAATATATACCTATCCGGTAATAAACGCAAGTAATTTATGGGTAACTCGAGTTTGATAGAGGGTAAGGTTCGGGGACAGTCCTCTGCGGGGACAGTCCTTTCGGTAACTTCGAGGGCAGACCCTTCCGTCCAGCATCTATTAGACGTAATCTCTTCTATTATAGCCGAAGAATACATTATGATAGCTAAACAAAACCCTAAAACATTTCAAAATGATGGAGGCACAAAATGAAAGCAGCAATATACGCAAGATATTCTTCTGAAAATCAAAGCGAAAAGAGTATTGACGACCAGATAAGAGTATGCAAAAACTACTGCAAAGAGCATGAAATTCTTATAAATGAGGAACACATTTATGTTGATGAAGCCCTATCCGGCTCCCTACTTAACCGCCCCGGATTACAAGCCTTGGATAAAGCCGCAGAAAACAAGGAATTTGAGGCTGTGGTTGTTGATGACCTCTCCCGCCTTTCAAGAAGTAACCACCAGATGCTGACACTGGTGCTTAAATTCAATTATTATCAAGTTAAGATTATCTCGGTTGCAGATGGAATCTGCACTGACGATGAAAATTCGAAGTTAGGGATTCAAATGCGCGGCTTAATAAATGAGCTATACCTGGATGATTTGAGAAAAAAGACCCTGCGTGGGCTTGAGGGGCAAAAACTCCGCGGCTTTAGCGCCGGCGAAAAAGTCTATGGCTACTATACCAAGCCCGTAGGCGAATTAAAACTTAATCGTAAAGGACAAGCCAAATACGAAGGTATGGTCCATAAAATAAACCCTGATGAGGCTGAAATCGTAAAAAGGATATTCAAGGAATTCGCAGACGGTAAAAGCATCCAGAAAATAATGATTGGGCTTAACGAAGAAAAGGTTCCGACAAAAAGAAAACTTAACGGCGGATGGAATACCTCAACCATATCCAGGATTTTAAAGAACCAGAAATATATCGGAATATGGAACTGGAGAAAAACAAAGGTTGTCAGGGACCCGATGACCGGGAAAAAGAAGAAATTTGCCCGTCCTGAAAAAGATATGATTCCTATTCAGCGAGAGGATCTGGTCATTATCGATAAAGAACTCTGGGAAAAAGTGCAAAAAAGACGGCAGGAAATAGAAGGAACATGGCCGGTAAGCAAGAAAAAACAGGCCTTCTACCAGCAAAAAAGCTATGTGCATACCAGCCCAAACCACTTATTTTCCGGCCTAATGAAGTGTAATTCCTGCGGCGGAGCAATCGTCCTCATTAGCGGCAAGGGCGGCGGTTATTACGGATGCTACAATACAAAAAGAAAAACCTGTAGTAACCCTCTTACTATTCCCCGGAAAAGGATAGAAGAAATAATTATCAAGGAGTTACAAAATACAATACTAACCGCAGAGAATATCGAATATGTCTATAAGAACGTGGAGAAACTTGCCGTGCAAGGTCTAAATGAAATACCCGAACTGGTTACGAAAAAGAAGGCGCAATATGAAAAAATACAGCAAGAGATACAAAATTACCTTAATTTTATCAGGATGGGTAATCTTTCCAAGGCAGTGGCTGATGCTTTAACAGAAGCAGAAAAGAAAAATGATGGGCTAAAGCAGGAAATCGGGTCTTTGGAGTTTCAGAAAGAGAATAATTTCAAAGCACCGCCAAAAGAATGGATAAATCACAGGCTGGAAAACTTAAAGGACACCCTGAATAAAAACACTATCTCTTCTTCCTTAGCGCTTAAAGAACTATTGGGAGCAATAACGCTTGAGCCGGTTTTAACCAAAGACGCTGATTTTTACCAGCTTTTTGCGGAAAACGAGAAGAATTTCAAGCCCTATTACGTTGCCCATACAAAAATTCAAACCCTTGCGCTCTTAGATGAAGAGCACAAAGGTTCGAATTGGTGTCACTGGCGGAGAGTGGAGGATTTGAACCTCCGGTCGCCTTACGGCGACAACGGTTTTCGAGACCGCCGCATTCAACCGCTCTGCCAACTCTCCGAATTATATTTTCTTTCCTATAATCAAAGCTGTATCAAATTCCGTATCTTTTCTTTTAATTTCGGACAACCCTGCATCCTTCATCCACGAACGCACTTGGGATTCGGTATAGGTATCGCCCTCTTCTGTGGCGACGAGCATATTCAAAGAAAAAAGGGCGCCAAAGGAGGGGCTCGTCCTATCTTCATCCATAATAAAATCCTGCACTACCACCTGCCCTCCGGGATTTAGGGCATTGACACATTTCACTATCAATTTCTTGCTTTTTGCAAATGAATTACTGTGGACAATCGCTGAAAGAAATATTAAGTCAAAGCCGCTGCCCAAGCTATCAGCATTGTAATCCCCTGCCACCACATCAATTTTATCTAAAAGGCCTTCTTTTTTAATATAGCTTCTGGTAAGCACAACGACGTTTGGCAAATCGAAAGCTCTTACCCTTACGCCGTCTTTTGCCCGCGCAAAAGCCATTGCATACGCCCCTGAACCAGCGCCGACATCAAGCACTCGCATAACTTTTGATAAATCTAACATTGACACTATTTTTTTTGCCTGTGTCAGCGCGCGCTCATGCATTGCGGCAATAAAAGCAGTAAGCCACTCTTTTTCTCTCTTTTTTACCGAGACGTTTTTGCCTAAGACTGCCTTGCCTTTACGCACTGCCTGTGTCAAAGTACTCCAGCTATTCCAGAGGTTGGCTACATGCATAAGCCCTGCCATATATTCGGGCTTTCCTTTCACCAGGAATCGCGACGTCAAAGGAGTATTGGAAAACTTCCCCGCCTTCTTCTTTAAAAGCCCTGTGGCACAAAGGGCGTTCATCAGGCGTCCGGCAGATTTTTGCGGTAATCGCAAAGCCTTCGCCACTTCCTCAGCGTCTTTACTCTTATCACCTAAAGCGCTAAATAGATCCAATTCATAGGCTGTAAGCAGAATCCGGCTTTCCTTAAATGCCATTGCCATCTGCATAATTCTATCAGCAGAGCAATTATTTCTTTCTAGTGCCATCTATATCAAGCCTCACTCTTTTACATTAACCGCTTGCTTTTCATATACAAAAAGCGGGATATCTTTTACTAGCACCTGAAGCTTCCCCTCTTTCACAGGTTTGATTTCGCTGTTAAAGGCGGCATGATAATCCACGATATCCTTGCCAAATTCATATTTAGGGACTGCCTCGGTTATCACCGCTTCAGCCGATGCTATGCCGGATATAGAAACCGGAGTTTCTTCCTGGGTATCATTCCATATGACCCAAACAGGCTTACCCTGCGTAATGAATTTATAAACGTATATGCCGTCTTTTTCCTGAATTACTTGTATAGTATCCCACTCACCACCATCAAGAGTCTCGGACAATTTCTTAAAGGTAAAATAGGAAAGCTTTTTGGCGCAATAGCCGGGGTTGTTATCGCCATGGCCGTTATACAGCAACCCCATATAGCCGTCGGGGCCTTGGCTTACGGCATTATCCATAATGCTAAACCAAAATACTTTCTTTACCCCAAAGCTCAAAGGGAAAACAATCCTGCGGAACAAATCTACGGCCTGTTCTTTTTCTGTTTGGCTTGATGCGTACCCTTCTACATCGCGCGGCCTTCCGCTATACACCGCGGTCTCAGTAATCCAAATCTCCATACCCTTATATCCAAGGACATCTAAGCCCTCTCTAATCATTGCATAGGCATCTTTCATCACTCGATAGTTGCCTGTTGCATTCCCATAAAAATGGTAATCAAAAATATCAACGTCTTTGCCAGTGAGCTTCTCTAAAACCCGCAGGTAATATGTGTGAAACAGCTTTTCCGTTTGTGAACCGACATCCGCCATTCCCGAAAGGACAACTTTTGCTTGCGGGTCTTGCGCCTTAATTGCCTTTGCGGTAATCTCAAGGATGTGGGTATAATTATCCACAGAAACATTAAACCAGCTCGCGATAGTTGCTGTGTCAGCCTGCGCATCAAGCACAAGAGGCACCCCCGAAGGAGGCGGCCCGGGAAGCTCATTATCAATTTGCCAGTATTTAATGGGGTTTTTTAGGCCCGGCATATCACTCAGGCCATCTCCGTCATATCGCTCCACCAAATCCTTGACAAACTGAATATATTTTTCTTCATCAACTAATTTCAGATAGCTTGCCGGAGGGTTATACGTGCTTAGCTTTTGCAACTCCTTTGGAATGTTAGATGGTTGTATCGCAGCCCACCTGCGCACATCAATATTAGCTAAAATATGCATAGAGACGGGAATACTTCCATAATTACTATCCATCAATTGCTGCCAGGTTGCGCCTAACTCTTGCGGCGGAATAAAGGCATACATACCCGGCCTCTCCCACCCTGCGCCAACGTCCTCGGCGTAACTATACGTTCCCCAAAGCTTGGGATCGGCTAAATTATCCGGGTTATGGGTGAAGATGTCTTTCGGGTAAATTCTACCGATATGAAAACCAAAAGGCACAGACGTTATAGGATTATGCCCGGGAGGAACTACCCCTGTAACCATTGGTTGATGAACAAAATCTTCTGGATTTTGTGATACCGGCTGACTCTCTGCAAAAGAAAGGTTCTCAAAGGCACAATAAAAGCTAATAGCAGCAAGGCTTACTACGATTACCAGGATAGATTTTCTAGCCATCTTCTTCATACACCTATTTATTCACTACGGGCTCTTTTTGCGTTTCTTCCTCTTTCATTTCCTTTTTTAATTCAGCAACTTCTTTCTTCAGGGCGCTTAATGCCTGTTTTAATTCGGCTATCTCGCTTCGCAGCTCGGCTATATTTGCCTCGGTTTTTGCGATACGGTTTCCTGTCTCATCAAATCTTCGCACGGTATAGGTTTTAAAACCCTCGGTAGCCGTAAAGCTGCCCTTCGTAACGGTCTTTTCTCCCTCCGGCCTCTGAACCGATACTCCGGACTTCTTCTTATAATCCTCTGCCGAAGCCAACATCGTTGATGTGAAGAAAACAAATGCTAAAAGAGAAACAACCTTTTTATTCATCATATGAGCCCTCCCTTTTTCGCTTCAACTTTTGATAGTAGGTAGCTTTTATTTCCTGAAGGGGAACTTTTTCAGGCATAGATTAGCTTTTGGCAAGCTCTTGTTTTGCTTTTTCGGCTAAAAGCTGCTGCACCAAGGCATCAATCTCTGTTTGGGTAAGCCTTCTGTCGGAACGGAGTGCTTTTCGGCTTGATTGCGGTTGATTTTCTCCAACAATAACAACTCTCACAGAATCTCCGGTTTTGATCCTTCTAAGCTCTGAGGGGCTATGCCTTGTTTTTCCCACAATAACCACTCCGCTTGCCGGAACAGGCTTTCCGGCTTTGCTGATAGGAGTAGGCCCAAAGAATACGCAGATACACCTGCCTTGCGGCCAATAGGCAACATCACCCACGTCAACCTCAGAAGTTAAGACGATATCATCGTAAAGCGCTTGTGTATTCGTCTCAAAATAGACTTCATCTCCCCACGTGGAAACAGCCGAATCCAAAGGCAAAGCCTTAACAATTTCCCGCGCGGTCAAACCATTGTTGAGCTCAACCACGAAACAGCAATTTTTAGTCTGAAATGACACTTGTTGCATAGGCTACCTTTTATGAAAATAGATTCAACCCAGATTTTGCAATAGGTTTCGAGAAAAATGGCCCAAATCCTTGACAAGACAAGGCATGCGAGCAAAAGTACCACAGGCGTATCCTGTGCGATACGCCGAGGACACTTTTGTGAGCATAACGCAGTATTGGCAAGGATTTAGAGACATTTTGCCGAAATCCTATTGCAAATTCTGGGTTCAATTCCTTCTTACCCCGGTGCCTAAATTATACGCCAAACAAAAACCCCCTGCAAGGTTATTTATTGCAAGGGGTTTAACAACGGCGCTATACTCACTCGGCTTATCTCCTTACAACAACTGAGTTCTACCTCTGAGGGAGCAGGCGATTCTTCAAAAAAGCAAAACCAGAGCCAGATTTTAAATATCTTTCAAAACTTACAGCTTGAGTTTTGTCCTTAAATACTGTATATGTTTCTAAATTCCACGGTGCATAATTTTTGCTATATCTGGTTTCGTTATGATTATGCTCTTTAATCCTATTTTCTAAATTTTCTGTCAAACGATATATAATCGCTCCGGATATTTCTAACTCTTTAAAATGTAAACAGTATTCATGCTATTCTGCTACGCCCTTTAGAATATTTAAAATCATGGTAGGGCTTCGCAGCAATTCTTTTTCGCCATACTCAAAAAAAACTTGTTGCTTTGAAGCCCTACCAGCTATTACATATTGAAGGGCGAAAAAAGAACGGCGTTCTTGCGACGAAGTCAGAAGTTTTTACCGCTAAATTCCTTTGCTAAATTTTTAATCTGCACCGCCCTGTCGGGCTCCCACATCTCCCGCGCCCCATTCGCCCCGTTTAGGAGCGGGGCTCATTCGGCGCCAGCCTGGGCCGGCTGGCTTCTTGCTCATGCAATGCGGGTTCAGCTTTGCTTGTGTTTTGTAGCCGGGTGCGGGCGGCTGCAAAACACAGCGTCCTCACTCCAAGAATTTATTACAGGTAAAACGATTTTTTTAATAAGAGTTCGTCCGCTCTCCCGCCCCAACATCTTCGCCATTATAAAGAACAAAAATTTTGATGTCAGAATATTAAAAAATGAGCTTTATCCAATTAAATTAGTACTTTTGTTATGGTCGCTCTCATTGACTAAAATTTTCTTTTCGGCTAATGGTCCAACGAGTAGAGATAAAACTCGTCCATAGCTTTCACAATCCACTATTGTTACAGCGATCCCTTCGCTTTCCAGTTTCGTCTTTATTACTAATACTTCTTTAAGATCAGAATGGCGAAATACTTCTTTTAAATTTCCCTGATTTTTAAAAGAATAATAAATCCCTAAAATTATACCAATAAATGAGACTAATTCATAACCCGTAAATGGAATATGAACATGAAGTAATCTGTGAAGAAAAACGGGTAAAAAAGCAACGCCACATAAAAAAATACTCCAAATAAATATGATTTTTGTCACTATATTATCTAAATATTCTATAGCAGATTTTTCCGTATCTCTCCCCGGTATAGATAATCCAAAATGCTTTAATTTAGGTACTAATTCTACGGGGTTAAATACCACTGCCGTACAGAAATAAGCAAAGAAAATAATTGATACTACCCACACGAGATATGAACCCCACGTCCCCGGCGTTAAAATATTACCTATAATACCGGATGCTGAATTGACATGCTTACCAGAAAATACCATTACAGTAGCCGGAAATAATAATATACTGCTGGTAAAGTAAATTGGAAGTATCCCTCCAAGGTTAAAAGGTATCGTCATCGAAAGATCTTTAGAATTCTTTCCAGGAATACTTACTGATATTGTTTTATATTTTCTTAACATAAAAATAATTAGTCCAACAAATGAAATAAATAACAATAACCCTAAGCTTGCTTTTAATAGACTTGAATTAAGGACCTCTTTTACCATCTGAGGTATAAGATGCCTAAACTTCATTAGTAGCCCCGAAATAATAAATAATGATATTCCGTTTCCAATTCCATATTTATTGATTTGATTCGCCATCCAAATAATAACCAAAACTCCGCCAGTAATAGACAAAATGGATAACATTCGAAAAATGATACCAGGGTTACTAACTAGATAAATTCCATGAACCTTCCCAAAACTTTCCATCCATAGAGACAGAAAAAAAGCTTGAATTAGGCTAAGAAGAATGACTCCTACATATATAAATTGATTAATTTTTCTAATTCCTAGGGCACCATTTTTATATCTATTTCTCAAGGGGGGTACCACAGCTATTAATAACATGAATATAATATGAGTGGATAGATAAGGCATAATATCTAAAGAAAAAATGGATATACGCCGCATAATTAACTCTAAGTAACCCATATTAGGAATGTTAGTAAGAGATTTTAAAGCAGCGTAACTCACTCCGGACACAGGAATAAATCTTCCAGCCCAGTAGAGCAGTAAAAACAATAATGTTATGCAAATGCGTTTGTACATTGCCCCCTCCTATAAATAGTGCTTCCTATTTTCTTCCTACCAGCTCATCTATCGAAACCCCAAAAACATCCGCTAATCTTGAAAGGGTCTCAAATGTTGGATTTTTTGCTTTTCCTACTTCTATTTTAGAAATTGTGTTATATGAAATATCGGTCAGTCGGGCAAGTTTTTCTTGAGATAATTTCTTTTGTTGTCTTAGCTTTTTCAGATTTTTACCTAACATTTTGGGCTTGACTCAAAGTCAATTACATATTATAATACTCGTATTATAAAGTATACTTTATTTTTTCTATTATACCACTAAAACTAATATTCTGACATCAAAATTTTTGTTCTTTATAATGGCGAAGATGTTGGGGCGGGAGAGCGGACGAACTCTTATTAAAAAAATCGTTTTACCTGTAATAAATTCTTGGAGTGAGGACGCTGTGTTTTGCAGCCGCCCGCACCCGGCTACAAAACACAAGCAAAGCTGAACCCGCATTGCATGAGCAAGAAGCCAGCCGGCCCAGGCTGGCGCCGAATGAGCCCCGCTCCTAAACGGGGCGAATGGGGCGCGGGAGATGTGGGAGCCCGACAGGGCGGTGCAGATTAAAAATTTAGCAAAGGAATTTGGCGGTAAAAACTTCTGACTTCGTCGCAAGAACACCGCCAGTCAAGACGACCCTGCGATTGGGCGATGTAATCGTAGGGTCGTCTTGACTGGCGGAGAGGGTGAGATTTGAACTCACGGTGGAGTTGCCCCCACAACAGTTTTCAAGACTGCCGCTTTCAACCACTCAGCCACCTCTCCAATTTTCCCTATATTTATTACTATGAAAATTGGATATCGAACCCCGCGTTCTATGCGGGGTGAAATATCTGCGTTTTTATAAAAATAACTGCTTAAACACCGCCACAAAAATATCTTTGCTTATCTGGTAAGAGCCGTTAAAGAAGGAAAGGAAGGAAAATTGCTCAAAGGCGCTATTAAGAAAACCGGCCACAATAATTGCGTCTAAAATATAAATCCATGAAAACCCAAACAAATACCCTGCCTTAAGATTATCTCCCTGTTTCAAACGCAGGGTCTTTGCCGAAAACACAAGGTGCAGTGATATGCTAAAACCTATCATAAAGAGAAACATCGTTATATACTCACGAATATCCATCAAAGAACTGAGTATTAAATATATTGAGAAAATAAGGATAGTGTATATGGGCAGCACAAACGGCGCGACCTTTACCAGGGGCGCGAAAAAACGCACCAAAACCTCAACTATTCTTTGGCCTTTCTTATAAAGAATCGCTGGCTCTCCTATAAACAGATACGCTCCCACAAAGCTCACAATCCCCCAAAGAAAAGAATGGCTCACTGACGGCTCTACCTTCAATAGTTCTTGGCCGAAATTTACGGTAACCGCGTACACCACCGGAAGCAACAATATGCCGATGGTAAGCTTTAGAAAGAGCGTAAAGAACTCCTTAATTTTATTCTTAGAAGGAGGCTTAAGATCGCTAAATAACTTATCTTGTGATTCTATCTTTTCCATTGAAATAAGGCCTTAACACCTCAGGGATTACCACGGTCCCATCAGGCTGCTGGTAATTTTCCAATATGGCAACCATTGTCCTGGGAAGAGCAACCCCTGATCCGTTTAAGGTATGCACATATTCTGTCGTCGTGCGTTTTGCGTCCTGCGTCTTGCGTCTAAATTTAATATTTGCCCGTCGGGCCTGAAAGCTCTCAAAATTGCTGCAGCTTGAAACCTCAAGCCATTTATCAATACCCGGGGCGTATGCCTCAAGGTCGTAGCATTTGCTTGCGGCAAAGCTTATATCGCCGCTTGAAAGCATCACCACCCGATACGGCAAACCTAAAAGCTGTAACACTGTTTCCGCGTTTTGCACCAGTTTCTCCAATTCATCATATGAGCTATCCGGTGTAACAAACTTCACCATTTCAACTTTATCAAACTGATGCACCCTGATTAAACCACGAGTATCCTTGCCATAAGAGCCAGCTTCTCTTCTAAAACAGGCGGTATAGGCGGTGTAATAAATAGGCAGATCTTCTTCATTTAAGATTTCATCGCGAAAAATATTGGTAACCGGCACCTCGGCTGTCGGAATCAGGAACAAATCATCGTCTTTAAGCCGGTACATATCCTCTTCTAATTTAGGAAGCTGCCCTGTACCGGTCATTGATGCCCGATTCACTAAAAAAGGAGGAAAAATTTCTTTATAGCCGTGCTTTGAGGTGTGTAAATCCAGCATAAAATTATACAACGCCCGTTCTAAGCGCGCGCCGTCGCCTTTATACAGGATAAAATTAGAGGCGGCAAGCTTTGTCCCGCGCGTAAAATCAATAATATCCAAATGCTCTGCTAACTCTATGTGGCTTCTGGCATTGTGAATCTTTTTGGGCTCTCCCCAACTACGCACAATCTTATTTACGCTGGCATCACCCACAGGGATAGACGCGTGCGGGATATTGGGAATGGTAAGCAGCATACGGTTCACAATAGAGTCATACTCCTTTACTTCCTTCTCTAAGGTATCTATGCGCGCGGCGATTTCTTTCATTGAGGCAATTTTTTCCTTAGGGTCTTTTTTTTCCTTTAAAAGCGCGGTAATCTCATCATTTGCCTTATTCTTGCGGGCGCGTAAATCCTCAAGCTCAAACAGAACCTTTCGCCTTTTATCATCCATCTCGATAAAATTATTCAAATCCAGATTGAGGTTACGCTTTTTTATCGCATCCCTTACTAAATCTATATTTTCTCTGATAAATTTTAAATCTAACATAAACCCTATCCTTTTACTACACCCACCGGTCTCATCCGGCAAACCCTCTTGGAGATTCCGGCGTTATGCACCACATCCACCACATCGTTCACATCTTTATAGGCAAGCGGAGCCTCTTCCACGATTGTGCTACGGCTTGAGGCCATCACGTATATCCCTTGTGCCTCAAGATCCTTGACTAACTTGTGGGCGTCAAAAGCCTTGGTTGCCGCGGTGCGGGATTTTACCCGCCCTGCGCCATGGCAAGTGGAGTAAAATGTTTCAGCTGCTTTCTCGGTTCCCACCAGTAAATAGGAATTCCTCCCCATATCTCCCGGGATAATTACAGGTTGCCCTGTTTCCTGGTATTCCTGCGGTAATTCCGGATGCCCCGGAGGGAATGCCCGCGTTGCCCCTTTACGGTGCACGCAAAGTGTTTTTTCCTTGCCGTCAATCACATGCTTCTCAAGCTTGGCAATGTTATGGGCAACGTCATAAATCAAATCCATACCTATGTTCTGCCAGGACTTATTCAAAGTGCGCTCAAAGGCCTTACGCGCCAGATGCATCAAACACTGCCTATTATTCCAGGCATAATTTGCCGCCGAGCGCATTGCTGAAAGGTATTGTGTAGCCTCAAGAGAATCTATCGGAGCGCAGGCAAGCTGCCTATCGGGAACATTAATCCCTTATTTTTGCATTGCCCTCATCATAACTTTAAGGTAATCATCGCATACCTGATAACCAAAGCCGCGGGAGCCGGAATGAATCATCACGGTTATCAAGCCTTCACTTAAACCAAATACGTCTGCGATATCACTGTCATAAATCCTGTCAATAACCTGAATTTCCAGAAAATGGTTGCCGCTTCCCAGAGTGCCTGATTGCGCCTTGCCTCTCTCATACGCCCTCTCTGACACCGCCGAGGGGTCAGCTCCGGGAATTGCCCCGCGCTCTTCAGTTACCTCCAAGTCCTCTGCCACCCCATAACCTTGCGCAACCGCCCACTGAGACCCCTTAACCATTATCTGCTGTTCTTCCTTTTCACTTACCTTAATCTCGCCTTTTGAGCCTACGCCTGAAGGCACCAGATGAAACAGGCTTAAGGTTAATTCCCTGATTCTATTCTTTACTTCTTCATATTCAAGATTTGTTTTAACAAGCCTCACTCCGCAGTTGATATCAAACCCAACTCCCCCGGGAGAAACTACGCCGCCTTTTTGCGGGTCAGTTGCCGCAACCCCGCCTATGGGGAAACCATATCCCCAGTGTATATCCGGCATAGCAAGCGACGCGCCTACAATTCCCGGTAAAAACGCTACATTTGCCACTTGCTCTAGCGCCTTATCTTGACGGATATCTTTAAGGAGTTTTTCATCCGCATAGACTATACCGTCGACACGCATCCCTGGAATAGCCTCTTTGGGAATCTTCCAACGATAGTTATCTATCTTTTTTAAGCTTTCGTAGGTATCCTGCATTTTTTCTTATCAAACCAAAAACTTTACCCCGGTTTGAAACTTATCTGCTTCTTGTTTCTGCCAAACCACCCTCACCAAGGCTTTAATATGCTCAGACTGCTCACCGTGAAGGTCAAACTCCACATTTAAAATAGTTCCTGATGCCAAAGGCTGCGGCAACATAAGGCATAGTCCGCCTTCGCTAATATCCCTGATTAGGCCTGTTTGATATGAAGGCATTACTACCGAATAGGTAACGTTAGAAATTAACTCTACCCTCTGAGAAGACCTGCGTTCAGCAGAAATCTTTTTCTCTCGCTCAGACATCAAAAATCACCTTTGCCTCATAGCCATCCTTAACCTGTTTAAATTCCAATTCATGATAGGTTACCGCTTTAATTTCGGTTTTCATCTTATCAGGCGCTTTATCGCCCCACATAATTGCCTTGAGCGTGTTTTGGGTTACACCTTGAATTGAAAACTCAACACCCACAATTTCGGTAACACTAAATTGATACAGTAATTCCTGAAGCCATTGACGCAGGAGTTCATCATAGCTGTCTGCCTGCACAGAGATTTCCAGCTTTTCCTTCGGTTTTATACCGCTGGTCTCGGCAATAACCTCAAACATCCCTTTTGCGGCATTCACAAAGAGTTCCTCAACCGTATTCCCATAAACCCTTATGCCCACATCAGCGGTATGCTCAAAAAACTTGTATTTTTTCCTCACTCCCAATCAATAGCCTCTTATTAATCCCAGATTTTGCATTAGCAAAATATGGGATTAACCTGAATTTTCATTATTATAGCATATTTTTATAATTTTCAATTTGAAATTTCTAATATATACCAAAGAAAAATCCCCTAACCTATTCAGTTAAAGGATGCGTTTGCCCCTCGCTTAAACGTGCCGAAAATCTCTTTGACATTTTCGGCACAAGCTCGGGATAAATTCGCCCACACAACTTACGCAAGGCCTTACGTAAGTTGTGGGCTCATTTATGGGCCATGTAGGAGTCGAACCTACGACCTTGACATTAAGAGTGTCCTGCTCTGCCAATTGAGCTAATGGCCCGAATTTTAATCTTCTTTTCGTTATAAAAAACCCAACCAGATACTAATTTTTGTGAAGCTTACTTATATATTATTCTATTAACGCTGTAAAGGACGATTTTAAAAAAGACCGCGGGGGAGGAATACCTTGGCTTATTCTTTCTCTTTTTCCGATACAGACTCAATGGCCTCCTCAACTCCCCTTTCAATCTTACGCTCAATAAAATTAGGGATTCTGTCCTGGAGCTCTTTCTTTAAATCAGACTTAAGCCACTGGAAATTCATGGCGTGGAGTATTCCCGAAAGCTGAAAGTTAAAACGCAGCGACTCGAGGTCTTCACCCACAAGTTTAAGCAGGCGGCTAAACTTAGGCGATTCCTTTAAGAGTTCTCTGGTTAAAGAAAGCGATATTTTGCTTGCGACTAAATCATTCGCGCCTAAACTAAAATACCCGCTCAAATCTACGTCTTTTGAATCCAACTCTATTCTCTGCAGGCCCGCACCGTATTCATCTATGGTAAAATTTGAAACTGCACTATCAAAGTCTACCCTGCGAAGCGAGGCAAGTGCAAAAAAATCAGCCAGCCATTTGAAAAACTCAAAATCGCGCAAATAGCCGTTATGTATCTCCAGAGCGCCCTTTAAGGATAAGCTCGGATAAGTGCTAAAATACATCTGCCCGGACAACTTGCCATATACTTTAGAGAAATGAATCAGCAATCCCTCAAGTTTATTGGCAGTTACCTCTGTTACGTAAATATGGGAGGAAATACGCGCCGGAGGCATCCCTGTGTCAAACCCTCCCCAGCCTTTAAGCAACCCATCGTAAAATGAAGAATGGAATCGTATAAACCTCTGCCTTCCCTCGCGCAGGTCTGTAACCGCGTGCGCGTCATTAAGCAGTATGCTATACGTATTAGTTTCAGTTACACATCCAAGGCTTAACTCGCCAAGGGCCATTGAAAGACGAGGATACCGGGAAAGATACAACGCCAATCCTTTTAGGTTAAGCTCAAGGCTTTCAAGCGGAGGATTGGCCTTTTTCTTCTTTACAAAATCAAAATTGAGCCTTGCGCTTCCTCTGAAGGTATTATGTTCGACAATGCCCTGCACCTTTAACCCTAACTTCTTTGGATTCTCCATAACCTGTTTTTCAGATTGGCTTAAGGAAGCTTGTATTCCTAAGGAAACAGGCCTTGAAAAAGCAAGATTTCCTTTCACGCTCACAGGGTTATTATTGAGAGTAAAGCTGAGGCGCTCTATTTCAAAATGAGGAAATTCTGCCTTAAGCCGGCAATCAATATCAAGGATGTTCATATTTACCTTGGATAAATCTATACTTGGAAGACGGGTTTTACGCCTCAACAGATACTCTTTAATATTAAAGTGGCTTTTTTTCCGAGAGCCTTCTTCAAACAAGGTATCAATAAACGCAAAGCCGTTTAACTGCAAGATACTTCCTGAAGAATCCCCCCACAATTTTACATACGAATTTTCTCTCACATATTCAACATTTTCTATAGAAAAACCTCCACTTTTTACAAGAGCCCTGAATTTGTATTGAAAAGGCACGCCTTTTATCACTTGCCGTGAAGGAATACCCTTATAGAGTGCAGGCATATCTTTGTCTTCGCTTACCTTCCCATAACCAAAAACCAAATCGCCTGCCAGACGCAAGAAAAAGTCCGCGTTAATATAACGCGTGCTCTCATTATCATGTACTGTCTCTAAATGAGCTTCTTTAATAGCGAGCGTGATATCTTGCCTTGGCAGGCGCTTTATAAACTCCAGGATTTGCTTAAAGTTATCCTCTAAGAAAGTATAGCAGGTAGTGTAGTTTGCCTGAGGGGCATACAAAGAGATGCCGTAAAGCTGGAGGCGTTTTTTTGTTAAAAGCTCACTCAAAGAAAATCGCGCAACCACCCTAGTCACGCTCACAAATGGTGTGCGGACAGATACGCTCTCGTCAAAGAGAGAAACGTTTTGCGCAATAATAAAGTGAGGCGGGCAATAAATGATATTTTCTACAGAAAGCGTAAAGGGCGCAATATATTTCTGCGCCCTTTGAAGTAGTATTTCTTTTGACTTGGCGAGAATACGGTTAAGGTAAAGGGTAGCAATTACCGTTACGAAAATGACAGCTATTGCTAAAAATCCTATACACCTAGTAAGATATCTTCGCAAACAACTCCCCATCAACATAACATTCTATTTTATCGATATAATACACCACGCGGTGTTTGCGGTAAAATGGCGAGCGGTATTTATACTCTTTGGATTCCCTGAATAAAAAGGTCGTCTGTTTAAGGGTAATTATCTTTTTCTCAAAATCCTTAACCGCTTTTTCCTTTTCCTGTATCCGGGCTATCTTTAAGAGGTACATAAAGACAAACACATTGGCCTTAGAATCCGGGTACTCGTTAAGATATTGAGTAAATGCCTTAATCGCATCCGGATAATCCGCAATGAGAGAATAGTATTCTCCTATTGCGAATAAGGCGTTTTCTGCGTATTTTGAATCAGGATAGTTTAACAAAATCGTGCGAAAACGCATAAAGGCCAAATGGATGTTACCGGAGCGCGCCTCCGCAACAGCCGTAGAATAGAGCTGCCCTGCCTCTTGTGCATACCCAGAAGCTAAACTAAGGATAAAAAAGAAACAAACTAAAAACAAAATTTTATCCTTGTATTTTTTCATCGCAAAGAAATACCTTCTCAGAAACTAAATACGCGCCTGGCTGGGCTCGAACCAGCAACACCTAGTTCCGAAGACTAGTGCTCTATCCGATTGAACTACAGGCGCACTTTATATAATCTCGCACTTTGGCCCTAAAATATCTTTTATCTGATTCAATCGTTCTTTATCCGGAGGTTTAACCCAGATTTCCGTAGTTGACCGCACCGGCGTATTAAGCTGTATCTTATCCGGTTTTATTTTATCTATAGCCTCTTTAAACTTATAGGCGTAGCCTATACCATCGTTCATGCCTTTAAGCAGCATTATTTCTAAGTATATCTTCCCCTTAAATTCATCGCGTAGCGCAATTAATCCGCTTACAATATTTTCTATTTTCATTCCTGTAACAGGCCGGTCTATAACCTCAAAGACATCCTCAGTCACTGCATCAAGCGACGGCACAATTATATCCACTCCTAATACATCATGGCGCACTTTTGCGTCAGAAAATAAGGAAGCGTTCGTTATCAGCACAAGAGGTACAGAAGTAAGCTTTTTAACTTCGCTAATTACGCGCGCGATATCAACATTAAGCATCGGCTCGCCAAAACCGGAGAGGCTGATATAATCTATAGGAGAAGTTTTAGAATCAAGTGTTTTAAAGAATCCCTGCAACTCTGCCAATATTTCTCGTATATCCAGATAACTGCTACGCTGATTGGCCTTTATTGTTGTCTTACCTAATTGGCAATAAACGCAATCAAAATTACAGACTTTGTGTGGCGTTAAGGTTATCCCAAGCGATAACCCTAATCTACGCGACCTCACAGGACCATATATATAACGCATTCCTGAAATTATCCGATTGTGTATCTGTGTATAGTTGCCTATCTACGAAATCCACACCGCTAAAATAAACCCCGCATCTATTTTTTTAATAGGTGCGGGGAATCTTAAAAATGTGCGGTGAACCAAACCTTATCGTACCACTAAAACTGAATTCGTGCTGCCTAAGGTATTGGAGATGGCGTCCTTACAGCTGGGATCATTTATCCATGAGCCATCAACCACAAATTTATACTCATATTTTCCGGGAGTAAATGTCGCCCTGATTGCCCAAATTCCTTTAGCATCTTTCTTGGCAACTAACGAGTTTGCATCCCAATTATTAAAGTTACCCGCAAGGCTTACCCTCTTTGCCTCCGGCGCACGGAGCTTAAACTCCACCGCCCTTGACTCCACTGTTTTTACTTTTGATTCCACTGCTTTCTTTACCATATTCCCCCTCCCGTTTACTTACTATCGACCCTTATATAAAGTTATTTTAGCAATGCACAATCTTTATGTCAAGAAGAATCCCTTTAAAAGCCTGGGGAACCTTTACGAAGATACCGCGAGTATCGCAATATCCTTTTTCTCTGCTAAGCGTAATGCCTCGTGCTGATCAAAAAATAAGGTTTTGCCTGCCTCTATCGCCAGACAGCTTCCCTGAGACAGGTTTTTTATTGTCCCTAAGCCTACCACAGGCACATCAAAACGCATATCCTGCGAAGGTTTACTCGTTTTTACCAAAACAATCGACGAACGCGTAAGGCTCACCGCGCGCCTTATGGCGTTATCGGTGCCTTCTATTGACTCAACCGCCAAAATCACGCCATTCTTGACGCATACGCTTTGGCCGATATCCATAATCCCTAAATGCTTAGCGATTTTAAAACCAAATCTCACGTCCTTATACTCCTGTTCGCTTGGAGACCTTGGTGTCAAAACTGCCTCTTGAGGCATATAGCCTGATAAGAATAGCGTTGAATCAAGCAACTCTAAATGTGCTTTTTGCAATCGAGCGACAAATGCCCGAAATACCGTATCGGCCCTGCGGTCTTCTATTTTACCAAAAAAAGCCTCTACATCAGGCGAAGCCATAATCTTTGGGTTAAAAAGGAACTGCGGATTAATTTGCCCCGCCATAGCTACTTTAGAAATGTCTTCCTTCTTAAAAATATCGATAATGCGGTTAAACTCCTTCGCTTCTATCCAATGAAGTATAGCAACGTATTTCTTAAGGACTGGCCTTGTATTTTTCTTGACGCCAACAGCAGTGACATGGTAGCCTGCGTTCTTTGCGTGTTGGGCAAAAAATAGGGGAAAATTACCTCTGCCTGCAATAAGGCCAATTCTTTCCATAGTGTGTAGAGAGAGTCAAAACCACCGCGCAAGCCTTTTAGGCAGGGGTTTCTTGCGTGCTTACTGCCCGGGCTATACCGCGCGATGAAGACTTTAGAAAATCTATTAAATAGTTGACTTCATGGCTCTTATTGATACAGCTTTGCAGCTTCTCAATGGCGTGAGTTTTGCTTAAACCGGTAAAGAAGAGATATTTAAATGCGGACTTCAAATCAGAGATAACGTTTGAAGGAACCTGCGCCCTGCGCAAACCAACCAGGTTAAGGCCGTACACCCTTGCGGGATGGCCGTCACAGGTAGAAAAAGGGGGAATATCCTGAACCACCTTGGAACAACCTCCGATAATAGAAAATTTTCCCACTCGGGTAAACTGATGTATAGCCACCAGCCCGCCAATAACTGTTTTATCTTCTATAGTAACATGCCCGGCTAAGGTTGCGCAGTTAGCCAGGACACAATTATCGCCGACTATGCAATCATGGGCAATATGCGAATACGCCATAATAAGGTTATTATTACCTACCGTGGTGACGCCTTTCTCAACGGTTCCAAGGTTTATAGTAGTATACTCTCTGATAATGTTATTCTCGCCAATGACAACTTGGGTATCTTCGCCTTTATATTTTAAGTCCTGCGGCGGGCTTCCTATCACCACGCCGCTATAAATCTGACAACCAGCGCCAATAGTGGTATCGCCGTCAATTACGCAGGAAGTGGCTATCTTTACCTTGGGGCCTATCTTTACCTTTGAGCCTATAACCGAATACGGGCCGACTTCTACATCAGCCGCTATTTGAGCATATTCTGAGACTACCGCCGTTTTATGTATCATAGAAATTATGCTTTTGTGTGTCTCTCTATTTTCAACCTTCAACCAACGCAAACATCAATTCACCTTCCGTTGCCACCCTTCCATCCACGTATGCCTTGGCAAACACCTGTCCGGTTTTTGTCTTAATTTTACCCACGATAACCTCAATCATAAGCTGATCGCCCGGCAAAACCGGTTTTCTGAATTTTACCCCATTAGCCGCCATAAAAAAGGCAAGCTTGCCCCTATTTTCTTCCGAAGAAAGCATCATTACCCCACCCACCTGAGCCATAGCCTCGATAATCAATACTCCCGGCATAACCGGTTTACCGGGGAAATGCCCGACGAAGAAATGCTCATTGATAGTCACATTTTTTATCCCCACTGCCTTTTTGCCTTTCTCCAAGGAAACAATCTTATCCACCAAAAGGAAAGGATAGCGATGAGGTAAAATTTTCATAATGGCCGCAGCATCTAGTTCTTCGCCATTCTTGGGGATATTGCCAAAGGCGATACTTCCTGATTCATATTTTATCTTTTGCTGATATATCTTTTGCAATAATTTCAGATTCAAAGAGTGGCCACTTCTGATAGCTATTATTTTTCCCTTTATCTGCGCGCCTAACACATAGAGGTCACCCATTAAATCCAAGATTTTATGCCGGACAAACTCATCTTGAAAGCGCAAAGTATTCTTAATGACTTCTTTTTCCCCCACCACAAGAGTATTCTGATAGTTGGCGCCTTTTCCCAGGCCAATGCCTTGCAGGCTTTCGGCTTCTTCCTGTAAACAAAAGGTTCTTGATGAAGCAAGCTCTTGCTCAAAACTCTCAGGAGTAACCACCAATTCCAGATACTGGGCCTTTAATAAGAGATGGTCATACTGCAATGTGTAGCGGATACTGTAGTCATTCGCGGGTAACGCCACAATCATTGCTTGGCCTTCTTCAACCCACAAAGGCTCTTTTATAGAAAAATATTTTCTTGAAGTTTCTTGTTCAACGATACCCGCTTCCTTGAGCAAGCTTAAAAACTCAATTCCTGAGCCGTCAAGCCCGGGGATTTCGTTATTATCGACTTCTATCAAGAGATTGTCCAATTGCAAACCGGATAATACCGCCATAAGATGCTCAACTGTTTGCACTTCGGCATTTCCTATCCCTAACGAGGTACGGCGCTGAGTCTTACACGATTCTAAGACAGATACGCTCTCCGCCTTTATTGCCGGCTTGTCCTTTATATCTACGCGAACAAAATGTATTCCGGAATTAACCGGCGCCGGCTTAAAAGTAAGATTCACCTTGTTGCCAGTATGCAGCCCTATGCCGGAAATCCTTGCTTGATTTTTAATCGTTCTTTGTAAAAGCTCCATGATTATTTCTTACTCACCCTTTCTTCTAATTCCTGAAGGCGCTTCTTCAAATCTATAATCTCTTGAAATAATTCAGGCAATTTCTGGGTGTAGGCATTTATCTTTTTGGCTTCGCTATGCGGCCGCGCCGGATACCCCGACACAATGGCATTAGCGGCCACCGATTTGGTAACCCCTGCCTGTGCTGCGATTATCGCGCCGTCGCCGACTTCTATGTGGCCGACTAAACCCGACTGGCCGGCGAGCGTTACATTTTTTCCGATAATCGTGCTTCCGGAAATACCTGTTTGCGCTACGATAATCGAATTTTCGCCAATTACCACATTGTGGGCAATCTGCACAAGATTGTCAATCTTGGTTCCCTTGCCTATGACTGTCTTGTCAAAACGCGCGCGGTCGATAGCCACATTAGCCCCGATTTCTACATCATCTTGTATCTCCACACTCCCAATCTGGGGAATCTTTTCATGAATGCCTTTTATATTGATAAATCCAAAACCATCCGAACCGATAACCGTCCCGCTATGAATAATAACTCTATTGCCTATATTCGTCTTTTCCCGTATGGAAACATTTGGATATATCAGGCAGTTATTTCCTATACGGCTCTGGTGGCCGATGAAACACCCGGGATATATAATAGTCTTATCGCCAATAACTACATCATCGTCTATTACTACATAGGCGCCTAAGGCAACATCTTGGCTTAAAACAACATTCTTTCCGATTATCGCGCTAGGATGTATACCTTGCGGATGGCGTACAGAAGAAGGCAGCGCATACGAAATTACTCTCGTAAATGCCAAAGAGGGGTTCTCAATGCGGATTATTGGCTTAGGAGTAGACTGAACTTCCCTGGAAGTAATAATCGCTGAGGCGTGCGTTTCGCCTATAAGATTGGTATAACGCGAATTAGCAAGAAAGGTGATATCGCCTTCTTTTGCCTCCTTGATACCGCAGACGCCGGTAATAACGATGCTCGGGTCCCCTATCAACTCACCGCCGATAACTCGGGCTATTTCACCTAAGGTGCTCTTCATTATGCCGCTATCTTTCTGATTATCTCTAATTACTTCTTTTCTTGAGGCGCGGCCTTTTTATAATTAGCCTGCAATATCTCAAGGACTTTATCCGTAATATCGCTGGTATTTGTTTTATACATAAACACCCTGTCATTAAAAACCATAGTATAGCCTTCTTTTTGGGCGTATTCCTTTACCGCATTTTCTATATCATTTAAAACCTCTTTGAGCCTATCATCCCTTTCTTTCTTTAAGTCGCCTTCTTTCGATAAGGCAAATTCCCGGACAGACTTAACTTTTTCCTCCAATTCCTTCTGTTTCTTTTCTTTTTCCTTATCTGCTAATATATCTAAACCATCCTGCAGCTTCTTTACCTCTGAGATCTTGGTATCCCTGTCTTTTTCATATGCGCTTGCCTTTGTTTCAAGGTTCTTATCATACTCTTTTGTCTTTTGATACTCGTCAAAAAGCTTACCCACATCAACATATCCAATTTTATCCGCCGCAAAAGCAGAGGTTACCAATCCCCCAAGAAATATAACTCCTAACAATACCGGTAAACCTTTTTTCATTTCTCCTCCTCAATGTGCACTTGTGCCCGCCTTATCTCTACAATCCTAAAAACCATGGCTTATGCCAAAGTGAAGCTGTCCATCGCCTTTTTCTGTTTCACCGGATTCCTTATTTAAAGGAATACCATAATCTAGGCGCAGCGGCCCAATGGGAGTCTTAAGCCTTATCCCAAAGCCAAACCCTGCCTTGTAGCCGCCTGAACCGAAGTCATCAACCTTTGACCAGACATTACCAACATCAAAAAATACTGCCGCCTTTAAGATATCTATAAGAGGATACAGGTATTCAATATTGCCAACAAGCATAGCCTCACCGCCAACAGGGTCCTTCGAAACGCTGTCTATGGGGCCAACCTTTCGTTCCTGATACCCGCGAACGGTATACGCGCCACCCGCATAAAAACGCTCATAGATAGGGACCTCTTTGGAATTGCCGTATGCATCCACTACACCTGCGCGCAGGCGCAATTCTATTGTAGATGACTTAGGCAGCCCGAAATATTTGCTGGCGGTTGCGTTCAATTTAGTAAAGTCTTTATCCCCTACAAACGGCCCTCCGGCAACCTCAATGCTTCCTCCTAACACATATCCTTTAGACGGGCTATAAATATTATCCCTTGTATCCCGGCTAATACCTAACTGCAAAGAACTTATTACATTCGAACCAATTTCTTTTTTAAGGTCGCTTGTGGCATTGTCAGAAACGCTTGAGATATTAACCTCTTCCAAACGATACAGCGCATCAACCCTCACGTATTCGGACAATTCCTTTCCTAAACGCAAATCCCCTCCGGTCCTTTTTTCATTGTACCCAAACCCCACATCGGTTTCGCGGTCGCGCTGCCGGCGATAGGCATCAAACCCAAACGATATGGGATAATCAAACATCCACGGTTCGGTAAAGCTAAGGTCATAATTCTGGGAGATAGAGCCCAATTCTGCCCTGAGGCGCAAATCCTGTCCCCCGCCGGTAAAATAAGGAAAGTTTTTCCAGTCAAAATTCTTCTGGGCAATTTCCACAAACCCAATGAGCTTATCTACCGAACTGTATCCGCCGCCAAAGCTGAATTCGCCGGTCTTTGTCTCCTTCACATCAACTATCAGATTTCTTTTATTCGGCTCACCCATTGCTGAGGGTTCAATATCATAGCTGACTTCTTCAAAAAAACCTAAATTTTGCAGCCGCTCTTTGCTGCGTTTGAGTTTTTCTCCGTCAAAACGTTCACCCGGGAAAATTCTTAACTCCCTGCGGATAACTACATCTTTTGTCTTAATATTGCCTTGTATCTTAATCTTATCCACATATCCTAGCTCTCCCTCATCAACGCTATAGGTAACATCCACCTTATCAGTTTCCGGGTTTAAATAGCTTGATTCGCTCACATGCGCAAAAATATAGCCTTTGTCAAAATATAAACTCTGGATGCTTGCGGAATCTTCATGAATGCTCTCGGGGCTAAAAACCTTGCCCTCACCCGTCGTCTTAAGTGATTTCTTTATCTCCTCAGCAGTAAACACCACATTATTTTTCGTATATACCTGCCCGATGAGATACTTCCTGCCCTCGCTCACCGTAAAGATAATAAACATCCGCCCCTTGTGCGCATCATAACCAGTTTCATAATCCACCTTTACATCGGTATATCCTTCTCGGCGGTAAAAAGACTTAAGCCTTTCTATATCGTCTTTTAAGAGTTCTTCTTTATAAAATCCTGAACTAAAAAGAGCTGCCTTGCGGCTCTTAATTAACTTAAGGAGCCTCTTGGAAGTAAATATTTTGTTGCCCCTAAAATCTATTTTTCTTATCCGTACACGTTTTGCCGGCGCAATCGTGATAGTAAGGGCAATTTTATTAGTCTGGGTGCTAAGCTCGCTCTTATAGGTAACTTCGGCCTGAGCGTAGCCTTTCTTCACGCAAAGGTCCTTTATCACGCTGATATCTTCCTTTACCTGCACTTCATCCAAATACTGCCCTTCCTTTGATTTGATCGTTTCTCTCAGTTTCTCTTCTCTGACTATCCGGGAGAAATACCCCTCGAAGATAATTTTCTCAATTAACAATTTTTCAACCACAATAATATATACTTTCAACCCGTCTTGATAATCCTGCGTATCTATTTTTATATCGCTAAAATAGCCAAGTTCATTCAGGCGCTTGATATCATCGCTAATGATATTAGTGGAATAAGCCGTGCCTACTTTGGTTTTTATCTTGGAAAGGATAACGGTGGTGCTGATAGATTTGTTGCCTTTGACTTCTATGGCGGTCACTTTCTTCTCAAGAGGCTTTGAAGGGACTGTTGCCGGGGGGTGTTCATCCTTTATCACTGCCGGCGTTTCAGCTTCAGTCAAGGCGATAACTGTAGGCGTATCCTTTTTTGCTTGAGTAGATGTAATGTCTTCCTTAAATTTCTGCGCGGTATCAATAGCGCTCAACGTCTCTTTAATTGCTGTTTTTCGTTCATCCGCCCCCACAGCCTCTTTCTGCGTATCGTTTGTTGCTTCTTGCGCATATGCGCAGAGGGCGAGCGCCATACAAAACATACCGCTTATCACAAACACCTTTTTCTTCACATCAATCCTTTTAAGTAGCAAAGGCAGATTTAACTTCGTATAATATTGCGTTATTATAATAAATATACGGCCAAAAATCAATACTTATTCCTCACCGGGGCGAGCCAAGTTTTCAAAACGCGTATATTCACGGATAAAGGCCAGGTTAAAACTGCCTACTGGGCCATTACGCTGCTTCGCAATATGTATCTCTGCAATACCTTTGTTTTCTTCTGTGGGGTTATAATATTCTTCACGTAAAAGAAGCACCACCACATCCGCATCCTGCTCGATGGCGCCTGATTCCCTCAAATCTGAAAGCTGAGGCTTATGGTCGGTACGGGATTCAACCGCTCTCGATAACTGGCTAATGGCAATAATCGGAACATTTAATTCGCGTGCCAAGGCCTTAAGCGAACGTGAGATTTCAGAAATTTCTTGCTGCCTGCTTTCGGCTCTGTTTGACCCGCGCATGAGCTGTAAATAATCCAAAACTAATAATTTTATATCGTGATGTGCCTTAAGACGCCGCGCCTTGGCCCTGAGCTCCATTACCGAAATTCCGGGGGTATCATCGATAAAAATTTGCGCTTCGGAAAGCTTGCCTGCGGCAGCGGTAAGCTTTGGCCAATCGGAAACAGACAAAAATCCTGTACGGACTTTATGGGCATCAACCCTGGCATGCGAACACAAAAGGCGCTGTACCAACTGCTCCTTAGACATTTCCAGGCTAAAAAAAGCGCTGGGAGTTTTCGTAATTACGCTTGCATATTCAAGCATACCGATAGCAAAGGCGCTTTTTCCCATAGAAGGCCGTCCCGCGACAATAATCAAATCCGAAGGCTGCAGCCCCGCGGTTTTAATATCAAAATCAGTATACCCAGTGGCAATCCCGGTAATATGCTCTTTTTTCTGATACAACCTGTCAATAGTTTCAATGGAATCTTTAATTATTTCTTTTAATGAGACAATGGTGCCTGTCTTACGATTATCCCTGATTTCAAAAATGAGACGCTCGGCATTATCCAGGACTTGGTCAATATTGCCTTCGGCAGCATAGGCATCATTGACAATTTGGGTTGAGTTATTAATCAGCGCCCTCAAGATTGCCTTCTCGCGAACAATTGAAGCGTAATGCTGTATATTTGCAGAGGTAGGGACAGTGTTCACTAAAGACGCGATATAGCTTGAGCCGCCTACCTGTTCTAAGAGATCCTGTTTTTTCAGTTCTTCGCAAATGGTAATGATATCTACTGCCTTATTGTGGTTAAAAAGGCTTAAGATACCCTCATACACATGGCGATGGCTCTCTTTGTAAAAGAATTCGCAAGAAAGAATTTCAATAGCAGTAGCAACGGCTTCCTCATCAATCAGCATAGCGCCTAAGACAGCCATTTCTGCTTCAAGATTCTGGGGGGGGAGTTTTTCTAAGATAAGTTCCTGCGGCATATGAGAAACTAGAAATAAAATTTTAAAATTCAAAATCCCTGCCTACCGGCAAGGCAGACAAAATCCTTCCCGCTAAGGCGGAACAAGTTTAGAAGGACAGCGTTTTATCTCTCTTATTTCTTAACTATCCAGACTTTTATTTTAGTAGAAACTTCAGGATGTAATTTTATCGGTATCTCGTAGACGCCTAACACCTTGATTGGTTCATTTAAAAGTATATTTTTCTTTTCTACCGTGTAGCCTTCAGACGCTAAAAGCTTTGCAACTTCATTCTCATCTACGCTTCCATAAAGTTTGTCATCAATGTTTGCTTCGGCAGCCAAGGTAAAAGAGGCATCTGCTATTTTCTTTGCCAGTGCTTGCGCCGAAGACTTTTCCTTTTGTGCTGACGCAGAGAGAGAAGCCATTAATTCCTGCCTCAAGTTAAGATTTTTCTTAGTCGCCTCAAAGGCAAGGTCTTGTGGAAACAAAAAGTTCCGGGCAAAACCATCCTTCACATTTACCATATCCCATGCATCGCCGATTTTCTCTATTCGTTGTTTTAATATTACCTTCATATCATGAGCCCCCCGATGAAGCCAGCGCAGTGCTCTGCTCTGAATTACTCTACGTCCGGACATACGGCAACAAAGCCATATAACGGGCAAGTTTTATTGCACTGCTAAGTTTACGTTGATGCTTTGTACAATTTCCTGAAAATTTGCGAGATATCATCTTATATCTTTCGGTTACAAATTTTTCTAATCTCTTTGCGTCTTTGTAATCAATCTCACTTGCTTTTTCCACGCAAAAACGGCAGAATTTCTTACGCACCGGCATAAAATCCATATCCCTGTCTTTTCGTTTAAAACCTGTCCTCGTGTCTTTTCTTGTTTCTCTTTTCTTATAAGTTGCCACTCTTATCGTCTCCTTCCGTCCAAGAAATATTTTCCTCATTCCCATGAGTTACATTCTGAGGAACTTCACCCTCACTCTCATCGGATGCAAAGGGTGTTTTTCCTCCTTGAGTATTTGAAGGCTGCCCCATAAATTGCACCCTTTCCGCCCGCACCTCAATCACACTGCGCTTCTGCCCCGCAGTATCTTCCCAAGAACGTGATTGCAACCTGCCCTCAATAAACAAGGGGGCGCCCTTACGGAGGTATTGATTACATACCTCTGCCTGCTTATCCCATGCTACCACAGTAATAAAACATACCTCTTCTTTTTGCTCTCCCGATTTATCCTTCCAACGCCTATTCACCGCAAGCCTTAAGTTTACCACCGCGGTGCCTTGAGGGGTATAGCGCAATTCCGGATCCTTCGTAAGATTCCCGATAAGCAATACCTTATTTAAACTTGCCATTACATTCTCCTCTCAAAGGGCAAAAACGCACACCATGATACACCCTTACTCACTGCGCATAATAAGCAGCCTGATAACACTTTCGTTTAGTGTATATGCCTGTTTCAGTTTTAAAATATTGCGTGGTTCGCTCTTAAACTGCACCAGATAATAAATGCCTTCATGAAATTTTTTTATCGGGTAGGCAAGCTTTCTTTTCTCCGACCAGATTGCAGAGTTTAAGACTTCCCCTTGGTTTTTGATGATTACTTCATTTAATTGCGCAGTAATTTCCTTTTTCTGCTCTTCATTAGCGTTAGGATTTACTATAAACATTGCTTCGTAATTACCCATTTTCAATCTCCCTTATTCTATTAAAGTTATTCATTGCTGCTTCTATACCATATTCCAACCAATACAATACCGCTTCTTTCGCCGTTATAACGGCGTTCTGAATTATTCCTTTTTCTTTAGCCGAAAACCGTGACACTACATACTCGCTTAAATCCCGAAGGCTATCTTCAGGCGCGATTCCCACTCTTAAGCGCGGAAAATCTTCCGTGCGCAGAGAATGAATTATAGCCTGTAAGCCTTTGTGGCCCCCGGCGCTGCCCTTTGCTTTAAGTTTTATCCTGCCTAATGCTACGTGTATGTCGTCACAGACTACCAGAATATCTGTAGGGCATAACCTATATTCTTCGGCTAATTTCTTTACGCAATCGCCTGAAAGATTCATATAGGTTTGCGGTTTACAAAGAACAACTTCTTCTCTTTTAAAGTGAACTTTTATTTTTTGCGATTTGGTTTTGAGGTCTGCCTTCGGGCGCTTCCCAAAGTGCTCAAGGAGCGCGTCTACCGCCATAAACCCTAAATTATGGCGCGTATTCTTGTAGCCTTCTCCCGGATTGCCTAATCCTACTACCGCTTTCACAAAAATAAGCTGTCTGTGTAAAGAAAAAAGGATATGTTATTTCTTTTCTTCTTTCTTTGTGGCTGCTTCACCGGTGGCTCCTTCAGCCTTTTCTTTCTTCTCTTTGATAACCTCAGGCTCGGCCTTTGCCTGGCCTGCAAGAGCTTCTTCAGCCGCAGGAACAGCCTCTTTGGTTGGCATACTCACGGCTAACACCGTTGCCCCAGGATCGCTAAGTACTTTTACCCCTTGAGGAAGTGAAAGGTCTTTAATATGAAGCGCATCGCCAATCTTCAAGTTTGAAACATCTACCTCTATAGACTCAGGGATCTGCGTAGGAAGGCACTCGATTTCTAATTCCCACATCGTATGGTCAAGAATCCCGCCATCTTGCTTGACGCCAACAGCCTCGCCTGTAGCAACCAGACCCACCTTTACCCTGATAGTCTTTGTTAAGGATATCTCATGAAAATCGATATGAACAATCTCGTCACTCACGGGGTCATGCTGTATCTGCTTTATGAGGACAGACTTGTCTTGAGATTGAGCGCCATCCTTAATCCTTAAGGTGATCACGAACGATTCCCCCTTATGCACTCGCATAAGATGCAGCAAATCCTTGCTCACTAATTGAATGCTTAAGGATTTTTTCCCTTCACCGTAGACTACCGCAGGTAACAGCGCCCGTTTACGCAAGCGATTTACCTTGCCTGTGCCAATGTCCTGCCTTCTCTGTGCTTCTAGAATTACCTCTTCCATTTTCCTTCGCTCCTTCATCGCTCGGAGTGTAAAGTTTATACGTGCAACTTACACACTAACGTACTTTTTTTTCTAATCAAATAACGAACTCACCGACTCCTCTTTATATATCCTCTTAATTGCCTCGCCTAAAAGCTCGGCAATTGAGAGGACCTTAATCTTAGGATGCTTTTTTTGGTTATCTAAAGGAATGCTGTCCGTAATTAATAATTCCTTCAAATTCTTGCTTTTATCTACCCGTTCTATGGCAGAACCGCACAATACGCCGTGGCTGACTGCGGCGCGTATCTCTTTGGCTCCGTGGTTTGCAAGTATTTCAACCGCTTCAATGAGCGAAGAGCCTGTCGAAATAAGATCATCAACTAAGATAATATTCTTCCCCTCTATCTCACCTAAGATATGCTCTGCTTCGGTAGACTCCGGAGAAATCCTGCGTTTATCCACAATGGCAAGCCCCGCGTTCAAACGCTTGGCATATGCTCGTGCCATCTTGATTCCGCCTACATCCGGAGAAACTACTACCAAATCTTTTAGCTTGAGTTTCTCAAAATATTCCACAAAAACCCCCACCGCAAACAGGTGGTCCAAGGGTATATCAAAGAATCCCTGGATTTGCCCCGCGTGCAAATCCATGGTCAGGACCCTATCAGCGCCCGCGACGGTAATCAGGTTTGCCACTAATTTCGCAGTGATGGGTACCCGAGGCTGGTCCTTACGGTCCTGGCGCGCATATCCGTAATACGGCATCACCGCGGTTATACGCTTAGCCGATGCCCTCTTTAAGGCATCAACAAGAATCAACAACTCCATCAAAGTATCATTCGCCGGAGGGCACGTTGGCTGAATCACAAACACATCTTTTCCCCGGATATTCTCCTCAATTTTTACCCTTATTTCCCCTTCGCTAAACCGGCCTACCAGGCATTCGGATAATTTTAATTTTAGATATTTACAGATGCTCTTGGCTAATTCAGGATGAGCGTTTCCGGTTACTAAAGCCAATTTATCCATTATCATTCACTCCGTCTATAGAGGTTACTTTCTTAATGGCCGTGCAGGCACCCCCACAACCACTTCTTGGGCTTTCACATCTTTAGTGACAACTGCCCCTGCTCCGGTAATTGCGTGTTTGCCGATTTTTACCGGCGCCCGTAACACGGTATCACAGCCGATAAATGCGCCGTCACCTATAACAGTCTTTTGCTTATTCTTGCCGTCGAAATTAGCTACCACGGTCCCGCAGCCGATATTTACCTTGTTTCCGGCAACAGTATCTCCGAGATAACTGAAATGCTTCATAAAAGACTCACCACCAATTCGAGAACGAGTTATCTCTGTATAATTGCCGATAACTGTCTTATCTTCAATAACCGTTCCTGGCCGTAAATGACAAAAAGGGCCTATCTGGCAGAATTTACCAATTTTAACATCTTTTTCAACAACTGTAAAGGGATAAATTATTGTATCTTGCCCTATAGCACTGCCAAAGTCTATATGCGTAGTTTCCGGGTCTACTATCCCTATCCCCGCCAGCATAAATTTTTCTAACATACGATAGCGCATAATCTTTTGCGCCTCGGCTAAATCTATGCGCGTATTTATGCCTTGCGCTTCCTTTACGTCGCCTTTAAGCGCTATTGAGTCGATACGCAAGCCTTCATCAGCCATAAGCTTTATGCAATCGGTTAAATAATATTCTTTTTTCGCGTTATTTGGCTTAATCTTGGCTATTGCCTTAAAAAGCAAATGTTTCTTAAAACAAATTATCCCCGTATTTATCTCATTAACATTTTTCTGCTCTCTCGCAGCATCCTTCTCTTCTACAATGGCTTTTATGCTGCAGAAATTATCGCGTATAATTCTCCCATAGCCGCACGGATTGTCTACATACGCGCTCAGGATAGTTGCCGCGGCATCCGCCTCGTTATGTTTTTGAATGAGCCTTTGCAAGGTTTCTTCTCGGAGAAGGGGCTGATCCCCATACAGCACGATGATATCCCCGGAAAAACTTCTTAAGGCGCCTTCGGCCCTTTTAATCGCATCCGCAGTGCCTAAGAGCTTATCTTGATACACAGGTTTAGCTTTATATTCAGCCAGTAGCTCCTGAAGCATTTCCCTCTTATGGCCAACGACTACGAGAGTGCTCTTTAATTTCAGCTCTTTGGCTAAATCCAAAACATATGCCAGCATTGGACGGCCGCACAAAGGATGCATCACCTTAGGGATTACAGATTTCATCCGTGTGCCTTCACCTGCCGCCAAAATTATACCAACACAATTCTTACTCATAATGGCCTTACGAAAAGCAAAAAAAACTACATTACTAATTGCTGCGCAAGCCCTAGCGTCATTTTGCAAATTGAAGGGCGTAGCAGAATCACCCTAATTGGCATCTGATTGCGCGCTTTTATGGCTTGGAAACAGGCTAAAATGAACAGCTAACGGTATATGTCTTTTCTGCTGCTGATACGCAAAACAAGAATCAAAATCTCCCGTAATCAAATCTCGAATCTCGATTTTCGATTCTCTACCAATTTCGAGCCCTGGTTAGAGCCCAAGCTCGAAATTGGTTGCCCGGCAAGGATTCGAACCTTGACGCTCAGACCCAAATTCTGATGTGCTACCATTACACTACCGGGCAAAAGTCTCTATCCAAAAACCTCCTACGAAACTACTTCTGCCTGTCCTTTGTTCTTCTCCTGTGCGTAGCCCTCAAGGACTTTTTTCTGTAAATATTCCCTAAATTGTTGCGTGATAGGATGCGCGATGTCCTTATGCTCTGACTGCATATCTGAAGCCTGTGACTCTCCGGTTATCGGCTGGGAAACAAGCGGCAGCTGTGCCGCGCATTGATTGCAGTATTTGCTGCGCAATTCATTCCTAAAGCCGCACTTTGGGCATGGCTGTTTTATCTTTCTTGACGGCATCGCAATAAACAAGCCGCTTGAGCCCTCAATAACCTTTATATTCCTTACCACAAAGGCATTATCTAAGGTAATAGTAGCATATGCCTTTAATTTTTTATCTGGCGAATCCTTTAAAAATATTCTTACTTCGCTTATCTCCATCGGTGTTAACCCTCCTTAAAACCCATCATATGGTGTTCAAATTGTTTTTACTACAAATACCTTTACTTTCTGACCATGCTGAAAATGCGCTGCAATCTCAAGGCCCTCCTTTCTTGAATGAACGATCCCAAAGACTGACCCTCCGGAACCAGACATCAGCACATGCGTAAGCCCGCAGGCTCTCAAATTTTCTTTAAGTATTCTTACCTCGGGATACTTTCTAAAAGTAATTTCCTCAAGCCGGTTAAACAATATTGAATCTATTGTGAAGTTTCTTCTGCACGCTACTGTGCGTGTGTCTGCATTATGTCCGCAAAGACCTGCGTTCTTATCAAATTCCCGATATATTTCTTTCGTAGAAACTGATATAGGGGGCACCAAAACAATATGCCAGATTTTTTTATGTAAAGGGGCAAACGGTTTCACCTTTTCGCCCCTGGAGCTTCCCCAGGCAAAAGAAACATCCGCTATAAAAAAAGCCACATCACTGCCAAGCTCTGCTGCGTACTCACACAGCCTTCTTCGGCTTAAACGAAGCCTCCAGAGTTGATTTAAGCCGATGAGTGTCGCCGCGGCATTGCTTGAGCCTCCGCCTAAGCCTGCCCCCAAGGGTATCCGTTTCTTTATCCGGAACCTTACTCCTTTTTTAATCCCCAAACTATTCTTTAAAAGGGTTGCTGCCTTATACACAAGGTTACGGCTGTCCAAAGGCATTTCTTTAGAATCGGATTCTATAGTAATACTATTGTCTTGGGACTCCTTTATAGTTATTTCATCGGCTAAAGATATCCGCTCAAAAAGCGTAGAGATGGTATGATATCCATCCGGCCTTTTATCCAAAACCTCCAGATAGAGATTTAATTTTGCCGGCGAGATTACCCTTACTGTTTTAGCCATCACGTTATCAAAGAACTCTTTTACAAGTAGCTACAATGTCCTTTACGGACAATTTATATTCGTTCAACAACTCATCCGGCTCGCCTGATTGCCCGTAGCGATTCCTTACGCCCACCCGTAACACGGTAGTAGGATGATGTTCGGCAACCACCTCATCAACTGCCGAAGCTAAACCACCCACAATCGTATGTTCTTCACAGACGACAATCCCTTTGGTTTCTTTTGCCGCTTTTATGATGGCTTTTGAATCAATGGGCTTTATGGTATGCATATTGATTACCCTGCAGTATATGCCTTCATTCTTAAGCGCAATAGCGGCATCAAGAGCCTGCGTTACCATAATGCCGCAGGCAATGACCGCGATATCCTTACCCTCGGATAATACTTCGGCCTCGCCGAATTTAAAGATCCCTTTTCCTTCAAGGGTCGCAACCTTTGGCCTTCCAAGCCTTACATACACAGGCCCTTGCGTCTGGTATGCCGCTAACACCGCATCGCGCGTCTGAGGGCCGTCCGCGGGGACAATAACTTTCATCGTCGGGATAATCCGCATAAGGGTAATATCCTCTAATGCCTGATGCGAGGCTCCGTCAGGGCCAACGCTCACCCCCGCGTGGGTAGCCACGATCTTAACATTAAAATTATTATAGGCAAGGGTATTACGCACCTGATCCCATGCCCTTCCTGTAGCAAATATCGCAAAGGTAGAGATAAACACAATTTTCCCGCAGCTTGCCATACCGGCTGATGCCGCAACCATATTCTGTTCGGCAACGCCGAAATTAAAAAACCTGTCCTTAAACTCCTTGGTAAAAAGGCACGTCCTTGTAGAACTGGAAAGGTCGGCATCAAAAACCACCACATTGGGGTCGCTCTTGCCAAGCTCCACCAATGTTTTGCCATACACATCGCGTTGATAAAGCATCTCAGCCATAATTATTCCAATTCTTTTAACGCTTTCTCCGCTTCTTCTTTAGTAGGTGCCCTACCGTGAAATTCCAAAACGCCTTCCATAAATGAAACCCCCTTGCCCTTTATGGTATGCGCAATGATGATAGTGGGTTTACCTTTTATCGTCTTGGCTTCTTCAAAGGCATAGAGCAGCTCTTTGATATCATGGCCGTTTATTTCAATGGTATGCCAGCCAAAGCTGCGCCATTTATCGGTAACAGGCTCCAAATTCATTATCTCTTTGGTGCAGCCGTCTATTTGAAAACCATTATAATCGAGAATCGCACAAAGGTTATCGCGCTGATAATGGCTGCATGCCATTGCCGCTTCCCAGATATTTCCTTCCTGGATTTCCCCATCGCCCATCACACAATACACCCGGTAATCGCGCGTATCAACTTTTGCTGCCAGGCTCATACCCAAAGCAACCGATAAACCCTGGCCTAATGAACCGCTTGCCACCTCAACTCCTGGGACCCTTCTATCCGGATGCCCCTGCAATATTGACCCAAACTTTCGTAGAGTTAAAAGATGCCCCGCAGGAAAATACCCCGCCTCTGATAACGCCGCGTATAACGCCGGACAACAATGCCCTTTCGATAAATGAAACCTATCCCTGTCCTGCCAATAAGGCTCTTTAGGATTATAGCGCATGACTTTAAAATAAAGGCACGTAATGACATCGGTAATAGAGAGGCTCCCTCCCGGATGCCCAGAGCCTGCCTGAGCCAGCATCTGAATGACAAGCCTGCGAATCTGCTTTGCCTTTTCTTCTAAAAGCTTTATTTCTTTTTCATCGATTGTTTTTATCATCACTTTAGCTTTTCTAATTTCTCTTTTACCTTTTGCTGCTCGGCATCTAAACTAAGAGACTTCTCCCAGCTCCGTAACGCCTTATCGGATATTCCCTTCTTAAAATATGCATCGCCCAAATGGTCAAATATGACTGGGTCAGAAAGCAAAGCGCTTGCCTTTTCCAGATATTCGATAGCCTTATCAATAAGGCTCATTTTAAAATACACCCAGCCTAAACTATCGATGTAGGCACCATTATCAGGATCCGCAAGAAGCGCTTTTCTAATAAGCTCCTCTGCCTCAGCGAGATTCACGCCCTCTTCGGCATACACATAGCCCAAGGAATTAAGGGCATCAGGATACTCAGGATTCAGAGTGAGCGTTTCCTTGAATTTCTCGATTGCCTCTTTCCTTTTTCCCGACTCTTCTAAAAGGCTTCCTAAAAGGAATATCGCCTCATAATTATCTTTCTCAAGCGTGAGTATAAGACTATACATCTCAATTGCGTTTTCAAACTTTTTCTGCTGGTAATATAATGCAGCTAAACTCTTAAGGATATAGATATTCTTAGGCTCTTTTTGCGCAGCCCTTTTCAACACCTCCTCATATTCCTTATTTGCCTTGTCTGAGGAATCCTGCGTTGAATATAAGAGCGCAAGCATAAGCCCTGCTTCCAAACCTTCAGGATCAAGCCGCTTAGCTTCTTCTAATTCCTGAATTGCTTTTGTAGTATCAGCCTTTCGAATAAAAACCGAGGCCAGGCGCAGGTGAATACTTGAGATATCTTTTTCCAGGCGAAGCGCATCTTTATACTCTGCGATTGCTTCGTCAAGCTTTTCCTGATGTTCATAAAATAAGCCCATCATATAATGGGCTTGGGCCTGCACTGTTTTTTTATCTCGAGGGCTGGCATAGCAGGAAAGCGTCAAAATAATACTTAAGGCAAAAACACCCGCGAAAAATTTTGCTGGTCTACAAAACGGCATCTATCGTATAGAAACGCAAAAATACTTTATATGGCACAGAAACCCTTACACCCCACTTTAAACCCATAATTTGCATTAGCCCACTGCGAATAACGCTAATCTTTTGGGTTAAAAGCCTTTGGCATAGAGGGACCGCTGTTTAGTTAATGCTGAAAAGTCTTTTTCTGGCACAAATTCTCACGAATACAGTGACGAAATAAATCGCGCCTATTCATACAACATAAGGGTTTTTCAACGCTTAACTAGTTACGGTCAGCGCCGCCTTAAAAGGCCCTCACGCTTAACCCCAAGCTCTTTTCTTCAAGTGTCTACGCTTACGCAGCATTTTCTTTCTCTTGTGCGTGCGTATCTTCTTTTTCTTTCTTTTTCTGCCGCAAGGCATTTCTTCACTCCTTCAAGCTTGTTTTCGTTTGCCGTTGACCCTGCCTCACCGTCAGGCAGGCATGTACCGTTTACCGTTACGGCTAACGGTGAGCGTTCCAGGGTAAACGCAACGATTATCTTTAGTTTGGTTAATATATCAACTTATTCAACGGATACTCAATAATTCCCTCAGCGCCCGCTGACTTAAGCAAGGGGATAATAGTGCGCACTATCTTTTCTTCAATGATTGTCTCAACCGCAAGCCAGTCTTTTTGGGCCAAATCTGATATCGTAGGATTTTTAAGCGCAGGCAGGAGGCTTATTACTCTTTTGACATTCTCTCTGCGGACATTCATTTTCAATCCCACCTTGCCTTCTGCCTGAATAGCGCCTTTAAGCAAAAGGCATATCTGGCGCATTTTCTCTTGTTTCCAAGAATCTTTGTACGAAGCTTTATTGGCAATAAATTGGGTTGTTGACTCAATAATAGTCGCAATCTGAATAAGCTTATGCGCCCTTAGACTTCTTCCTGTTTCGGTAAGCTCGACAATTCCATCAACCAGCCCCGAAGCAACCTTCACTTCAGTTGCCCCCCAGCTAAATTCAACCTCCGCATCCACCTTGTTTTTCTTTAAATATGCTTTCGTCACATTCACAAGCTCAGTGGCAATTAATTTCCCCTTCAAATCTTTTACCTCTTTAATTCCGGAATTTTCCGGAACTGCCAATACCCAGCGCACCGGATTTAAACTCTGCTTGGCATACACTAATTCCTCAACGTTAACCACCTCAGAGCCGTTTTCCATTATCCAGTCGTTACCCGTAATACCGCAATCAAGAGCCCCATCCTCGACGTAACGCGACATTTCCTGCGCCCTAAGCAATACCGGGTCAATTTCAGGATCATCAATAGAAGGGATATAAGAACGCTCTCCCGTATAAATGCTAAACCCTGCCTTCTTAAGCATCGCAAACGTTGCTTCCTGCAAACTCCCCTTAGGCAAACCTAATTTTAACACTTTAGTCATAGAGAATCCCTATCAAAAAAAACTCTCTCTCCTTACACCTATAAGAAAGGCACGTGCTTCATTCTATATCTTCACACCAGCCTCATGCCTAAAACCTTAACAATTATACAGGCATACATTTAAATTGTAAAGCAAAAAGATATTGCCTGAGTACGGTTAAAGATGTATAATACGTTTCTTATGTTAAAAATCTTGCGCCATAAAGGGCTGGCTAAAAAAATCTTCTGGCTTATCATTGGGGTAATGGTGATTGCCTTTGTCCTCTGGGGAGCCGGTGCCTCTCGGCAAAGTTCAAAAACAACAGACTATTGCGGAGAAATATTCGGCAAAAAGATACCTTCTCAAGAGTTCTTCCAGCTCTATTCCTTTAACCTCAATAAATTGCGCCTGAGCGTAGGAGAAAAATATCAGGAATTACTGCCCTATCTTAACCTCAAGGAGCAAACATGGACACAACTCATCCTCTTAGCGCATGCCAAAAGGCTTACTCTCAAAGCTTCTGATCAAGAGGTAATTCAAAGCATCTCGGAAATGCCTCTATTCCTCAAAAACGGGAAATTTGACCAAGGGATATATCACAATGTAGTTCGTTATTTTTTTAACAGCAAACCCCGCGATTTTGAAGAACAAACCCGTAATGAGCTTACTCTCAAGAAACTCTTTGATGAACTTACCCGCACTGTCACTATTAATGACGAAGAAGTCTTGGCAACCTATAAACACGAGCACGAGGCAATAAGTATAAATTATATCAAAGTTGAAGGAAAGGAATTTCTCGATAGTGCGCAAATCTCTGATGATGAGTTAAAAGATTATTACCAAAAGAATGTAGAAAAGTTTAAGAGGCAGCCTTCGGTAAAAATTGAATATGTAGGCATACCTTACCCCCCAGAAGCACAAGAAGCCGAGCGCTTACAAATCTTTGAGCAAATGAAAACCCTGCACCCTAAAGTTAAAGGCGCGCACGAACTCAAAGAAATTGCGCGCGAGCCTCTTATATACCAACAAACTGGCTTCTTCACTATGGACGAATCTCCCGAAGAAATTAAATCCTATGAATTTTACCGGTATGCTTTTTCTCTTGCAGAAAAAGAAACAAGCCCTCTGATCCAGGCTTCTGACGGAGTGTATGCCTTACGCGTCATTCAAAAAAAGCCTTCTTATACACCTGATCTTAATGAGGTAAAAGAAAAGGTTTCTGAGGAACTGAAAGCTATAAAGGCAAAAGAATTTGCCAAAAAGAAGATTGAGGAATATAAACGCAAGATAGACGAACTACTAAAAGGCCAAAGCGCGGCGAAACTTAAAACTATCGCGCCCTTATTACCCAAAGAGCTCAAAACTAGTGCGGAATTTAAACGAGGCGGCCCTATCCCCGATATTGGACTCGAGAAAAATATAATTGATACCGCCTTCTCCCTTAAACCTGACCAGATAAGCGGTATACTAGAAACAAATTCAGCTTATTATATTATTGCGCAGGAGAAATTTACGGGCATTGACGAAGAAAAATATAAACAAGAAAAGGAAACTTACCGCAAAGACTTATTAGAAAGAAAAAAGCAAAGCGCCTTCTCTGGGCCTGCGCAAGCAATCATAGAAAGAGCCAATCTTAAAGACTACACTGCATCACAACCTTCAAAATAATATAGGGAACAGCTCATGAACTGTTCCCTATATACTATTTACAAACGTCAAACCTGTTCTTTACTCTACTTTAATACAGCTTACCGGACAGCTATCGGCTACTTCTTTTAAGTTATGATTTACTGTGCAGCTATGGCCTAAGATATGGGCAATACCATCGCCTTGCACCTGAAACACCTCAGGGCAAGACTGTTCGCACAAACCGCATCCCACACACGTTGAAACATCTACGCTTACTTTCATTGTTTCTTCCTCCATGATTAAGGGACAGTTCTTGCCTTACGGGAAGTTCTGTCCCTGCATTTTTAAACTTTTGTCTGGGTGTTTACCGGCTGCGGTGCAGACGGATTTACAGGCTCCGGCCGCAGGCCGTATCGCTCAATATTATAATCCGCAATTGCCTGAATCTGTTTTATCTGCTCAGGAGAATTTATAATGTGCTTAAACCTTCCCTGGAATTTCAAATATTCTTCCACCGGCTTAATTTTGCTTAGCTTGCGCACCGCAGTTAACTTGCCATTTTCATACTCAATTAATGGATAGAGGCCTGTCTCAACCGCTAATTTCGCGATATCATACGTAAGCTCTGAATCATGCCTCCAGCCCAAAGGGCAGGGCACATGAATTTGGATATATTTCGGCCCTTTTATGGAAATGGCTTTCTTAATCTTCTTTTGAATATCCTGAGGATAACCCGACGAGGCAGTGGCAACATACGCCACTCCATGCGCTACTGCAATCTCCGGCATAGGCTTCTTTGGCCTGGGGTTACCCAATGATTGCTTACCTACAGGCGTTGTAGAGGTGCTCGTTTCAAAAGGCGTAAGCCCGCTACGCTGCACCCCGGTATTCATATAAGCCTCATTATCATAACAAATTGATAAAATATCATGGCCTCTTTCCCACATCCCTGATAATGCCTGCAGCCCTATATCCGCAGTTCCTCCGTCTCCCGCCTGGCAGATAACGGTGGTCTTTTCTTTTTGCCCCAGAAATTTTAACGCTGCCTCAATCCCCGAAGCAACTGCAGCGGCATTTTCAAACAAAGAATGTATCCAAGGAACTCCCCATGCAGATTCGGGATATTTGGTTGAAAAAACCTCGAGACAACCTGTATTATTTGCGATAATGGTATTCTTACCGGTTACATCTACTACCAGGCGCGCGGCAATTGCCTGTCCGCAGCCGGCGCAGGCGGTATGCCCTGAACTAAACAAGTGCCCGTTTTCTTGAGCCATTTATATAGTTTCCTCTAATAATTCAGGTTTCAAATCAATGTATTCTTCGCTTATAGGTTTTGGGCCTAAGCGCTTATATACCTCTTTAATAGAATCTATGGTAATATCCCTTCCTCCTAAACCAATCACAAAACCGCTTATCACCGGGGACTTCTTTTTCCCGCTAAAGATAGAGCGGATTTCGCTTAAAAGAGGGCTATATGACCCTATAGAAACTGCCTTTTCTAGCACCGCAACTTTAGGAATATCTTTTAGGGCCTGATAAATCGCGTCTATAGGAAACGGCCGATAGGTAACTATTTTTAACAGCCCTACCTTCTTGCCTTTGCTGCGCAGGCTATCTATCACATCTTTGGTTGTACCGCAGACTGAGCCCATTGCCACAATAACTTTTTGGGCGTCGTCAAGCCTATATGCCTCAATCAATCCGCCGCTTGAGCGGCCAAAGGTTCTTTGGAATTCAGCCTGAATCAAAGGAATTAATTTTAAAACATCCTTATGCGTTTCTGAAACCGCGAAGCGGGCTTCCATATAATAGTCAGGATCCACCAAGGGGCCCAACGTAAGAGGATTTTCAACATCCAATTTATACAAAGGCGTATAGGCAGGAAGGAAACTATCCACCTGCTCCTGGGTAGGCATATCTACCACTTCCAGCCCATGGGTCAGAATAAAGCCGTCCATATTCACCATTACCGGAAGCATAATCTTCGGCGCTTCTCCTATGCGATAAGCCTGAATATGCAAATCTATGGCCTCCTGAATATTTTCCGCATGCATCTGAACCCAGCCGGAATCACGCACGGTAATCGCGTCCTGATGGTCATTCCAGATATTTAAGGGCGCAGAAATTGCCCGGTTTGCGCAGGTCATAATTACCGGCAGGCGCATCCCCGCGATATTAAACACCACCTCAGCCATAAGCAGCAACCCTTGGGAACTGGTAGCAGTAAAAGAACGTACCCCTGTTGCTACCGAACCCAAGACCACGCTCGCTGCTGAATGCTCTGACTCTACATTCACAAATTGTGCGTTCAGCTTACCGTCGGCAATTATCGAAGCCAATTCTTCAACGATATGCGTCTGGGGAGTAATAGGATATGCTGAAATAACTCCCGGCTTACACAATCTCACTGCCTCAGCAACCGCCTGTGAGCCTTCTAATAATTCATTCATTTTTCTTCTTCCTTAACCATGCTAATGTCTTTTTTAGGACAAATTGCCGCGCAATTACCGCAACCTTTACAAAACTCATAATCACAGAGATAGGTGTTCTTTGCCTCGCCGCTCACGCAGGCTTCAGGGCAAATTAACACGCACATCTTACAGGCAATACAGTCCTTCTGTAAGAACTTCGGTTTAACCTCAACCCGCCAAGAACCGGTCTTATTTGCCTTTGCTGTTGCGGCTTTAGAAATCAATGGCCCAAACATTTTAAGTCACCTTGCCTTTATTTTGCAGCCGCGAATACCTTCCGTGTGGCTGCGGCCTTCTTAGTAAGAATGTAATCATAGCCTTTTTTGGAGGCTAAGAGATTCTGATCAACAGCTTTCCCGGAAAATCGGTGTTTAATTGACTCAAATAAGGAATCTAATTTTATTTCATCTGTTGCCGCGACAAATGCCCCCAAAAGCGCGGTATTGCCTAAAGGCCTGCCTATAGTTTCCATAGCAATGTCATTTGCGGGGACTACATAAATCTTCTGGGTTGGCCTATGTTCAGGGACAGGGAAAGATTCTCTTTCATTGATTATCGCAATGCCGTTTTCCTTAAAACCTTTAAAGCAATTAAATCCCCGTAAAAGCGTGGCATCGGAAATCAAAAGATAATCCGGCTCATAAATCTGGGACCTCAGGCGCACCGGTTTATCGTCAACCCGCACAAAGGCATTCATCGGCGCGCCCATACGCGCCGCCCCAAAATTCGGGAAGGCGTAGGGAAACTTTCCCTCTATAAAATAGGCGTAGCCAAGAATGGTTGCCGTAGTAATCGCGCCTTGGCCTGCCCTCGCGTGAATCCTTATTTCTTTCATCGTGTAAGCCTTGTATTCCTTATTGCTATTTTCCTCGTGCTATTTGACAAAATAGGCACGGAATAAAAAATTATACCACTCAATTTGAATTTTGCAATGTTTTTTTATCGTCTCTTTTACCAGCCTTTCTTATCTGCGCAGGCGTTCCAAAGATATTCTTGAATGCCTCTTCAAAATCATACACATCCTTAAAATCACCCAGGGAATCTTCTTCCGTCTTTGAAAGCAACTTAGCATTTATCATATTATAGACTATGTTGCCAATATCAATAGTTTTATGTATGCCCCAGTGGCCCAGAACAGCCTTAGCCATTGGGCCATATTGTTCAATGGCAAAGTCACGCATCCCAAGCGCCAGCTCACGCCCGCTCAAGTGGCCTTGCTTTTTAAGCTTTTTCTGGGCAAAATGAAGCGCCTGAATAACAAACTCATAGCTATCAGGCTTATAACGGCTATCTTTAGCATAAATAACGTCAACTGCTTTTATAAAATCTATCATCGTAAAAGTATCCTATCTTTATCCGCCAACCTGGTTTTCTTATCCCCTACTAACTCGCTGCAATGAGCGCAATAATACTCAAACAAATAACCATCCGGCAAAATCAAAAGCAGGCGTTCCCGCACCGGCATAGAGCCGCCGCAATTATTACAATACAGATGGGTAGCCTTTAAATCGTCATACTGTTTCATACGTTCATCGTCCTTCTCACATCAACCCGGGGATATTTAATCCTGTAACTGCCTTCATCTTATCCGCGGCGATATCGTGCGAACGCTTGATCGCGCGGTTACACGTATCTTTTAATTTCAGCGCAAAAGCATTCGTATCAGCAACCTCACCCTGGATTTTGATATCCTTTATCTCCTGAGAACCATTCATCATAATTTTTACTGCTTTGTCAGGGCTTTCAATTTCAAAGGTAGTTGCATCCAGCTCCCGTTTCAACTCTTCCATCTTTTTCTTCATATCCCACAGGGCCTTCATTTTATCAAACATTTTTCCTCACTATATTAAGCCACCACAATACTCCGGCGAGCTCTTTGCCTATCGTGATGGCAAACGGCAATAACATTACTCTGATTTCCCTTTACTACAAACAAATGTTTATTATACATCAAATTTTATATTTTCAAAAGATTAATATTTCTTTGTGCCAGAGGGGCGCCACGATGGCGAGATAACCTTATCGTATTCTTTATGGTTCACGAGTGAAGCAAAAGTCACCGCTGCGCCCCCAAAGCGCTCATTCACTAAATCCAAAGCCTTATTTAAATTAGTAAGCCGCCTGTCTTCTTCAAAAAGAAATGATTCGCCCTGCGCTTTGATAAGCCCCGAAACGCTTACTCCTAGGAGCCTTATCGGCTTGGTAAGGAACGTTTTTTTAACAATGGCTGCTGCGTGTAAATATATGCGTCTCGTATCATCGGTAGCATAGGCAAGTTTTTTCTGGTGGCTAAAGGTTTGAAAATCATTATAGCGGAAGATTACCGCCACTGTATTACATGAAAAGTTTTCCCTGCGCATCCTGCGGGCTACCAAATCCGATAATTCTAAGATATACTTTAACACTTCTTCTTGATTGCGGATATCATAAGGTAAGGTCATGCTATGGCCTATGGAACGAGCCTTAGGCTCATAGCCATAAGGCATTACTGAGGAATCATCTTTCCCCCGTGCCATATTCTTTAATGACTCCCCCCATGTCCCAAATCGTGCCTTGAGCAATAGGGTATCGGCCCCTGCAAGCTGGGCACAAGTAAATATTCCGATGCTATTTAAAACCTCTTTAGTGCGCCTGCCGATTCCCCACAATTCCTCAACCGCTAAATCTTTAAGAAGAGCCTGCGCCTCATTTTCTTTAATCTGAAATAATCCGTCAGGCTTATGATGAGAACTGGCAAGCTTTGCCAAGAGCTTATTAGGGGCAATGCCTACAGAACAACTTAATTGCAGGTTCTCCTTAATCGCATCCTTTATCTTCCTGCCTATCGTAAGGGGCTCGCCAAACAAATGTATCACACCGGTAATATCTAAGAATGATTCATCTATGGAATAGACCTCCAAATCCGGGCTAAAGGTATACAGAATTTTTACAATTTTCTGGCAAGCCCGGGTATATTTTTCATGGTTTGCCTGAACAAAGATAAGGTGCGGGCAAATCCTTTTGGCCTCAAACTTATTCATACCGGTTTTGACCCCCAAGCCACGCGCTTCATATGAGGAGGTAACCACCACGGTGCGCTCATTAGAGCCGATAACGGCAATAGGCTTATCTTTTAGCTCTGGATTATCCCTTTGCTCAACCGAAGCAAAGAAGGCATCCATATCCATATGTAAAACGACTCGTTCTGTCATTGTGTATATTCCCATTGACGGTTCTCGATTCAAAGCGAAAAGTGTCCCTCTTGCAAAGCAAGAAGGGACACTTTTACGATTATTTTCCAGAACCGTCCAGGGAAAAGTTATCCGCGTTTAGTAAGGTGGGTAATCAAGGTTGCACATAATAGAATCACTACAAATGCAACAATCGCCAAACCAACCACAAGCCCTAAAAACGGCAGATTCTTAGCAAAATATCTCACCGCGTTGATTTTGGCTGCGAGCATATTTTCTTTCACCAATTGCTTAGTTTCTTCTAACACCTTAGCCGAAACCTCTGCCTCATAGAAATTGACGGTTATCGTAGTAAAAGAAGTTAAATTGTTTAGTTTTTCGATTTGGTTCTTTAAGTTTTCAATCTTCCTTAATACGGGCGTAAGCTCTGACTCTAACCTCACCGCCTCCGTTATGCTGGTCTGGCGTTTCTGAAGCGCTTCAAGCATCTTATTATATACCACCATAGCAGCGTCTAACTGCGCCTTAAGATTGGCATAGTCCTGGCTTACATCCTGGCTATAGGTATTATTTGCCTTTACCTTCCCTAATTCAGATAACTTATCCAAGGCAGAGAGGAATTTATCCTTAGGGATACGTAACGTAACCCTGCCGGATTCTCTGCCCGCAGTATCTTTAGAAAAATTTGATTCTGCCTGATACCCGCCAAACTCGCGGCAGATATCCGCAATCTTCCTATAGACCTCCTTGCCGCTTTCAACTTCTAACGTCAGCTCAGCACTGCGGATAATCATCTCGCCCACACCGGTTGCCGGAAGCGTTGGCTGAATCACAATCACACTACCTTCACCAGATTGGAATCCTGCGTCTATTCTTTTCCTAGCGTATACGTCTAATTCTGATTTTGCTAGCTCGCCCACACCTCTTCTTCCCACAATACTCTGACCTTCAAAATCTGCATCCGGCGAAAAGAAATTGACACCTTCTCTGCCTTCATTATGGTACACGCCACTAGATTTTTCTTTACTATCTTCCTTATTATTGGCGCTACTCTGCAACCTCAAAAATTTATCTGCACTCGCCATTGTTTGAGAACGATGGGCCATGTCCACCGATTGAACCTGCTTCTTATTTCCTCTATCCTGCGCAGATTTTCCGTCATATGACGACTCGCTGTAATATGGCTCATACAGACCACCTATCTCATCAACTCCCAACTTTAGCCTCCCTCCTGCACTATTTTTCATATACATCTGAAAACTCAAAAAGCTCACGATCAAAATCCCTGCCACTGCACCTGAGGGAATCAATATGCTCAAGGTTTTCCTTTTCATTTTACCTGTCTCCTTTGCAAGCTCTAAAGCCACAATCTTGTTCTTCACCAAGCTGTCAAAGGTAAGGTCTAAAACAGGTGCCTGCCAGCTTTTAAGCTTCTGGGAAAGTGCCCTTAGGTTGGCTAATTCCTCATTACAAGCCTTACATTGCTTAAGGTGTTCTTCCATGCGAAGCTTTTTATTTTCAGATAACTGGCTATCTAAGTAACTGCTTATATCTTTTAAGAACTGGCATCCACTCATTCTAAACCTCCCCTAAACTCAACTATGTAGCGTGCGAGTTTAGCCTTTAAGGTTTGTCGCGCTCTGTGAATTAAGGTTTTGACTGTGTTTAGAGACTTCTTTAAAATTCTGGCTATTTCCTGATATTCTAAATTTTGATATTCTCTTAAAATCAAGGCTTCTCTCTGGAGAAAGGGAAGCGCCTGAATGCATTCCTTTACTCTGCTTGCTGCTTCATTATCCTGGACAACCACATCGGGAGAAGGGCCAGGGCTTTCTACTTCTACCAATTCATCGGGATCATCCTGCATGCGCGGCCATAAAGCCCACCATTTCCTCCTGCGCAGGCGGCTCACGCACAGATTATGGGCAATGCTAAAGAGCCAGGGAGAAAACTTGCCTTGAGGCATATAGCTATCCTTATATTGATGCACCCTCAAAAACACCTCCTGGGTTACATCCTGTGCCTCTTGGATATTCAAACATACCCTATAGGCAAAATGGTATATTGGATTCCTATAGCGCCTCAATAACTCATCCATAGCAAGAACCTCTCCTTCTTGGTACTTACGCATCAGCTCATCATCTGCTAAATGCTGCATCATTTTACCTTGCCTTTCCCTTTCTCCACTTTATTAAACGCACCCCACGCAAAAAAGTTTCAAAAAAAACTGGGTATCTTCTGTTTTCTTATTCTAATATTATATCTATGCGCGAAACCTTGCTGTCACGAATGTCATTAGCTATTGGAGAGGGAAGAAAAGATGCGGTACGCGTAACTGTAGATTTATCTTGGTTTGTTATGGCTATTTCCCTTATTTTTGCCGCGTGAGGCCCAAAGGTATTTTTTCTTTTTGGGTTATGATACACCGCCAGGGTTTTATTGAGGAATTTGAAGGCAAAGGTATCTTTAGGAAGGCCATTGTACGCTTTCCGGCTAAAGAGCCACGCGGGTAAGATCGGCTTAAATTCAAGGCAAAGTTTTTTATCTTTATCAAGGTAAAACGGCTCTTTACCTGCGCACATCAGAAGCCAGATGCTGATAAATTCCGCGGTTGAGCCGCTTAAGCGGGCAACGAAGCCGTTGCCATGCAGCCGCGTATCCGTAAACGCGCTTGAAACCAAAAAAGAGGAATTCTCTAAAATACTTCTTCCGTAACGCGCGGGATTCTGAAAAGGAATCAATACATTCTTGAAATCTTCAAAAAATTCCTTATACAAGCAATTTTTAAGAAGCTCTAGGATATACTTATATTCCATATGCAGCCAGATAGACTCATTTTCAAGCCAACCCGGAGTAAACACGCGGCACCTGCCAATTTCCTCAGGCATACCCTTAAGGGGAGCGTTTACTTTATACATTTTCAACTTTTTATCATAGAGAGGGCTCTTACGCACTGCCTCAAAAATCTCTTTTGCCTTTTCTTTGCTCTCTGCCACTCTTAACGAATGCACTATCCCCTCCAAAAACAAAGGAAGCGGCCTCTGCTTAAACTTAAGCGGCTTGATAAAATGCCCGTGTTCGTTTTCTTCTATCGTCTCATACTCCGTAACCTCATTGATAAAGTATGAGTAATACAACTGCTGCCTGCGTTCATATGCCTTCTTTAACCCCTCATCTATCTTCTTAAGGTATATACCAAGAATAGATTTTAATTCCGCTCCTGATAAGGGCTTTTCCCTGCCAGAGAAACCCATTAATGTTTTTTGGAGATACTCTTCTCTTAAAGTATGGGTTTTATCCCAAAAGGCATACTCCGCAGATTCGGCCGCGGTAATAGCGCCTAAGCCTGACAACAAATCATATATTTCCTCCGGAACAGAAGCAATAACAGAAGTTTCCTCTGATGCAATGATATCAAGGCTTTCTTTTACAAAAAGAATCCAGCGCTTTAATTCAAAGGTTTCACAACTTGATGAACCCAAAAGCCCGGGCAAGCCGTTTAAAGCATCATACCAATTGGGCTTATTCGCCTCCATTTCAATGCCAACGCCAAAAGGGTCAAGGCTGGCAAACTTATTGGCAATGACAATGAGCATTTTGACTAAAAGGGTAGTGGTATACACCTCGCCTTTTCCCTGCTGCGCGCGCGCCACATGGGGCAGGCTTTCCCTTTTTTTAATCATCGCCTGCTTCGCGTGGTTATTAACTACCGAATGATACTGAAACACCTTGCCATTCTTGAGCACATATTTTTCTCTTCGCGGCCTTAGCGCTTCGCTATTGTCAAAAAAGGTAAATTCTTTAGCCTCTAAAAGAATTCGTTGAAGACTCTCCGGATACATACTTACGTATGCCTCGAGGAGGTCTACACAGTATGTCCAATGGTCGGTCCAAAACCCTTCGCCATGTTCGGCGTTAAGGATACGGATAGATGAAGCCAAAACCTCTTTTAAGAATTCTTCTCTATGCTTAAAAACCCTTGCCCCTTCTAATACCTCATGTTCAATAAAAAACAGAATTTCACCCGCGGTAAACGGCTTTTCCAAGCGTTTTCTTACTTTGAGGGCATCATCGTTTGTAAAGAAATTATTCAAGATGCCCGCATCACCCTGAAACAGGAAGGTATCCGGCTTTATCACCAGAGGATTATAGCCGTCGGCCTGGAGCAGGTTAAAGAATGCGATGATAGCGCTTTCTTTAATTGAAGGGTTAAACCAAATATCGCTTCTTCGGTTTTGAAGGCAATCGCGGTAATTGCCGTTGCCTTGTGAGAAATAGGTTGGCTCAAGCAGAAAGCGGTTATAATCCCGCTCAAGGTCGCCGTGTTTACGCGAATACACCTGAATAGTCACTGCCCCCTCTTTAGTTTCCAGCCCTAGAGGAAAGCCTCCGCGCAGCACATTGTCTAAAAAGTTCTGCCGGCAATAAAAATCGAATTGTTTTGACGCTGAATGGGTAGCTACAGTCTCTTCTATCTTTTGTATCTCTCGCCTATTTTCAAGCTTCTTCTGAATGAAATATTCCTTATTGGCGATACGCTTGGCATTTGCATTTAATTTCTCTAAACTGTCTATGTTTCCAAGCAAAGAGTATAGCTCATACGTATACTGTGGCATAAGCTTAAATTTTTTGAACGCAAAACAACAAGGTGTCCTGCCATGAGTAAGCTGCTTTTTTGGATAGCCAAAGCTTACCTTTTGCAAAAACCCTTGGGGGTAACTAAAATCGCTTACCCTGCCAAAAATTGCCTCTGGCTCAACTATGGGCCTTAGCAGCGCATCCTCATCAAAGGCAAGATAAAAATTACCTTCGCTGATATGCACTACCTCTGGCCTGTCTGCGGGATCAACTTTAAGGCGTAAATAGGCAATGTCATTTTCTATATTCTCCACCGCCATCCACGCCTCAATGGTCCGCGACATCTCCTTTAACAGGAATTGATTCATCCCATAAGGGATAATCTGAGGGAGCCCATCCAAACACTCAAGATTCAGGCAGCGTTTTGAAATGTTTTTTACAGAAATCTTTCTGGCAAGCGCTCCATAGGAATCATTAGGGATAGTAAAATATTCGATAGTTGTTTCCAGTCCCAGGGTATGGTTTATTTCTTTAAGGGTGAGCTCAGATGAACTCATCAACATTTTATTCTCTACATCAAAACACGCGGCATTCACTCCATTATTGAAGGCATCATAAAAAATATTCTTTTTGCCTAATCGCATTTTAAGCAAGGTGCGAAAACCAAGTATTGAAGTAAACTGATATGCCTGATTTGCCGGGCGGAATTCCAGAATCGGATGGTCTTTATCTTTTGTCCCAAAGCTTGCTATTGCCTGGCCCCTATTCACATAAAACGCCCACAGGGGAATTCCCCATACGCCGGCAATGCCGGGGAAGAAACTGGAAAAAGGCTTGCTCAAATGATAATTCTCAATCACAAATTCACCGCTCTCCGCTAAATAATACTTAGGCTTTTTATTCACGCGCAATTCTCCTGATTTCTTTTTGAACATCTTTAGCCTTAATTAACCTTACCCCATTACTTTTAAACTTTTCAAGAAGCGCTTTCCCCTGCGCCACATCAACTGGTTTTGTGGCGTCAGTAATCAAATATACCTCTAAACCTCTTTGTAATAGGCCAAGCACCGCGTATTTGACGCAATAATCTAAAGCCACTCCATATACAAACGCAGCCCGAAAAGGCCTCAATAATTGCAGTAAATTCATATTCACAAAAATGTCATACGTATTCTTCTGAAGAATAACCTGCGCATACTCTTTAACCTTAGCATATAATGCTTTTTTACTTAGTATTTTCTGGGGGATAACGATATGCTCTTTATGCAGTGTTTGAGGAATTTTCTTTGCGCCGTTATTTCCTGCTACACAATGCGCGGGAAATTGCTTAAATTCAGGGTCATTTTTTATATGGGTATCAACCGAAGAAATAATTAGAATATCATTCTCTAAAGCGGTACGGGTTAAATATTTGAGATTAGGGATGAGGGTTTGGGCATCGCGCACATACAACTTTCCTTGAGGCAGCATAAAATCAATCTGGGTATCAATATCCACAAACACAATTTCTTTCATCGCTTTATCCCTTAGACTTTATCTCGCGCGTTAGCTGAGCAATCATCTGCCTTAAACCCTTACTTAACGCCACAGGATATTGCGCCTGCGCATACAACTCCTTGTATTTATTCGGCAAGGCTTTAAGGTTGCTTTCAGTAAATGCCCTTATTTTCTCAAGCGTAGGCAAGGGAGAAGTGAGGATGCCGTTTTCCATCACTTTTATAAGCAAGGCCTTACCCTCTACCTTCTCCCCTTCCAGAGCAAGAATATCTTTTTGATACAATCCTTTTTTATTATACTGGCGAAATACCTGTTTTTTCCCTGGGTAAGTAACCTTGTCTTTGCTAAGCTTCATCACCGGGTTACCATTACCTTTAGCATCCTCTATGTGGCTTAATTTATAGATAACATCTAAATAAGGGGCATCGCTTGATACTCCCATATTGGTTCCTACTCCAAAGGTATCTATTTTTGCCCCTTCCTTAAACAACTTCTCAATCTTATACTCATCGAGATTCCCGCTGGCAAAAATTTTAACGTAAGCCAGGCTTGCATTATCCAGCATTGCGCGTGCACGGCGAGAGATCACGGCTAAATCACCGCTATCTAACCTTATTGCCCGTAACTTATGGCCTTTGGCCTCTAACTCCTTAGCTACCGTAATCGCGTTTTCAACGCCCTTTCGATAATCATAGGTATCCACCAGAAACGTGGCAGCATCCGGAAACGTTGAAGCGTAGGCGCGGAAACTCTCCAGTTCTGTCTTAAAAGACATTACAAACGAATGTGCCATAGTCCCGGTTATAGGCACCCCATACTGAAGGCCTGCTAATACATTAGATGTCCCGAAACATCCTGCGATATAACTTGAGCGGGCAGCGGCTAATCCTGCGTCCTGGCCTTGGGTGCGCCGAAGGGAGAAATCGTATACGCCTCTCCCTTTTGCCGCCGCTACTACCCGGGCAGCTTTTGAACAAAGCATGGTTGCCACATTCATGGTATTTAAAAGATAACTCTCCACAAGCTGGGCTTCGATTATGGGAGCGGTTATGCGCATCAACGGTTCATTAGGAAAGAATATTGTCCCTTCAGGCAAGGCATAGACGCTGCCGGTAAACCTCACCTCTTTTAAATAATCAAGGAAGGCATCTTTAAAAATGCCTTTTTGCTTCAGGAAATCTATTTCCTGCCGGGTAAAAGAGAAGTGTTCTAAGAAATGCACTGCCTTTTCTAACCCCGCAGCAACAAAAAAAGAACGGTTTTTAGGAAACCTGCGGACAAAAAGATCAAAGGTAGCCTCAAGCGCTACCTTCTGCTCAAAAAAGCTTGCCGCCATGGTAAGCTCATATAAATCAAGCAAAAGGCATGATGTATACATATACTATTTTTGATTTAAAAGCTGGGTATAATTATGCGGCAAGGTATTGCCATGAAACCTGATTTTTCCCTGGCGGTCTATCAACACATAGGTAGGAATACCTACTACGTTATACTTATGCGCAACCTCATTCTTTCTATCTAAGAGCACACTCAACTCTATATTTTTTTTATTTAAAAACTTCTCAACCCTCTCCTGAGACTCACCAATGTCAATTGCCAAAACCTCAATCCCTGAGGACATGAAGTCTTTATACCTTTTTTGCAGGTCAGGAAGTTCCGCGGTACAATAAGGGCACCACGTTGCCCAGAAAAACAATACTACCGGCTTATTTTGATAGTCAGAGAAAGAAACTTCTTTGCCTGCCACACTGAGAAGGCTAAACCCCGGAGCACTTTCTCCTTCCCTTATTGCGAGCGGTTCAACGGCGAATAAAAAGTGGGAAAGAATTAAAAAAGAACTCAAAAATAGCATTATTATTCTATGCTTCCTCTTGAGCCCCTGATCCCTCATCCTGCGTTTAACCCAGAATTTGCAATAGGATTTCGGAAAAATGTCTCTAAATCCTTGCCCATACTGCGTTATGCTCACAAAAGTGTCCTCGGCGTATCGCACTGGATACGCCTGCGGTACTTTTGCTCGCATGCCTTGTCTTGTCAAGGATTTAGGCCATTTTTCTCGAAACCTATTGCAAAATCTGGGTTTAAAAATATCCCTCATCACATAAACCTCCCGGCTTTAATAAGAAAATATTCGCCTATGGCAATCAAAATAAAACCGCACGCTTTCTTAATGCGCATAAGCCACGCTCCTGATTTTGGAAAATTAAGCAATAAAGAGCTAAAGGTTCCGACTAAAATTAATAAAAGGCCCATTCCATAGGCAAAAACGAATAAAAGGCTTGCGCCGTAAAATACGTTCTGCCTGCTGGCTACATAAAGCAATATCGTACCCAATGCCGGGGCGGTACAGGGGCCGGCAACAAGCCCAGATGCCAATCCCAGTAAGAATACAGATACATACCCACCTGTTCTCTTAATTCTTCCCTGTATCGGTATCCCGATAAGATTAAGAGGAATAATATCAAAAAAGGATAATCCTGCCAGGATACAGGCATTGCCTATCACTAAAAAAGAAACAGGATGAGTGGAAATCTCACCGAATAATTTCCCGGTTAACGAAGCGATAAGGCCAAGCGCGGAATAGGTAATTGCCAACCCTAAGACGTATATCAGACTTAACAAAAATCCTCTTAAGCGGGAACCTCCCGCGCCTACGCCGATAAAACCTAATGTCACCGGCACAAGCGGATACACACAAGGAGAAAAACCGACTATCACTCCCCCTAAGAATACGCCTAGGTAATCCAAAGAATTACCTTGTAGATTCATTGATCCAGCTCAAATAGTGTTTATTTCCCGCGATAATAGGCAAGGCGATAATCTCAGGCACTTCATAACTATGCAATGACTTTATCTTCTTTACCAACTTATTAAAAAGCGCCTTTCTTGTTTTCAATATCAAAAGCGCTTCATTTGCCTTATCAATTTTTCCCTGCCACCAAAAATGAGACTTTACCTGCTCAATGATATTAGCGCAAGCAACTAATCTTTCCTTAAGCAATCCTGAAGCTATTTTTTGTGCTTCTTCTTCAGAACTTGCGGTAACGAAAACGACGATATACATATCATATCCTGAATTCAATGAATTTCGCGAAGCATATTTCCATAAATTTCCTGGAGATTCATGAAAATATATGGAAATTAACAGGAATTCTTTGCCCTTATCATCATTGCTACAGTAACAGTTTATCTATCTTATCCTTATCAAAACCAACCACAATCTTTCCGTCAACATCAATTACCGGCACCCCCATTTGGCCTGAAAGTTTTACCATTATATCTAAT
>JAHFFP010000001.1:75761-81111 GCA_023247895.1 Candidatus Omnitrophota bacterium
TGCCCTATCTGTTGAGACGTCTATAGCAGTAAAGGCAATCCCTTGTTGATTCAAATACGCTTTTAAGCGCACACAATACGGACAACTGGGGGTAGAATACACAGTTACAGCATGCATAGCTCTCCTCCTATTTAAGGGAATACCTTCTTCAATAACCGGGCAACTCTTTCTCCATAGCGCAGGCACTGCTTCTGGGAACGTTCATCCGGCATACCAATGGCAACCGGGCCATAGTGGTCACCCTTAGGATCACCTTGAATTATCATACCATGAATAAGCATGGCGTTCAAGATGTCTAAAATAGTAGTTTCATTGCCTCCACCTATATTCGCGCTTGAGGCAAAGGCGCCTCCCACCCGTCCGTCTAATTTAGTATGGAATTTCACCGAATCATCAAAAAGCTTCTTTATGGGGAATGCCATTGAGCCGTAATAAACAGGAGAGCCAAGGATAATTCCTTGATACTCTAACCACTCATCAACCTTAACTTCTTCCACATTCTTTAACACTACATCCACATTCTCCTTCTTAATGCCTTCAAAAATACACTCCGCCATTTTCTTGGTATGCCCACTTTGCGAATAATATGCAAGCAGTATCTTTGCCATATGTGCCTCCCCTTTTAACAGCCACCACGACACCCAGTCACAAAGTTATCAGCAGAATAAAAAGATACCTTTTCTTACTTGTGACCTTGTGTCTTGTGACTTGGCGACCCATCTCTTTATTCAAGTATAATTACTGACATCATCCTTCCCGCGCTCATGCCGCTACGGCGATAGGAAAAGAAATCTTTGTTTTGACAAGAAGTGCAAATACCGCAATCAAAGATATTTTCATCGGGTACTCCCGCATTTTTACCTTGCCGAAGGTTAGCACCTACTAAATCCAGGAATAGTTTTCCCTCTCTTTTAACTAACCCTTGAGCAAAATACTCTTTGAATTCAGGGCCTACCTCATAACAACAGGAACGAATCCCCGGGCCTAAGCCACAGATAATATCCTCTGGACGGCTTGAAAACATACGCTTCATAAGATCCACGCTTACCCCCACGATATTGTCTTTGGTCCCGCGCCAACCTGAATGCAGGACAGAAACTACCCTCTTTTTAATATCCAGCATAAAAACAGAAAGGCAGTCAGCGCTAAAGACCGCTAAGGGTAAATTCCTCTCCTGCGTAATAATCCCGTCATAGCCCGGCACTGCTTGGGCATAATCCCATGCCCCGCGGCCTTTATCTTTTTTATGTGCTATAAAAACCTTATTCCCGTGCACCTGCTGCAAACACACAAGGCTCTCAGAATCTATATCTAACTGCCGCAAAAACGCATCGCGATTATGTTTTATCTGTACATTATTATGAAAGCCCAAATCAAATCTGTTTGTGCTAAAGGCAGCGGTGCAGGTATGCGTTTTAAAGGCGTCAAACACATAATATCCGCGCTCACGGTAAGGCGCTTCGGTAGCAGGTATCATCTTAGGTAATAAGGAGAATCTTCGGAGTGTTTAATAATCTGGTTCATCATCCACACGCTTTCAGACGGATACCTGCCTGCCGCGGTTTCGGCAGAAAGCATTACAAAGTTTGTCCCGTCAAATACGGCATTGGCAACATCAGTAACTTCTGCCCGCGTTGGCTGCGGGTTATCCACCATATTTTCAAGCATCTGGGTTGCGGTAATCACCGGTTTTTTCTTGCGGTTACATTTCCTGATAATCATTTTCTGGATCACGGGAATTTCCCATATCGGCACACAAATACCCATATCTCCCCGGGCAATTAAAATTGCGTCGCTTGCCTCGATTATTTCATCGATGTTCTTTATAGCCTGGCGGCTTTCTACCTTTGAGACAAAAAGACATTGAGGGCTTTTTTCTTTAAACAGTTTCTTGAGGGCAAGGCAATCGTATTTATCCCGCACAAATGACTGGGCAATATACTCAACACCATTCTTAATGCCGAATTGAATATCTTGCGCATCCTTATCGGTAATGCGAGGGAATTTCAAATTGGCTTGAGGAATATTTACTCCCTTACGCTCTTTAAGAAAGCCTCCCACAATAACTTCTGTCAATACCTTATTCTTATAGGCGCTTTTTGTCTTTAAATGAATATTCCCATCATCGATAAAGATATCCGAGCTCGGTTTTATATCAAGGAAAGAGCCGTCGTAATCCAGATGGGCTTCCTGGGCATTTCCTATAATTTCCTCTTTACATAACCAAAACTTGGAGCGCTTCTTAAGTTCAACCGGCTTTGCGTCTTGGAGTTTTCCCATGCGGATCCGGTTACCCTCTAAATCCTGCAGTATCTTTACCCTTCGCCTATATTTCTGATTAATATGCCTTACGGTATCAAGGCGCATTTGATGAGTAGCGGTATCTCCGTGAGAAAAATTAAGCCGCGCCACATCCATACCGGCAAGAACCATCTTCCTAATAATAGTCTCGGAAGTGCTCGCAGGGCCTAAGGTCGCGATTATTTTTGTTTTGGGCATAGTGTAATTAAAAAGGTTAATCGAGGTTAATCAAAATTACTGCACATACGCCTTAATAATCTTCTGCTCTGAAGCAGGCCTATCTCCGGGGCCGGTTTCACTATTTTCTATTTTTTCTACTACGTCATATCCTGCCGTAACCTCGCCAAAAATGGTATGACGCATAGTAAGCCAAGGAGTAGGCACCGTGGTGATAAAAAACTGGCTGCCATTAGTATTTGGCCCAGCGTTTGCCATTGCAACCAGGCCTTTGCGGTCGAAGGTTAACTCTTTTGACACCTCATCTTCAAAAGGCTTACCCCAAATAGATTCTCCTCCCATGCCGGTGCCGGTAGGGTCTCCCCCTTGAATCATAAAATCCTTAATTACCCGATGAAAAATAATACCATTGTAATAACCTTTTTTAACCAATCCGATAAAATTCTCTACAGTCTTGGGAGCTATATCTGGATACAACTTGATTACAATGTTACCCTGATTGGTTTCTAAAATAACTTTTTGCTCAACAGCCATAGAAATGCCTCCCCTGTAAAAGGTTAATAAAAGAAATACACCCAAAAAGACTTTTACTGCGCGCTTCATCTCATTCTCCTTTTTTTATCCCAAAATTTGGGTTTATTTCCACCACCTTATCTTGTGAACGCTCTCCCCGAAGTATCGCCACCTGATTCTTTTTAACCGCATAATACTTAGCAAGTATTTCAACCAATGCCTTATTTGCCTTATTATCCACTGCCGGCGCGCAAAGATGCACTTTCAAATATCCCTGGGTTAATTCCATGACATCGTTTACCTTTGCACGGGGAATAACCTTAATATTCAGAATCATTGAGCGGTAAGAGTTCCCTGTGTGTCTTGCGCTGAAGTATTCAGTTTATCCTGAAATTTATCCAGCCGCTTTTCGGCATCGGTGTACTTCTGCGAGGCACTTTTGATATGTCCGCCAAGGAGGCGAAAATCCTCAGCAAAACGCATCATGTCCTGTTTAAGGCGGCTTAAATTAGCTAAAATTTCCTTGGCATTACGTTCAACCTGCAAGCCTTGTAGCCCTAAGCAAATCACCTGTAAATACGCGTAGAAGGTATTTGGAGAAACAGGAATTACCTTTTTAGTGAGGGCATACCCGAGCAAATCCTGTTTTATGCTTGCTTCATAATACACATTTTCTGCGGGGATATACATTAAGGCAAAATCAAAGGTGCCCTCGTCAGGCAAGATATATTTTGTGGCAATTTCATTGATGCGGTTTTTAACATCAGCGATAAATTTCTTGTTATACATGTTTTTTTCCTCATCGCTTATCGCCTCAAGCGAGGCCTTAAAATTCTCATAGGGGAACTTGGCATCTATGGGGACAATATTATTGCCTAAGCGGATAATGGCATCAACCGTCTCCGCGGACTTAAATTGATGCTGCAGGCTGTAATGATCCTTGGGCAATACCTGTGCCAGCAAATTTCCCAGCATAGTCTCACCCATCTCTCCGCGGAATTTAGGCGCGCGCAGCAAATTTTGCAGGCCTGAGATATCCTTACCTATCTCAAAAATCTGCCTGTTTGCAGCTTCAAGCTTTCCTAAGCTGTTTTGAAGATTCCCGATAATACTTACGGTAGTATCTAATCGTTCCCCAACCCCTTTGTGGCTTGCTTGAATCACCAAAGACATCTCTTTTAGGCGCTCATTAAGCTGGCTGGTCACGGTATTAAGCTGGTTATTGGTCTGCGCCGAAATCTTAAAAAACAACAGCGCTATAATGGCTATCGCTATTAAAAAGAAAAATATGATTATCCATACCATAGCAATATCCTTAAAAAGGAAAGAAGTAACGGATAATTTCGTTACCGTAAAAAAGAGACACCATTGCGGCAAGCGACAAGAATGGGCCGTAGGGGATAAGGTGGCTTTTCTTGAAAAGCAAAACATAAAAGCCTATGAGCGCGCCAAAGAATGGGGCGATAAAGAATGTCAAGACGGTAAGTTTCCATCCAATAAAACTTCCCACCATGGCAAGAAGCTTCACGTCCCCTCCTCCCATTGATTCGGTTTCACCCTCAATTGACTCCTTTTTCATGAGCTTGAAAATAATGAGATTGCCTAACAATCCGCTTCCATAAATCAAAAGGCCTCCCACGAGGGCCCCGATAAAAGAATCAACTAAGGGGAGATGAGGAAATTGCTTAAGATGGGGAATACTTTTAATGAGGGAAAATACCAATCCCACCGCTAGTCCTCCTAAAGAAACTTCATCGGGAATAATACGCCATCTGATATCTATAAAAGTAGCCACAATTAGCCCGCAGGCAAACACAGCATACACCAAGAAATCAAAAGAAAGCTTATAACGGCTATAGAGAATAAGGAAAATAAGCGCGGTCAATAATTCTACGAGAGGGTATTGCACTGCTATCCTCTCTTGGCAGAAGCGGCACCTGCCTTTTAAGAAAAGGAAACTGAGAATAGGGATATTATCAAACCACAGGATTGGCTTCTTGCACAAAGGACAGTGAGAGGAAGGGCTCATAAGTGAATAGCGCTCATGCGGCATACGAAAGATACAGACATTCAGGAAACTGCCAAAAATACTCCCCAAAAAGAAGATAAAAAGTTTAATGAGATTTTCCATAATCACGTGAAAGCCATACAGGTCGATAGTCTATGGTCAATAGTCTATAGAAAAAACAAACGGCTATAGACCATTGACTATAGACCCACTATTTTTGCACCTTATTTAATTGCCTTTAACAAAGCGCTATGCATTGTATCAATCGGAGCTTTTTGCTTAGTCCATATTTCAAATGCCAAAGCTCCCTGATAAAGCAGCATCCCCAAACCATTGACGCCTTTTATGCCT
>JAHFFP010000012.1 GCA_023247895.1 Candidatus Omnitrophota bacterium
AGGATGGTTTTTTCTTTGATTGCGGCAGTGCTTTTTAATCCAAAAGCTCCTTGGATGTTTCTCCAGCGGGATTGCTTGTCAATTTCAGTTTGAGAAACCGTATCTCGCAGGCGGTTTAGATTATCATCGAGCAGCGGCAATCCAAAATGTTTTGCAAGGGTATCGGCTAAGAGTTGCGCCTGGTTAAATTCCCTTTCCCTGAGTTTTGCGTAAGATAGAGGGATAGGAATAACATAATCGCAATGAGTAACAGGGATGTGATAGTGGTGTACGAAATTACATATGAGTTTGGATAAGTATTTTTCAATGCCGGGTTTGTGGTTATACTTAAAGGTGTGAATCATCTCTCTCATAATTCCTTTGTACACGCTCGCTGCCCACGCCCGCTCGAAATAGAACTGTGTTGTGGAGCAATCGTTGCAGATAGCGCGAGCGCATGCAGTTCCTCTTGCCCTTCCGCATTTTTTGCAAAAAGGGGGAGTATTGAGCGCAATCGCATTAATGCAATTAGAGCAAATAGCGCCTTGTGAACCTACCCATGAGATTTTTCTATGGCATATGAGGCAGTAGCAAGGATATAAGATTTCTGCTAAAATCTTAACTGCGTTTTGTATCATGGGACCCATACTATAACAACAAATTGCTTGGTTGTCAAATGATGTTGACCCCGCAAGAAATTATGCTATAGTAAATATATTGGTAGAGTAATACGGTTTTGCAGAAAAGGTAGGCGCTATGCAAAAGAGAATAGACACATCGAAGGCAGAGTTGTTAGCGTTGCTTAAGAAGGAAGCATTCCGTAAAGGGAAAATTGTATTATCGAGCGGCAAAACCAGTTCCTTTTATATTGACGGCCGCTGTGTGACCTTGAATGCCCAGGGAGCATATTTAGTAGCATCAATAATCTTTGATATCTTAAGGAAAGAAGACTTTGAGGCAGTAGGCGGGCCGACCATCGGGGCGGATCCTATAGTTGGCGCGTTTGCCGCAATAAGTTTCCTCAAAAAAAGGCCGTCAAAAACATTTCTTATCCGCAAAACCCCCAAGGCCCATGGGACGCGGCGCCAAATTGAAGGGCCTGCCCTTAAAGAAGGCAGCCGCCTCATTTTGGTTGATGATGTGGCTACCTCAGGAAAGTCTTTCCTTGAGTCTATCGACATACTGCGTAGCGAAGGATTTCAGGTGGATACTGCGATTTGCATCGTAGATAGGCAAGAGGGGGCAAAGGAAGCGCTCGCCCAAAAGAATTGTAAGCTTATCCCTATTTTTACCCCTACAGATTTCGGAATACATACATAAAAATCTCTCTCTATGTTTTTCTATGATGTCGCGGTGGTAGGTGCAGGCCCTGCAGGGATGATGGCTGCTATTTGTGCCGGGCAGCAAAAAAAGAGCGTTGGGCTGTTTGAAAAAGGCAATGCACCGGGTAGAAAAATCTTATTAAGCGGCAAAGGCAGGTGCAATGTTACGAACATCGTTTCCCTTCATGTATTCCTCACCAAGTTTGGGAAGCAGGGAGAATTTTTAAGGACGGCATTCAAAAAATTCTTTAATCAGGATTTGATAGATTTTTTTGAAGCCAAAGGATTAGCCTTAAAAATCGAGCGGCAGGGCAGGGTATTTCCCGTTACTGACAAAGCAGTTTCAATTTTAGAAGTGCTTAAAAGGTATCTCGTAGAGAGTAATGTCAAAGTACTCTATAATAGGCGGGTAGTAACTATAGAGAAAAAGGACAGGTACTTTAAGCTCTGCGTGGAAAATGGCGAGCAGATTGAAGCGGGAAAAGTCATCCTGGCATGCGGGGGAGAGTCATTCAGGTTTACCGGCTCAAGCGGAGACGGTTTTGCCATTGCAAAGAGCTTAGGGCATACGATTGTCCCTTTGAGCCCGGGATTAGTGCCTTTGAAAACAAGAGAAGCGTGGGTAAAAGAATTAAAAGGGCTTACCTTAAAAAATATATGTTTTACTTTTAAAACTGAAAATAAAAAGATAGTTTCGGATATCGGAGAGCTGCTTTTTACGCATTTCGGCATTTCAGGGCCATTGGTTTTGGATTTGAGTAGTGCCATACTTGCTTTGTTAGAGAATGACAAGAAAGCCCTGCTTTACATTGATTTAAAGCCGGGCTTGACTGATATACAGCTGGATGAGCGGTTATTGCGTGAATTTAGGCTCTCGGGCAGCAAAAACATAAGCAATGTGCTTAAAGATATGCTGCCGCTTAGGCTTATTCCCGTATTCTTGAATTTGCTTAATTTTGATACGCGCAAAAAAGGCAATCAGATAAGCCGCCAAGAACGCCATCTCATGATACATTTGTTAAAGGCATTCCCCTTAGAGATTATTGGCGCTTTGCCGATGGAAGAGGCAATGGTTACTTGCGGAGGGATTTCTACAAAAGAAATTAACCCGCAGACTATGGAGTCAAGAATTGTGGCTGGATTATATTTTGCCGGTGAAATAATCGATGCTTCAGCTTCAAGCGGAGGCTATAACCTGCAGCAGGCGTTTTCAACAGGGTATCTGGCGGGTGAGGCGGCAGCAATTTCTGTGTAGAATCAGGGTCAATAGACTATAGTCTATAGTCTATAGTCTGTAGCTCGTTGTGGTTATCGACTATAGACCCAATTTATTTTTTAAGTAACTATGCGTAAGATAATACTGGCGTCGAAATCTAAAGCAAGGCAGAAGCTTCTTAGGCAAATCGGGCTTAATTTTCAGGTGGCAAGCGCTCACATTAATGAAGAGCATTGCTTAAAGGAAAGCTGCAGCCGCCTGGTAACGCGCAATGCCTTCCTCAAGGCGCAGGATGTGGCGAAAGGATTTAAGTCAGGGGTGGTTATTGGCGCGGATACGCTCGTGCGTGCGGGAAAAAAAATAATAGGCAAGCCGAAAAATATTAAAGATGCTTTCAGAACGCTAAAATTGCTTTCGCAAAAACCTCAGTGGGTGTATACCGGTATCGCGGTGATTGATGTGGATACGGGGAAAATGCATACGGATTATGAGAAGACAAAGATTTATATGTATCATTTGACCGATACGCAAATCCGTAATTATTTCAAAAGGGTTTCTCCCATGGATAAAGCAGGGAGTTTTGACATACAAGGTTTAGGCAGCATATTTATTGACCGCATTGAAGGTTGTTTTTATAATGTGGTAGGGCTTCCCTTGGCAAAATTAGCCAAGCTTCTAAGGAAGGTAGGGGTTGAGGTATGAGGCTCTTACGAAAGACGAGGGGCACTATTAAGCTCTGGACTGTGGCCTGTGGACTGTTGACTATCAGTGGCTGCGCAACCGAATACAATGTTGCTACCCAAAGCGAAGAATGGATTTATTATGATACGAATAAAGAGATTAAAATAGGCCAGTCGGTCGCAAAGCAAATTGAGAAGGCATATCAGGTTAGCGAGAATTCTTATTTACAGGCAAGGGTGAAAACCATTGGGGCAAAGATTGTCAGTGCCTGCGACCGTAAGGAGTTAGTCTACCACTTTAATGTTTTAGAAGCCCGTGAAGAAAAAGATAAAAAAGATATTGATGAGGAAGTAAATGCCATGTCATTGCCCGGAGGATATGTCTATTGTTTTAAGGGACTATTTACTGTTGCTAACCCGACTGATGATGAATTGGCATGTGTTTTGGCACATGAGGTTGGCCATATTGTCGCCAAGCATTCACTCAAAAAACTGCAAGGGTCAATGGGATATCTGCTGGTACGGATTCTTGCCGCGCAGATTCCCGATGCTCCTGACTTAGGGTATGGTTTGGACGCGGCATTTTATGAGTTGATGATCGGGTATTCAAGAGAGGATGAGCTCTTAGCAGACAGGTTAGGGACGCGCTATGCCAAATTGGCAGGCTATGACCCTCACGGGATGATTACCTTTTTAACAAAACTGCAGGAAATAAACCGTAAAAAGCCCCTTCGCCCTTTTTCATACGGGAAGACCCATCCTTATGCTCCGGACAGAATCAGAGTAGTTAAGGAGGAGATGGGTGAAAGCATGAGTTTTGAGGATTATATCAATATTGAAAGCCGAGAGCACGGAAAGAGGTATTAAATGCATATCCCCGATGGGTTTTTAAGCGTAAAGGTATCCGCCGCTACATGGGTAATTTCTCTGTGCGGGATAGCATTGTGCCTTAAGAAGGTTACCGCAAGGCTTAAAGACAAGATGATCCCTTTGATGGGGGTAATGAGCGCTTTTGTATTTGCGGCGCAGATGCTTAATTTTCCGATTTTCGCAGGTACCTCCGGGCATCTTTTGGCATCGGCGCTTGCGTCTATACTTTTAGGGCCATACGCCGCGGCCATAGTGATGACATGCGTTTTGGTGGTACAGTGCTTTCTTTTTCAAGATGGAGGGATAACTGCGCTCGGGGCAAATATCCTTAATATGGCGCTGGTTGCAGCGATAGGAGGATATGGTGTCTATAGTATTGCCAAGAAAATGACAGGCATTATTGTTGCTACTGCCATGGCTGCGTGGTTATCAGTAGTGCTTGCTTCATCTGTCTGCGCTTTAGAATTAGCGGCTTCCGGCACAGTAGCCTTAACAATAGTGCTGCCGGCAATGGCTCTCGCGCACGCGCTTACCGGCGGTATTGAAGCCGCAGTAACATGCCTCATAATAAATTTTATCTTAAAGGTGAGAAAGGATTTACTCTATAAACCGTGAACACCAGAAATGTAATTATTATTTTGTTTTTAGTAGTGGCGTTGGTGCTCCTTCTTTCCCCTCTTATTACGAAATTACCCGACACGTTAGAGAAAATGGCCCAAGAAAAAAAATCTTTAGATAAAGAAAGAGCATTGTTAAATTCTCCTCTTGCCGGCTATGCCTTGGCGGGTATAAAAAACAAGAAGTTGGCAACAGCCTTTGCGGGAATATGCGGGATAGCCACAGTATTTTTGCTCACGTATTCCGTCGCAGCGCTGCTTAGGAAGAAGAAAAAAACATAATGGAACATGCGTTTTTTGACGAATACAGCCATTCTGACAGCGTAATTCACCGGTTAGAGCCCAGAGTGAAAATACTCGCGTTTCTTTTGTGTATTCTTTTTATCGCCTTCGCTACAGGCTATAATCTTAAGATTTTTGTCCCGTACAGCATCACGGTAATCAGTTTAATTTTGCTTTCAAAAGTCCCCGTCGCTTTTATTTTTAAGCGCGTAGTTTCTCTGCTTCCTTTTATCCTGATGGTTACTATTTTTCTTCCCTTTATCCAATCAGTGGAGGGGGGCGAAAAGGTTTCTTGGGGAGCTCTTACGCTTCCTGTAAGCTATAATGGGATAAGGCTGTTTGTAAGTGTAGTAATGAAATCCTGTTTGAGCGTTATGCTGACAACATTGCTTATGGTAAGCACAGACTTTGCAAGCCTGCTTAAGGCATTAGAAAAGTTACGTGTGCCGTCATTATTGATTATGATTATCTCTTTTATGTACCGCTATGTGTTTGTCCTTGAAGATGAGTTGATGAAGATGAGACAGGCAAAGGAGTGCCGGAGTGTCGGAGGTTCTCAGTGGTTTCACCTAAAGGCTCAGGCGAATATGCTGGGGGTTTTATTCCTACGGGCCTATGAAAGGGCAGAGAAGGTTTACTTAGCAATGTGTTCCCGCGGCTTTGACGGCCACGCGCGCTCCATCTATGATTCTAAAATAAAAACCAGGGATATGCTTTTTTTGGTGTTTCTTGCCGTTATTTTGACGCTGATTAAACTCTATGGCTAAAAAAGTAATTGAAATACAGGGGCTTAATTTTTATTATCCGGACTCAACCCATGCGCTTAAAAATATCGCCTTGGATATCTTTGAAGGCGAATCAGTAGGGGTTATCGGCCCTAATGGCGCGGGTAAGTCTACGCTTCTGTTGCATCTAAACGGGATTTTACGCGGAGATAATCATATAAAGCTATTTGATATGGAGATAAGCGATAAGGCATTGCCTTTGATACGAAAAAAAGTAGGTGTAGTATTCCAGGACCCTAACAATCAGCTTTTTATGCCCACCGTTTTTGATGATGTTGCCTTTGGCCCTTTAAGTATGGGTTTAAGCAAAGATGAGGTGAACCGCGCAGTGAATGAGGCATTGAGAGAAGTTGACATGCTGGATTGTGTTAATCGTTCATCGCATCACTTAAGCTCAGGGCAGAAAAAGAGGGTATCTCTGGCTACTGTCTTATCGATGAGGCCTGATATTTTGGTGTTAGATGAGCCCTCAAGCGACCTTGACCCTAAGCATAGGAGGGATTTAATCGCTATTCTTAAACGCCTCAGCGCTACTAAGATTATTGCCACTCACGATTTGGATTTAGTTTTAGAGGTGTGTTCACGGGTGGTGTTGCTTAACGCGGGGAGAGTGGTGGTAACAGCTGCGGCGATGGAGGTGTTCAGTAACCGGCAGTTATTAGAAGAGAATGATTTGGGAATACCGATTGCGCTCTGCAAGGCAGGATAGGAAGGAGTATTCTATATTTCTGAATGGCCGAAGCCGCTAATGTGGGTGCGGATATGTTTGACAATACGCTTTCTATTTTCAATCCCAACTTTGATAACCTCAACCCCCGTCTCATAACAAGGGATGTTTTTTTTGTCCTTTTTTAATCTTGAATCTTGCCAGGCCACCTTAGCCAAACCAAAAAATGGTTCGTTATCCTTAGATAAAGAAATATGTAACTCTAAGAGTGTCCCCGGAGGTACTTTTTCATAAAGGGGTAGCCTGAAACCGCCTGCGCCCATATCTATCGCCTCAAGAGGATATTCTCCCTTTACGCCCATTACCTTATAAATCACTTTTGCCCCGTCCTTGATGCGTTCGAATTTTCTTTTTTCAGTCATTTCAGTTTATGGCCTGCCGTTATTTTCCTTAATGATTGCCTTTGTGGTGACTCTAAAAGATTTAGTGCGGAAGGAGGGAGTTGAACCCTCAAGGGTTACCCCATACGCTTCTGAGACGTACGCGTATGCCAGTTCCGCCACTTCCGCAATATAGTGAAGATAGTACCTTACAAAAACACCTCTGTCAATAAGGAACATGTTGTGGTATAATTATAACTCATATAATATCTACACTAACTTATTGCTGTAGCACTGGTTAAATCATATGGATATGAGGCTGTATTTTCAATCTGTAATCCAGGCAATGCTCCAGATATTTCTTTTGGGGTTGCTTGGTTTTGTGTTAGTCAGGCGTAAGGCGCTGAGTAATGAAGGGGTGAGTGCCTTGACTAATTTTTTTATCAACGTGGTGTTTCCCGCGCTTATTTTCTGGCAGATTGTAACTAAGTTTAAGTTTGAATCTTATCCGAACTGGTGGATGTTTCCTCTGGCGAGTTTTGGTGTTACGGTGTTAGGGTTGTTGGTTGGCTGTGTATTCAGTTTTTCAGCAAAAGATATACAGGCGAAGCGTGAATTTATCTGTTTGAGCGGGTTTCAAAATTCCGGGTATCTGCCTTTAGTGTTATTGGGATGGATTGTCCCTAAAGAGCGTTTGAGCACCATGCTAATTTATCTATTTTTATTTCTTTTAGGATTTAATCTGGTGATATGGTCGTGGGGGGTGTATTTCTTATCAGTGCGCAAGGCAAAGCGGTTTTCTTGGGGGAGTTTATTAAGCCCGCCGGTAGCAGCGATACTTACGGGATTTGGATTCGTCGCTTTTAAAATAAATACTCTTATCCCTCCCTTTATCTTTTCATCTCTTGAGAGCCTGGGTAATTGCAGTTTTCCTTTGGCAATCGTGGTGGTGGGGGCAATCCTGGCTGAGTTTTATTCGCTACAAAGGATAGATAAAAAAACTATTGCGGTGCTTATTTTTGCAAAATTATTTGTGCTTCCACTCTTAGGATTGTTATTTCTTAGCTGCGTGAAGTTGCCTTATTTAATCGGGCTGCTGATTATCTTGGAATTATCAGTGCCTTCAGGTATTAACCTGGCTATTATCAGCAGAAAATATTCGCAACAGGAAAGGCTTATTGGCCAGGGGATTTTTTTTACTCATATAATAAGCTTGGTGACCTTACCGTTATTTTTATCGGCTTTTAACCTTATTGTGATGAGGCAATAATTGTGGTATTATATCTATGGAACCCATTGATATTGCGACAAATAGGAAGGCTTTTCGGGATTATGAAATCTTAGAGCGCCTTGAGGCAGGTGTTGCGCTTGTGGGCAGTGAGGTAAAGTCTTTGCGTAATGCCAAGGCAAGCCTTGACGACTCTTTTGCCCGGATAGACGAAGAGCAGATTTTCTTGCACAATATGTACATTGCTCCTTATGCGCAGGCGAGTTATCTAAACGTAGAGCCTAAGCGGGTGCGCAAGCTTCTTTTGCATTGGGGCCAGATTAATAAGCTGGAGGCTAAAATTACCCAAAAAGGCCTGACATTGATTCCTTTAAAGATGTATTTTAATTCCCGGGGTATAGCCAAAGTTGAATTAGCCTTGGCCAAGGGAAAGAAATTGTATGACCGTAGGGAGGATATCAAAAAGCGCGAGATAGATTTGCAGATGCGCAAGATGATAAAGAATCGAGGAAAGTAGCGGTAAGTCAAGCGCCCGCCATTAAAGCGTTGGCGGACGGCCGCCAAAGTATTAGTGGTGGCCGCTCATTGAGGGGGTGAAAGGTTTCGACTTAGGTAGGAGAGTATTAGTGGCATGCCGCGGATGCAGGGATGGCCGCGATAACAAACCTTGCAAAACACAAATGCTGATAAAACAGTTAGTTCGTCAGTGTTAACCTTCAACGGGTTAATGAGAACTATGCAAGTAGTTCCTAGCCCGATGATGGCTCCAGTCTTCGCTCGCTAATCCGAGTGAAGCCTCAAATCCAACCTGCCTAAGGGTTAGATTTGAGACTCTAATTTAGGCTGGTTCTTTGTTTTCGCCTTGAGGCAAGGGACGAGATTTTTCCAAAGGATAGCCTGTGAGAATCCCGGTTACCGGAGAGCTCACAGGCGATGTATGAAAAGGTACCCTACGCATTGTAGAGGCTGATATTCAATAATTTAAGGACGCGGGTTCAATTCCCGCCACCTCCACCATTCTGCTTCGCCCTGTAGAAGCTAAATATATGGTAGAGCTACGCAGGAATGTGATTCATCGTTGGTAGGGACGAATCTGTGTCTTCACCCGAATGGTGCCGGGTAGGCAGGTGTCTGCCCCTACGATAGAATATGGCTATAAAAAATAATCAGGCAAGTATAGACAAACAGAAGGTGGTGAAACTTTTTTTTATATCGTTGATTGCGGTATTCGTAGTGGAAACACTTGTGATGTTAGCCTTTCACGCTTTTTTAGAGTCTCTGCATTTGCCGCCATTAACAGAAGGTTTTCTGGATAGCTTTGTTCTTTCTCTTTTCCTCTTTCCCGTATTTTACTTCTTATTTTTCCGCCCTCTCTCATTGGAAGTTGACAAGCGCGCTTGCGCCGAAAGAACGCAGCAGATACAAGAGCGCGAATATGCCACCATGATCCAGACATCTATGGATGGCTTTTTCATTTCGGATACGCAGGGCAGGATTCTGGATGTGAATGACAGCTATTGCCGCCTTATCGGTTCCAGCCGTGAAGAATTGCTGGCTATGTCTATCTTTGATGTGGAAGCCGCGGAAAAACCGCAAGAGACTGCGGCGCATATGAAGAAAATATGCGCCGCCGGCAGCGGCCGTTTTGAGACCCGCCATCGCTGTAAGAATGGCACTATTGTAGATATTGAAGTGAGCGTGAATTATCGTAAGGATCCCCAAGAGAGGTTCTTTGTTTTTCTTCGCGATATCACTGAGCGTAAGCGCAATGAAGAGTATCTTATGCTGGCGAATAAGGAGTTAGTAAAGCTTGACCGGCTTAAGACAGATTTTGTTACTACCATTTCCCATGAGTTGCGCACGCCGATGGGGGTTATGCGGGAAGGGGTTTCGCAGGTGGCAGAGGGTATGCACGGGGTAGTGAATGCCGAACAGAAACGCTATTTGGGAAAGTCCTTACAGCATATTGACCGCTTAACCAAAATTGTCAACAGCATATTAGAGCTTTCAGCGCTTGAGGCAGGCAAGATTGGGATAAAGAAAGAGGCCGTGGATATAGTGGCAATAGCAAAAGAGATGATAGGAATTTTCAAGGCGCCTGCGCAGAATAAAGGGTTAGAGATTAGGAGTAATTTTGAAAAGGAAAAAATAGAGCTGCATGCGGATAGAGAAAAGATTGCGCAGGTGTTGCTAAACCTTATTGATAATGGGATTAAATTCACCGAGAAGGGTTGTCTTGAGGTTAAGATAGCAGATACGTCAGATGCGATAGAGTTTGTGGTATCCGATACAGGTGTAGGTATGAGTGATGAGGATATCCCCAAGGCCATGGATGGATTTCAACAGTTTCAGAGGGTGTATGGCCCGGGTGAAAAAGGAGTAGGCGCGGGACTTGCGATTGCCAGAGAGATAATAAGGCTGCACGGAGGAAGGATTTGGGTTGAAAGCGAGCCCGGCAAAGGCACAAGGGTGAATTTTAGTTTGCCGAAAGGCTGAAGAAACGGGAATATAAGGAGGTTTTTTGATGGACCAGAAAAAGATTCTCTTAGTTGACGACGAGCCGGATTTTGTGGAGTTGATAAAGAAGCGCCTGGAGCTGAATAATTACGAGGTAACCACGGCTGCCAATGGCAAGGAAGCGTTAAGTAAGCTTGAGGCAGGGCAGTTTGACGCGGTGCTTCTGGATATTATGATGCCGGAGATTGACGGCCTCAGCGCGCTTAAGGCAATCCGCAAACAAAATAAAAGCCTGCCGGTGTTTATGCTTACCGCGTATTCTGAAGAAGGCAGGTTCAAGCAGGCAAACAAGCTGGGCGCCTCTGGCTATATTATCAAGACCAGCGACCTGCAGAAAGAAATTGAAAATATCACCGCTATTTTAAGGCTTTCGGATAAATATAAACCTTATACCAAATAAATGCCCGCGTACAATATCCTTACTACAAAACCGCTTCGCTTTCTATGTATTATTATTTCTTCAGTATTCATTATTGATGCATTACTTATGGTTTTTACTTCTTTCTTCCTGACGCTTCCTCCTCTTCTTAAGATACTTATCGAACCTTTTGTTATGATTGCGGTATCTTCACCTGTTTTTTATTTCTTTTTCTTTCGTCCTTTAGCAATGAATGTGGCCGAGCTAAAGCAACAGGGAGAGAAAATCCGTAAGCTTAACGAGGCATGCGAACGCGAGGTGATTGAAAGGGCTGATCAACTTGGGGTGTTTAATCAGAAACTGCAAGAAACTAATAATTTTAACCAGGCTATGCTTCAGGCTATTCCTTTTGGCATGGATATCGTGGATGAAGAGTATACTATCCTCTTCTTAAACCCGCATCTTGAGGCCTTGGTTGGAAAAGAGGCAATAGGTAAGAAATGCTGGCAGTTATACAGGGATGATAAAGCGCAATGCACTGATTGTCCTTTGAGTAAGGGAGTTGACATTGGCGAAACAACTGCGATTGAGACAAAAGGCTTATTCGGAGAGAGAATATTCCAAGTCAGCCATACGGCATTACTGTACCAAGGCAAAAAAGCAGTCCTGGAGATTTTTCAGGATATTACTGAACGTAGGCAATCTGAAAATGAATTGAATAAATTGTCAGCTGCTGTTATGCAGACTGCCGACCTTGTAATGATTACTGATAAGAACGGTTTGATTGAATATGTGAATACTGCCTTTGAGCAGCTTACCGGCTATAAAAAAGAAGAAATTATCGGCAAGAGCCCTCGGATACTAAAATCCGGTAAGCAGGATAGGGAATTCTATGACAGGCTCTGGAAGGTGATTCGTTCCGGAGAGGTGTTTCGTGACATACTTGTCAATAAAAAGAAGAGCGGTGAATTGTATTTTTCAGAAAAGACTATCACCCCTTTAAAAGACGCGCAGGGTAACATTATAAATTTTATTTCTACCGACAAGGATATCACCAAGCGTAAAGAAGCAGAAGATAGTATTCGCCTTCTGCAGAAAATAACTTCTTTCATAAGTGAAGCAGATGACTTACATTTGGCCTTTGTAAGTATTTTACAAAAGATTTGCGAATTTACTCTTTGGAACATTGGAGAGCTGTGGATTCCTAATGCGGCGTTAGGCTATTTAAAGTATAGCGCATGTTGGTGCAAGGATGATGAGTGTTTGAGAAATTTTAGAAAGGAATCGGAAAATTTAATTTTTCCCTTAGGTATAGGTATTCCGGGGGAGGTGTTAGTTTCAAAAGAGGTTAAATGGATAGAGGATATTACTCTAGAACCCGGATTTCTGCGTAAAGACATTGCCTTACAATGCGGCCTTAAGATGTATATTGTTTTTCCTGTTAAGGTAAAAGATGAAGTAGTTGCGGTGGTAGGATTTTTTTCCTCAGAATTTCGCCATGAAGAAGAAAGGTTAATCAATTTCATCTCAACCGTTATCTCTGAGCTGGGTTTAGCTATCTTGCGTAAGCGCTACGAAGAAGAACTTGTCAGTGCCAATAGAGATCTGCAAAGGCTTGACCGGCTCAAATCGGATTTTATCACCACTGTTTCCCATGAACTACGCACACCCATTGGTATTATGCGCGAAGGCGTTTCTCAGGTTATGGAAGGGCTGCATGGCGGCTTAAACCAGGAGCAGAAGAACTGTTTAAGTAAATCCTTAAACCATATCGACCGTTTAACCAGGATTGTCAATAGTATCTTGGATGTTTCCAAGCTTGAAGCAGGAAAGATCGGGTTAAAGATAGAATTGATAGATCTGATAGCGCTAGCTAAAACAGTTATATCTATTTTTTTGCCAATAGCCCAAAGCAAGGGATTAGAGATAAGGAGCGCTTTTACGCGGGAAAAGATGGGGCTCAATGCGGATAAGGATATGCTTACCCAGGTTTTTACTTGCATGATTGGCAATGCGGTTAAATTTACCGAGACTGGATATATTGAAGTCTCTATACGGGATGAAGGTAATGCGGTAGAATGCAGTATCCAAGATACAGGAATGGGTATTCCTGCGGATGAGTTGCCAAAGGTGTTTGATAAATTCCAGCAATTCTCGCGCGCCTACGGCCCCGGAGAAAAAGGGGTAGGATTAGGCCTGTCTATTGCTAAAAGGATTATAGAGTTACACAAGGGCAGGATTTGGGTTCAGTCTGAAGTGAACAAGGGAACAAAGTTTAGTTTCAGTTTACCAAAAGGGCAAATAAAATAATTATTTTTTTGGAGGGATAGATGAATAAGAAGAAGATATTGTTTATAGAAGATGAGAAAGATATGCTTGAGATGGTAAGGTTCCGCCTTGAGCAGGAAGGGTATGAGGTCATTTGCGCCTCAGACGGACACGATGGCCTGGAGAAAGCGCATAAAGAAAACCCGGATATGGTATTGCTGGATTTGATGCTTCCCAAAATGGATGGATATGAAGTATGCCGAAGGCTAAAATCAGATGAGCAATACAAAAAGATTCCAATCGCCATATTTACTGCCCGGGCTGCTGAAAAAGAAGAAAAATTAGGATATGAATGCGGCGCGGATGAGTATATAACCAAACCTTTTGAACCTGAGAACTTTATCAATAGGATTAAAAAATTACTTGCGCAATAACCATTTTAATTTTTCTGATAGCTGTGTTAAAATAATTAGCAGGAGATTGTATAATGGCTAAGAAGCGTGTATTAATAGTGGATGATGAAAAGGATTTGGCGGATATGGTGCGTTTTCGCCTAGAAGCAAATGGGTATGAGATTTCACTTGCCCATGACGGCCAGCAGGCATTGGAAGTAGCGCGCAAGGAAAAGCCCGATTTGATTATTCTTGATTTAATGCTCCCTAAAATGGACGGCTATAAAGTCTGCGGGCTGCTGAAGAAAGATATGCGATATGCCTCTATACCTATAATCATTTTTACCGCCAAGGCCCAGACTGACGATATGAAATTAGGAGAAGAAGTCGGGGCAGACGCGTATCTTACCAAGCCGTTTGAGCCGGCGGTACTCTTAGGCAAAATAAAAGAGTTGATTGAGAAATAGCGAGTATCAATATCCCAGGCTTCGTCTCGTGGCGAAGACTAGCCTCAGATAGCTTTTAAATAATTTACTATGGCTATTAAACAAAAGAAAACATTAGCAGAAACATTGGTGGAAATTGGGTTGTTGACGCAAAAGCAGGCTGAAGAGGCTCAAAAGGAAGAACACGCTACAGGCCATGCTTTTAGAAAAATCATTGTCCAGAAGGGTTTTATCAGTGATGAAGATTTAATTTCCTTTATGGCCGCGCAGATGGGCCTGCCGCGCATTGAATTAAAGAATTACATTATTGACTCAAGTTTGATTGAGCTTGTGCCGGAAGATTTAGCCCGAAAGCATCAGATTATCCCGCTGCTTAAGATTGGCAAGAGCCTTACCTGCGCGATGTTTGACCCTTTAAACATCTTTGCCCTCGATGAGCTGCGCAATAGGACCGGTTTTGATATAGAGCCTGCGGTAGCCACGGAGCAGGAAATTAAGGAAGCGCTCAATCAGTATTACAGCGTCAAGGGAAGTATTGATGAGATAGTAAAGACTATTGATAAGGAGCGGGTTGGGCTTAAGGATGGACAGGAGTTTGACCTTAAAAAGCTACAGGAAGTCTCAGGAGAGCCGCCGGTAGTAAGGCTGGTGAACCTTATGATTATGGAGGCAATCAAAGAGGGCTCAAGCGATATCCATATTGAGCCCGAAGAAGATAATGTAAGGATCAGGTTTCGCGTTGACGGGGTGTTATATGACCGCGCGCCGATGCCGAAATATCTGCAGTCGGCGATTATCTCGCGTATCAAAATACTTTCTGAGCTTAATATTGCCGAGCATCGGGCGTCTCAAGACGGCCGTTTTCAGGTAAAAATGGAGAGCCGCCAGATAGATGTACGTGTTTCGGTGGTGGCGACGATATTCGGTGAAAATATGGTGCTGCGGCTTTTAGACAGAAGCAGTACAATCTTATCCTTAAGCCAATTGGGCTTTTCTAAAGATATTTTATCTAAATATGAAAAGCTGATTCATAGGCCATTTGGAATCATTCTGGTAACCGGCCCTACAGGCTCGGGAAAAACCACCACACTGTATGCTTCTTTAAACCTTATTAATTCAAGCCAGAAGAATATTATTACTATAGAGGATCCTGTTGAATATCATCTTACAGGGATACGCCAAATTCAGGTGGAGCCTAAGGCAGGCACTACCTTTGCTACGGGCCTGCGTTCTATGCTCAGGCAGGACCCTGATGTGATAATGGTAGGTGAGATACGAGACAGGGAAACCGCGGAGATTGCCATTCAGGCTGCGCTCACCGGCCATTTGGTGTTTTCAACCCTGCATACCAATGATGCCGCCAGCGCCGTAAGCAGGCTGATTGATATGGGTGTGGAGCCGTTTTTGGTTTCTTCTGCGCTTATCGGGGTGTTGGCGCAGAGATTGGTAAGGGCGATTTGTAAAGAGTGCAAGGAAGAATATATCCCTTCACAAGAAATGATCAATGATATAGGATGTAAGGGTGTGAGCGAATCTTCGGGAATAAAATTCTTTAAGGGCAAAGGCTGCCCTAAGTGTTCGCACACAGGGTATAAAGGAAGAATCGGCATCTTTGAGTTGATGATGGTAGATGATGCCATCAGGAGCCGCATTACTGCCAAGTCTCCAAGAGAGGAAATTAAAAAGCAGGCAGAAGCCATAGGTATCGTTAGTTTAAAGGCCGACGGCCTGCAAAAGGCAAAAGAAGGCATTACTACGGTGGAAGAAGTGTTAAGGCTTACGCAAGAGGAATAAAGCTTTCAGCCTTCAGCTGTCAGCAATCAGCTATGAAAGAGCAAAGATTTCGGAGAATGTCAGTTTGGAAAAAATCAATGGATTTTATAGAAGGAATTTATAAAGCTACCGGCACATTTCCTTCAAAAGAATTATATGGCCTTGTGAGTCAATTAAGAAGAGCATCTACCTCTATTGCGCTCAATATTGCTGAGGGTAGTGCAACAGAATCTGATAGAGAATTTAACAGGTTTTTAACAATTGCTTTAGGTTCTATTTATGAGGTAATGTGTGGTATTGAGATAGCGGTAAGGTTAAGTTTTTGTAACAAAGAAGAAGCAGACAGCCTTTTTAAACAATCTGACGAATTAGCAGCTATGATAATGAGTTTCAAGAAGAAGCTGAAAGCTGAGAGCTGAAAGCCGAGAGCTTTTCTATGCCAACATACACCTACAGGGCAAGGGATGACGGGGGGCGCTTGGTCAAAGGCGCTATGGAGGCCTTATCTAACGATGAGGTAACTGCCAAGCTGCGCGCGATGGGGTATATGGCAACCAATGTTGCTTTGGCAAGCCGCGCAATCAAGATTGGTGAGTTCTCCGAGAGCCTTCGGCCTATCAAGCATCAGGATTTAATTGTTTTTTATTTTCAGCTGGCTAATTTGATTGGGGCAGGTATCCCTATTTTAACCGCGTTAAAGGCAATTGAAGCGCAGGTTGAGCACAGGAAATTAAAGAATGTTATCGGCGACGTGCGCAGGAATATTGAGGCAGGAGGCTTGTTTTCGGTGAGCCTTAATCGCTATCCGCGCATTTTTGGGAAATTATTTATCAGTATGGTAAAGGCAGGAGAGGAATCCGGTAAATTGGATAAGGTGCTGCATAGTTACGCGCTCTATGCTGAAAGCCAGCAGGATTTAAGGGAAAAGATTAAAGGGGCATTGTTTTATCCCGCGATTCTTTTTATTGCTTCTATCGCGGTGATTCTTTTTATTGTGACATTCTTAATCCCTCAATTTGTCAGCTTGTTTTCAAAAGCGGGGCTCAAGCTTCCTTTTATCACCCAGATGCTTTATAACATCGGCCTGATAATAAAGAAATATTGGTATCTTCTTGTGCTAATCTTTGGGGTTATGATTTTTGTTATAAGGAACTACATTCACACAAAAGTAGGCAGGTTTCATTATGATCAGTTTTTATTAAAGATTCCCGTTATAGGCATGCTTATGCGCAAGGTCTATGTGGCAAGATTTTCCCGTACCTTGGCAACACTGCAGGCAAGCGGAGTAGCTATTTTACAGTCGTTAGATATCACAAAGGAGGTGATTGGCAATAAGGTAATGTTTGAAGCAATCTTTAAGGCAAGGCAGGCAGTTGAGCAGGGGCAAAGAATATCCGAGCCTCTGAAGATAAGCAAAGAATTCCCTCTTGACGCGGTGGAGATGATTGCCATAGGAGAAGAAACCGGCAATCTTGAGGGGATGCTTAACAAAATCGCTGATTTTTACGATATGTCGGTAGGCTTCGCGATAAAGAAACTTACGGTTATTATTGAGCCGGTATTTTTAGCGATAATGGGCAGTATCATTGCTTTTATTATGGCATCTATGCTTATTCCTGTTTTTGATATGGTAAAATTGTTAAGGCATTAACAAGAGCTGTCAGCGTTCTGCCTTCAGCGAGCAGCTAATAGTACGCTGAAGGGACGAAAGCCGATAGCAGAAGGCAAAAGGAGGAACAAATGAAGAAAGGTTTTACACTGATTGAACTCTTGATTGTAATTGCGGTTATTTCTATTTTGATTGGCATTGCGCTTCCCCGTTTTAAGGGTATGCAGGATGAAGGTAATATTGCCAAGTCAAAGGGCGAGTTAAGGACGCTTAAGACCGCGGTTGAGAGTTATTATATTCATAATAATAATACCTATCCTAGCGCGTTAAGCAGTTTGACCTCGGCATCACCAAATATCGTAAGCTCAATTCCAAACGATCCATTTACCAATACAACGTATGGCTATGTGCGGGGAGGCACTAACAATAAGTTTTACGTGATTTATTCTATAGGGGTATCCGCAAGCGGAAGCGCGACGATTACCAATGATACAGTTGTAGAAACCAATGGCACAAGCTGTATCTATGTGTCAAACACAGGAGAAGACAGCCAACCGTAAAGGGAGTAGAAAGTAGGAAGTAGATAGTAGGTGAAATGCGAAGAAAAGGGTTTACTTTATTAGAAGTATTATTAACGATTGTCCTCATCTCTGGAGGATTTGTTGCTTTGTTGCAGGCAATAAGCGCAGGATTATTTGCGGATAGTGAAAATCAGAATGAGCTTATTGCTGTTAATCTTGCTCAGGAAAAAGTTGAGGAACTAAGAAATAAAGCCTATGCAAATATCACAAATGAAACCAAGTCTGTCATAAGTGGATTCTCGGCGTTTCAACGTGAGGCAGTAGTATCCGTTGCCCAGGCAGGATTAAAACAGGTTAACGTTAATGTGTATTGGTTTAGCAAATCTAGTGAATTGAATACGAGTGTGGTGACCTATGTTTCGGACATATAGCTCTCAGCTTTCTGCTTTCAGCTCTTGGCAGAAAGTAGAAAGCCGCACGCTAAATGCTGAAAATGGTTTAACCTTGCTGGAATTAATTATTGCCACTGTTTTGGTTTCGGTATTGCTGGGTGCAATAGGGATGGTATACAAAACAGGTTTTAGCGTATTCTACGCTCAAGAAGGGCGTTCGGGTATTAAGGCAGACGCCGGCAGGTTTATGGCGTATGTGTCAAATGAATTACGTCTTACGCCTTCGCTTACAAGCGCTCAAGCAGCCAATATAACTTTTTCTCTTGACAGCGATGATAACGGGGTTGATGAAACTGTGTCCTATAGTTGGAACGGCACGCAAGGAGCGCCTTTACAGAAAACAATAACCTCAACTGTTCCTGCCTTTAGCCTGTTTTCTCAGGTAATCAATTCTGTGGGTAACCTTAGTTTTTCATACTATGACGCTAATAATACCCTTTTATCTTCTCCGGTTAACGCGTCTTTGGCGAGTTTGATAGCTATTAACTTAACGGCTGTTGATGGCGATGAAACAGTATTCTTGCGCACAAACGCAAGAATAAGAAGCTTTTGAAATGAGGAGGGAATCAGGATTTATATTGCTTTTTACCTTTATTTTGATGATTACCCTGACTTCGCTGGTAGCGGCGCTATTGTTTTTCACCACCTATGAAACCAGAGATATAGGTTTTCAGATAGAAGATATGAAGCTGTTGAATCTGGCTGAGGCAGGTTTACAAAGGGCATTGCGGGCAATACGGGATGATGTGTTGACAACTACCCAGACGGGCGCTGCGGATGTCCGCGGCTCAGATACTACCGGTTCTGCGAGCGTTACGAACGTGGATAGGATACGCTATATCGACGGCTCAACCGCGACAATTAATAACAATGCTGACGTGGCGTTGTTAAAGACATATGATGTGAATTATGCCAATACGCGCATTACCTCAGTTTTTTTAGGGGTAAGGGCAAGCAGGGCAAGCGGAGGCACAGGCGCGACTATACAGGTATCGTATACGACTAACGGCTCTTTTCCTGAAGGAGGTAATACGGTATTGACTCAGGCGCTGACTACTACTTTGACTGATTATACGGCGAATATTAGTTCAGACCGCGCATGGAACTGGACTACAATTATGAATACAAACTTTATTCTGCGCGCGGCGCGCACCGCCGGCAATAGGGATATTAGCCTTGACGCGTTATACTTAAGAATAACCTATGGAATAGACACCAATACCGAAAGCTGGTATACGGGAGGCTTTGCCACTTTCCCACTCAGTTTAGGCGCAGGAACTATTCAATCAATTTCTCTTACCGCGGAGCAGGGGAAAGTCCATCTGAATACAGCATCTCAATCATTGTTAAGGTATTTAATGGAAGAAAGAGGAATTGCCAGCGTTACCGCAAACAGCTTAGCCACAAATATAGTAACCTATCGCACTGCCAAGCCCTTTGATACGGTTGAAGAATTGCAACAATCCTCGGGAATGACTACTGCAAATTATGACTTGATAAAAGGCTATGTTACGGTATACTCATTCATAAATACCAATGCTGCCCGCCCCACAGGTTCGCGTGCGCCTATTAACATTAATATCGCTTCCCGAGAAGTTTTGGAGGCAATTTTTGACCCTTTGGGTTTAGGCGCAACCGATGCCGCCAGCCTTGCCACAGACATAATAAACACGAGAGCGACAACGCCTTTTACCTGTTTTTATTCATCAAACAGCGCAGTGACTACGGATTTCTACGACTTCGTAAGGAGCCGTGCATATTTAAGCGCAATAGGCGATCCTGATGAGCAGGATATAGTTTTGGATAATGCCGATGCCTCAAACCTTGTTCCTGTTTCTGGTTCAACAGGGTTTAACGCGGTAACTACAGAATTTTGTTATGATACCAATGCCTTTAAGGTTGAATCCTTGGCAGATATACAGGGCCGCAGGATGCGCATTAAAATGATTCTTGGCGATGGCGGCGCGCATAGGTTTGCCACCTATAATGGGGATACCTCAACCACAGGCTGGCGAAAGGAAAATTTCGAATAATATCTCTATGGAAATATTTAAGAAGGATTACATTATTGGATTGGATATTGGCGCTTCATCGGTTAAGCTTGCTCTTTTTGTAAAGAAGAACGGCTCTTTGGCCCTGTCACAGCTAAGGAGCGCAGAGATTACAAAAGAAAAGGATAGCGCTATTGCTTTAAAGGAAATACTTTTAGGAATAGATCTAAAGCACTCAAGGTGTGTGAGCTTGTTTAATGACTCGCGGGCAATGGTGAAAAGGATTGTGGCGCCGCCTATGCCGCAGGCTGAATTAAAAGAAGCAATAGCCTTAGAGGCAAAGAATTATTTTCCTTTTCCCGTGAATGATTGCCTGATTGATTTTGAAATTGTGGGCGAAGCTTGGGAAAAGGACGTCAAAAAAATAGAGATTCTTTTAGCGGTGTGTCCTCATGAGGCTATTAAAGCCCATCTTGCGTTGCTTAAGCCTGCAGGGATACAACCGGAGAGGATTATGCATCCTAGCCTTGCCCTATGTACTTTATTGAGGCTAAGGAAAGAGAAGGCAGACGTAAGTATCGCGGCTTTGGATATAGGAAAAGATGTCAGCGATGTAATTATTGTAAAGAATAAGAATCTGGTGTTTAGCCGTAAAATCCCTATTGCCGGGGATGACTTTACCAAGGCATTGATGGCAATGTTATTTTCAAGCGGCGGCAAGGTTCAGTTAACCTATGAAGAAGCCGAGAAGATAAAAAGAGAGTACGGGCTGCCACAGGAGAATACGACAACGCTTATAGAAAATAAACTTACTGCTTCGCAGATATTGTTTTTATTAAGGCCTTGGGCGGAAAAGTTATCCCATGAAATCGAACGCTCCTTTGACTTTTACCGCGAAGAGTCTCAAGGGGAAAGGATTGAGAAATTGCTTCTTGCCGGAGGATCTGCGCAATTAAAAGGTTTGGATAAATTCCTCTCTGAGGGATTGGGTATAGGAGTTGAAGTGCTTCATTCTTTAGAAGGAATTGATATGGCAGCACAGACGCTTGAGAAAGATATGGCAATAAACCGCATTGCCATGGCAGTTGGCGCAGGCGTTGATAAGCCTTCAGGAATAAATCTTTTACCTATAGAAGTAAAACAAGAGATGCTGCGTATAGTGCAGCGCGCCATGATAAAGGCTATAGTAAGCGGCTGTGTAACCATTCTCGCTTTGTTTTTTATCGGTTTACGGATATATGCGGTTAATCTGGATAAGAAAATAGCCAGCGCGCGATTTGAACTACAGGCGTTAAAACAGCAGATAGGCGAAATTAAGGATTATAGCGGCTTAAGCGATTGTTTGGCCAGGCAGCCGTATTATGAAGATGTTTTTAAAGAAGTAAGCAATGTTATCCCTTCAGGCATTTATCTTAAGGAACTACAGTTACAAAAAGGCATTATAAATCTCAAAGGGGTTGTGGCCTCAACCATTACGAATCCCGAAGAGGTAATTTCTATCTTTGCACGCTCTTTAGAAGCAGGATTATTTCAGAATGTGAAATTTATCGCTATTCAAGAGGCTGCGGGGGTTAAGGAATTTAAACTTCAGATGGAGATAAGGTGATAGCCCAAAGGTATAAGGCATTATTGGATAAAAAAAATATTATGGCTTTGGCAGGAATTGTTGTTGGTGTGCTTGTAATTATAAGCTTGCTGTATTTACCTCCTAAAAAAGCAATTACTAAGGATACTTTAGAATATAAAAGTCTGCAGGCGCAACTTAGCCTTGGTTATCAGAATCTGAATATATTTCAGAGAAACGGCGTAACTAAGAAGCTTGTCAGCCAAAAAGAAATTGCTTCGGTGATTGATGCCATCACTAAGGAAGGCAGAAAGCTTCTGCTTAATTTTAAGTCCATGAGCCGGCAAGAATTGATAGAGGCTGATGCCTCATATTCGTTGCTGCCTGTGCAGATAGCAGTGGAAGGCGATTATAAGCAGCTAGGGCTTTTTTTAGGCGCGCTGGAAGCCCTTAACGGTGTTTTGATTAGTGTCGATAGTTTCCAAATAGTGCGCGATGAAAGGATTTTCCCTAAGCTTCTATTTTCTCTTACGCTGCATATTTACTTAACCAAAGGATAAAGTTTTATAGTTATGGATAAAAAGAAAATAGTTTTGGCGGTGTTAGCGGTAGTGTCCTTCTTGATATGGGTAAGGGCAGTTATTGTTTTTTCAAAAGTGAAAAAGGGGGTAAGAATAGGAAAAACTATTGCCACGGTTTCTGCGCAGGCCCCAAGGTATTCGCGAAAGACGGTGTATCAGGATTGGAAAAGAGACCCTTTTAGCCTGGAACGGATGTTAGATGCCCAAGGAGTGGGCTTAGAGCTTGTGGGGATTATGTATGATGAAAAGACCTGCCATGCGTTGATTAATGAGGATGTAGTGCGTATTGGCGATACTATAGAAGGGAATAAGGTTATTGACATACAAAAGGATAAGGTTATCCTAAATGATGGCCAGAAGAACTTTGAGTTGAGGCTGCAAGAGTAAAATCTATGATAAAATTAAGCGTTGTTAAGAAATTAAAGTATGAAAGCGCTGCTATCTACTTTCTACTGGCTACTTTCTTTACTGGCTGCGCGAGCGTTCGCGTCCGTGAAGAGGTGAAGTTTCCCATACAGAAGCTGTATGTGAATAACAAAGCATATTATCCGCTTTCCGAAGTGTGTAATTATTTGCGTCTTGAGTGTGAATATGACACTATAAGCAGGCAGATAAGCCTGCGAAAGGCTGATACACAAGTGAAATTATTGATTGATAGCTCTATGGCCTTAGTGAATGGCTCTCCTTTAGATCTTGAAGATACCGTGATAATTGCCAGCGGCATAGTTTGTGTTCCTGTTAAATTTAAGGCAGCGGTTGTTGACAGGTTTTATTGTGAGGTCCCTGCTCAAGAGGCGCCCGCATATGCAATAACCGCTCGTATCAGGCGGGTGGTGGTGGATGCCGGCCACGGCGGCCATGACCCCGGGGCAATCGGCAGGACGGGGTTACGCGAAAAAGACGTAAATCTGGATATCGCCCGCAGACTGGCGAGCCTTTTAGGAAATAGAGGGATTGAGGTAGTCTTGACGCGTTCGGTGGATACATTTATCACTCTTGAAGGCAGGTCAGCAATTGCTAATAGGGCAAACGCTGATTTTTTTATCAGCGTCCATTCTAATTCCGCGCGCACGTCGCGCTTAAATGGGTTTGAGGTATATTATATTACCGAAAAGGTAGATGATTATAGCCGGGCGCTTACCGCAGCAAAGAATGCGGATTTAGATTTTGAATCTGCTTCTTTTTATCATACCACCTTAGATTTAAAAGCCACTTTATGGGACATTTTGTATTCGCAAAATCGCGCCGAAGCAATAGTTTTGGCGCAGAATATCTGCCAGTCAGCCAGCCGTAGCATGGGGGTAAAGATTTTAGGGGTAAAGGGCGCGAGATTTTCTGTGTTAAGGGGCACGCGAATTCCCGCAGTGTTGGTTGAGGTCGGGTTTCTTTCCAATCCTACGGAGGAAAGGTATTTAAGGAATGGGTTTTACCGGCAGCAGGTCGCTGAGTCAATTTGTGACGGGTTGATCAATTATAGCCGGCAGTATGATTTGGCAAGCGCTTCGTATAAATAGCATGGTAATGTGGATGTGTAAGGGAGAAAACAGCAATGCGTAAGGCAATCGGGGTATTTGATTCGGGGGTAGGCGGGTTAACGGTAGTCAAGGAGCTTATTCATCAGCTGCCTAACGAAAGTATAATTTATTTTGGGGATACCGCGCGTGTGCCCTATGGAATCAAATCAAAAGAAACCATTATCCGTTTCTCTATTGAGAATATTTTATTTTTATTAAAGCAGGAGGTAAAGCTTATCTGTGTAGCGTGTAACACCGTTTCAAGTATGGCGCTTCCGGTGATACGCGGGCATTTCCGTGTACCTATCGTAGGAGTGATTTCTCCCGGCGCGCGCGAGGCGGTCTATGCTACTAAAAATAGGCGTATCGGCGTCATCGGAACAAAAGCAACCATTAATAGCCGCGCCTATGAGAAGGAAATTAAAACATTAGATTCCGCTATTACCGTTATTTCTCAGGCCTGCCCTTTATTTGTCCCCTTTGTGGAGGAAGGCTGGCTTAATGAAAGGGCGGTAGAGGATGTTGCCAAGGTATACCTTAAACCTTTAAAAGACGCGAGGGTAGATACTATAATTTTAGGCTGCACCCATTATCCTTTGCTGAAAGCAGTAATTAAAAAAGTAATGGGAAGCAATGTTGTATTGATAGATTCTGCCAAGCAGGTGGCTACGGAAGTAAAGCAGATTTTATCTAACGATGGGTTGTTCGAACAAAATAATAGCAAGCCGCAGAGGTTATTTTATGTTTCTGACGGCCCGGCATGGTTTAGCGGACTGGCAAAGCAGTTCTTAGGGTATCCGGTAAAAGATGTCACCAAGGTGAACCCAATATCTTAACATGTATCGATTAAGGGTAAAATCGGAATTTAGCGCGGCTCATAACTTGCGTGAATATAAAGGCAAATGCGAAGCCTTGCATGGCCATAACTGGAAGGTGGAAGTGGTTATTAGCGCTAAAGGGGCCGATACGCAAGGCTTGGTCGTTGATTTCCATGAAATTAAAAGGGCGCTAGGAAGCGTTTTGGAACAATTGGATCACGGCTATTTGAATGCGCTTGGCTATTTTAAGAAGCATAATCCTACCTCAGAAAATCTTGCCCGGTATATCTTTAAGCAGTTGTCCCCAGAATTCAAATCAAGAAAAGTCACGTTGCAGGAAGTAACGGTCTGGGAATCGGATAATTGCTCTGCAACGTATTATCAATAATGAAAAAAGCGGTTGTTCTTTTATCCGGCGGTTTGGATTCTGCGACTACGCTTTATGTTGCTCAACACAGAGGGTTTGAATGTGTTTGCCTTATTTTTGATTATGGCCAGCGCCACAGGAAAGAAATAGAAAACGCCAGGACAATAGCGCACAAAGCGCATTGCGCCTGGCAAATAGTGAAAATTAGCCTGCCTTGGAAGGGCTCTAGCTTGTTGGATAGGAAGATGTCAGTCCACAGTACACCCACAGTCCACAGCATCCCCTTAACCTATGTGCCGGCGAGGAATATTATTTTTTTGAGTTTTGCCTTGTCGTGTGCTGAGGCGATAGGGGCATCGGGGATATTTATCGGAGCTAATGCCATTGATTACAGCGGTTATCCCGATTGCCGGCCGGAATTTTATCAGGCATTTGTGAAAGCAGCTGGATTAGGAACTAAGACAGGCGCCCAGGGCCGGCCTATTAAAATTATCACTCCGCTTATTGCTAAAACAAAGGCCGAGATAATAAAGCTTGGAATGAAATTAGGCGTGCCCTATGCGTTAACCTGGTCGTGTTATAAAGGCGCTAAGGCACCGTGTGGAGTATGTGATAGCTGCAAATTTAGAGAAAAAGGGTTTCGGGAAGCAGGAGTAAGGGATCCATTAATAAGGAAGTTGGGGTTTGAGTATGTTTGGAAGGATTAATGAAATTTTTGCCAGTATCCAAGGCGAAGGGGTTTATTTTGGCGAAAAACAGGTATTTGTGCGTTTTGCCCACTGTAATCTTCAATGCAGCTATTGTGATACAGAGTTTAATCGTTTCCAGGAATATGGAGTAGATGAGCTTTTATCTGCGATAGCTTCGTATGGAGGAGGCTTTCATTCTGTTTCCTTTACCGGAGGCGAGCCTCTTATGCAAAAGGATTTCTTAAGAGAAGCCTTAGCCTTAGTGAAACGCTCAGGTACTAAAACCTATTTGGAAACTAATGGAACGCTTCCCGAGGCGCTGGATGAGGTTGTGGAGTTTGTTGACATTATCGCGATGGACTTTAAACTCTCAAGTTCAGGAAATAGCGAGCGCGCTTATTGGAATGAACATCGCCGCTTCCTGAAAACCGCAAGGCAAAAAGAGGTTTTTGTTAAGGCGATAATAGGCGCCGCCACCACAGAAGAAGATTTCTTGGCAATGGCGAGCTTACTTGATGAAGAAAAGTATCGCGGAATTTTAGTCTTACAGCCAAATAGTTTAGAGGAGGGGAAGCATTTAGATGAGAAATTGGCTATGTTTAAAAATTGGGGGGCAACGCATCCTTTTTCCGTATGGGTTATGCCCCAGATGCATAAGGTATGGGGAGTAAAATGAGACGAGAGACGATAGACGCCCGCCAAAATAGTGCGGCGGGCGATAGACGAAGGACGAAAGAATCGTATGAAGGATTGCAAGGCAATATTAGAAAATTAAAAACGCCGAAGATAGAAGTGTGGAAAAATCAGTATCCGGATAAGGATTACGTTGTCAGCTTAGATATTCCGGAGTTTACCTGTATCTGCCCTAAAACAGGGTTGCCGGATTTTGCGACTATTAGAATTGAATATTCTCCGGCTAAATCCTGCATTGAACTTAAGTCTTTTAAAATGTATACCATCTTTTACCGCAACGTAGGGATTTTTCACGAGCATCTTATCAATAAGCTGTTAGAAGATTTTGTCGGCGCGGTAAAGCCCGTGTGGGTGAAAATTAGCGGTGTTTTTAATCCTCGGGGAGGAATCACCACTACGGTAAGCGCCGAGTGGAAAAGACCTTAAGTGTTATGCGTGAAATTAAAGTAGAAGTAATAAAGAATACCGTTATAGAATTAGCGCAAAAGGCAAATTTTGTGTTACGTCCGGATGCGCAAAAGGCATTAGTGTTGGCGCTACGCCAAGAAACCAATGCGCAGGCTAAGAGGATTCTACAGGCAATCCTTGATAACGCGCGTCTGGCTAAGAGCCAGAGGCTTGCCATTTGCCAGGATACGGGGTTACCTGTGGTTTTTGTGGAGATTGGCCAAGAGGCGCATATTGCCGGCGGCTCCTTACAAAAAGCTATTTCCTCAGGGATACAGCACGGCTATATACAAGGAAATTTACGGAATTCGATCGTAGGCGATCCCCTTTTGCGCGGTTTGCCGCGATTTACTCCTCCAATAATTCATACCGAAATAACTCCGGGGCAAAAGATTAAGATAACTGTCTTGCCTAAGGGTTTTGGCTGTGAGAATAAATCTCAGGTGAAAATGTTTAATCCTACCGTAGGGATTGAAGAAATAAAGAAATTTATCTTGAGTGTAGTGAGTACTGCCGGGCCGGATGCCTGCCCGCCTTTTGTGGTAGGGGTGGGAATTGGAGGAACGCAGGATTACGCGTGTCTCTTGGCGAAAAAGGCGTTGCTAAGAAATATAGCCCACGGTCAACGGTCTACGGTCCACAGGATAGGAAAAGATATATTGAAAGAGATTAATGCCTTAAATATCGGGCCGATGGGGTTGGGTGGTAACACAACGTGCTTGGGAGTAAACATTGAAACATATCCCACGCACATTGCGGGATTGCCGGTTGCGGTTAATATTAGCTGTCACGCCTTGAGGGCAGCGACAAAGGTGATTTAGGTATGAAAGAATTAAGAGCAGGAGATGAGATTGTATATAGCGGTAAACTTTATACCGCGCGGGATCAAGCGCATAAACGTTTGGCAGAGGCGCTTAGAAAAGGTAAGGAATTGCCTATAGATTTAAAAGGCAGGATTCTCTATTATTGCGGCCCGACAAAGACGCCCAAAGGAAAAATCATTGGTTCCTGCGGGCCTACTACCAGTTCGCGGATGGACGCGTTTACCCCGTTACTGCTTAAGGCGGGTTTAAAAGGAATGATTGGTAAAGGAAATCGTAGCCAGGAGGTCATAGGGGCAATTAAGAAATACAAGGCAGTGTATTATCTTACCTATGCCGGCTGCGGGGCATTACTG
>JAHFFP010000026.1 GCA_023247895.1 Candidatus Omnitrophota bacterium
CGCCATACTCATTTTGCTTCCATTCTATAAAACTCATATCGTCTCCTTTTTTGGTATTCCAAACTGCTCTCTCATTATTTTTTATATTGTAACGCCAAAATGCATGCCAAGCAATAGTAATTGAAGAATCTTATTTTTCGCATAGCGCGCTCAAGGTATATTTTTTTATCATCCGGGCAGGGTGGTATGACTGCTTTGCCTTTCTTAAACCTTCTTGCCCTACATCCTGCTCAAGATTTACATAGGCCAAGCCTTTTGCTTCTTTAGACAAAAACTCCCAAAGCATAGCTTGGTATAAACCACTGATATGCGGATCCGCTTTTAACCCATGCATTACGAGGGTATCGGAGTTTAGCTTTTGCGCTAAGGCAAGGGCATATATATCTTTTTGAAGCTTTATCAGGCCGCCGATAAGCTCAAAATCAGAAAAGTTACGCACCATCTCTTGTAGTGCGCGCCTTTCATTGCTTAAACCAACGATGCGGTCACAATTCTTGATACTACACCATCTTTCTTCAAATTGCAGGCACTCGTGGGCGTTTGCCGCAGTAATAGGGATGTATTCATACGTATTATTTGACTGAAAATTCCTTATCAGGTTTCTTTTGCCGTCATATTTTCTGCCTCTAAGCGTTATGAGGTCTTCTGCCTTATACACATAATCAGAATTATCCATATCAAGCTCTATCCTAAAGCGCGCATCATCGCTCAAGAAGGCAATCGTTTCCTCCGGGAGGCGGATAAAGGATCCTTTAAAATCCTTTAGTATTTTTTCCATTGCCTTTCTTTTATCGCCTGTGCCTATAGGATCAAAAAACCTCATGGGTGCCTCTGATTCAGAACATAAAATAATAAAATCATCTAACCAAGAGGCTTTGAGTTTATAGGTATCCCTCCAGGAATAAAGATTGGTAAAGGTAAATTCGGATATGAGAGGAGGGTTGGTTTTAAATGCCTGGGTGAATATGCTTAGGTCTTCTTTTTCAAGCGGCTTAAAATTGGGATAGTTTTGAATATTCATTCCTGCATTTCTACCAGCAGTGCGGCTAAATAACTTTTTGGGCTGATTCCGCTTCCCGGGAAATCCTCATCTTGGCCTAAGCGTTGCATTCTTTTTATCTGCCGCTTTTGCGCGGCTGCCCGTGCCATATTTTCTAAATCTTTACAGGATATGCCGCTCAAATTTGCCGCGGCAAACAGAAATCCGCCCGGGGCAAGCACATCAATTGCCAAAGCAATCAACTGCGGAAAGTCTTTCTTGAGCCTAAAAGTTTTTCCCTCATGCCGAGAAAATGAGGGCGGATCAAGAATGATCAGGTCAAAATGATTATCTTTCTTGCCTGCGCGCTTTAGATATTGGGCTGCATCCAGGCAGATAAATTCATTGTCAGTGCCAACCATTTGGTTAAGCCCATAATTAAACCGGCCGCGGTTTAAGCTCTTTCGGCTGATATCCACATTCACGACACTCAATGCCCCGGCGGCTCTACAATATACCCCAAAAGAGCAGGTATAAGCAAAACAATTTAATACCTTACGCCCCTTGCTCAAGCCGCTAACGACCTTACGGTTATAGCGCATATCCAAAAATAAACCGCTGTTAAGGGTATCATTTAAATCTACCCTAAACTTTAAACCATTCTCCTGGACAATTGTTTGAGAAGTATCATATTCTATCCAGGTACTTGCCTTAAACACATCAGGATGCGCCAGATTAGATTCAGTCCGGTCCTTAATAACTAGATACTCACCGTGTAAACGGCCTTTTACAAAACCGGCCAAAGCCTCTTTCTCTGCCAACCAGCGCTTATCAAATATCTGGGCAACAAAATGACGGTTGTATTGTTCAAGGACTAAACCCTCTAAGCCATCCCCGGCATCATTGACTAAGCGCACGGCATTCGTGTGATCCTTTAGAGGCAGGCGTTTCTTGGCCGCTGCCTCCAGCAAATCAATTGTTTTATTATCCCGTTGCCCCATTACTATTTTTTTATTTTAGATTTTACCTCTTGGCATAATACCGGCACTAAATCAGACAGCCTCCCTTTTTCATAAGGGAACTCCTTACAGTGTAAGGGCTTTAAGCCATAGTTAACTTTATGGATAGCGCATAGGCCGTCTGCACAGAGAAAAGAACAGGGATTATCTTCATAACTAGAGCCTACCTTATACCCAGAAGGGAAATCCTCATCTTTTTCCAAATGATAGAAATCTCCTTTTAACCCTAAAGATAATATTTTTTTGGCCTCTTCCAAGTCTATCCATACGCCAAAACTGCAACAAGAACTTTGCTGTTTACATTTCAGGCAATCAATCCTCTTCATTTTTCTCCTATGTTAACAGTCAATAATTCTCTACTCTAAAGACCGTGTTGTTATATACTTGGCGCTAATTTGAAGCTATTAAAATCCTCAAACACCCATTTATTCTTTAGGGTGCGGTAAATAATGGTTAAAAACTTTCTTGCGGTGGCAATTATTGCCTTACCGCTGCCTTTCTTGGCTTTTAGCCTAAAATAGAATTTTCTTAAATACGGGTTGTATTTTATAGCAATAAGCGTTGACTGCACAAGGGTTGTCCGAGCTATCTTATTACCCATTTTGGTTATCTTGCCGTAGTGGCTTGTTTCGTTAGAGACGGATACTCTGGGCACAATACCAATATAGGCGGCTATTTTCTTATCATCAGCAAAATCATGTACATTCCCTATAGTATTTAAGAGAATTGTTGCCGAGAGATCCCCTATCCCGGTAAGCGATGTAAGACTCTTATGGCCGTCTATTTTCTTACCTTTATCTGTCAACTCTTTGCCTATTTCATCTATTGATTTATTAAGGCTGCGTATCTGCTCAACGATTATCTTTAACTCGAATTGGTAACTCGCTTCAATATCAAAGGTAAGAACCTTATCAAGGCCTTTCTCCGAACCAAAGACCTCACGCTTGGTAACTATTCCATTAGCATTAAGGATATTGTGTATTTTATTCTTCAATGAGCTTCGTAGCTTCACGAATTTATCCCGTGTGCCTATAAGGCTGGTTATCTGTGCTTCTTCTTTTGTGCGCATCCTTACCTCTGGTATAAGCCCTTTACTAAGATACCTGGCTATAGTTACGGCATCATGTTCGTCTGTCTTTTTAACCGAGGCAGAGATAATCTTAAACTGCGTAGGGTTGATTATCCGGACTGCCTTAACTTTGCTTTTTATCTCTCGTGCAAAATATCCTGTGTTGCCGGTTGATTCGACTGCTACTTCATCGCTCTTAGTAAGCGTCTTCTTGAATTCCTCAATACCTTTCGCGTCTACTTTAAAAACTTGAATCTTGTGCTCACCATTCTTATGCAAATAGCAGACGGTGAACTGCGTCTTGTGTAAATCCACTCCGATCCATCGCTTCATCACTACACCCCTTTCTTAGGTTGTAGTCTTCGGAGTAGAGCTATTTGTCGGTGAACACCATCCTCCTATTCAGGGTCAATGAAGCCCTATGGTGACTATTCGATTATAGGCTTGATTAATCTCCTTCACGGGGTCAATTAAGCCCCAAGCAAAAATACAACCTATAACCTATCTACTCTGAGACCACGGTTATCTTACCAGTAATCCAGAGTTTTCACCAACGCTACTTGACTGTTATCGTATCATCTCCTT
>JAHFFP010000013.1 GCA_023247895.1 Candidatus Omnitrophota bacterium
CTGCTGGCCGGTAACCATAGGATGGCCCGGAGGCAAATCCGTATGCCAAGAATAATTATCCCAGCCGCGGCCGCCTAAAGCCTCATCAGGAGTAACCCCGCGGATATGGGTATCCATAATCGCCATTGAATTGCTTAACCGGTACATCCCTAAAAGACGGGTGATCCCCAAAAGAGGCATACCCCCCCTAAACTTCAAAGTCTGCACCCCCGCGCCATTAGTTGCCTCAACAATTGCCGGGTCATACCCCTGCTGGGTAAGCAGCGCCTTTCCGGGATCTCCCGAATACGTGGTAGCGATATTAATTAAAGATTTGGCAGCAATATCATATATCTCATCCCATTCCACTCTTACAAAATTTTCTTTTCCTCTTTGAAAATATTCCGCGGAAGGCCGGCCATCGGCTCCTCGGGGAAACCCTGCCTCCACCCATTTCTTAAAGCCTTCCCTGACCATAGGATATTTCACTCTTCTTGGGCCAAAGACCTTGCGGTTCATCACCAAACCCTTATTGCACAAACGCGGCTCCCAACGGCTTGAGGCTTGATTGCCATAAAGATCTTTTGCCTTACCATAGCCATAACTTGGGCCAATGCGCACAATAATATCATTTTTCACATAGGCCTTTAAAAGACAGTTATGAGTATCATTAGGCGCGCAGAGGAAATGATAGGTATAATCGCATTTGAATTGGCCGCGGTATATTCTTTCCCAGTCACGGGCAGGATAATACTCTAAGGGATTGTCTATTTCCGGGATATGTTTTAAGGCGGCTAATAAAGGTTTGCTGGCGGCCAGCCCCGCGATTGCGGCGGCGGATAATTTCAGGAATTGCTTGCGTGTGATTTTTTTCATCCGGTAGCTTTCTTGGCTATAAAACTTCTCGCGGCTATGTGAATTGTTTCACATATATGAGAATTAAAAATAAGGCTTGTGCGTTCGCACTTCGCCTGTAACGATTTAATTATAACCAAACAAAAAACTCTGTCAAGTTTTTTTTGAGAAAATATTTCTCTATTGCCTGATGGCAGAAATGTGCAGCGTAATAGGATTTTCCTCTTTTTTTCAAAAGATCACTTACCAGTGCCAAGTCGTTTGTGGCTCATTCTAACCATGTTTTTGTCTTTCTTTTCATTACCGCCCAAGTATATCATACCTGTAATAGAAATCAAGTTAATGTACCTCCGCCCCTTGATGGACTACAAACGCGCTGTAGCGCGGTGCCTGTCCCTTTAATTCAAACTCGCGCGCTCGCCATAGGCATAGAGCATATCCGGCGCAAGCAAGGCGCGGCGCAGCTCAGGGCTGCTTTCTTTACCCTGCAGCTCTTCAAGTTTACAGGTGTCACTTAAGGCAGCAATAATGTCGGGAAGCCTTGCTTCAAACTCATCCCTCTGGCAACAGGCAGCGATAAACTCAAGGATACGCAGTCCATGAGGGATAATCCCTGCATTAATAGTTGCCTGAATCTGGCTGAATTCATTGTCCAGGTCAATCAGCTCTGCATTGCGTATCAGAGGCAAATCCAAATCCAGATCGGCAAAGCTGCCCATGCGCTCAAGTTTAGTGGCGTCTTTCATCACCTTATCCGTAAAATCAAGTCCGCCGACTACATTAACCTCATCTTTAGTTCCCTCTGTTAAGGAAGAGGAAGCCGACGAGCTAATTTTTCCGGCTTCATCTTCCACAGCCTGCCATTCCTTAACCTTTTCGCCTATTTTACTGTCAATACTTGCCTTAACAAACGTATCCCCTGCGATGACAGCGTAAAATTCTTTTATACCCTCTGACGCTTTCACAATATTGTCAATTTTCTGGTAAGCTGAAATATTTTTATACAACTCTCCCAATCCTCTGGCATAAGAATATTTCTTAAGCAACAAAACCCCTTCTGCAGTAATAAACGACTCGATCTTTGCCTGAATATTCTTCTTTCCCTTTTTAATTTCGTAATTTTGTAAGCCCTTAAGAAAAGATTCGACCTCCGCCATTTTTTCTAAGTCAAAGATATCAGAATTGGCCGCATTCTTATGAATTTCATCGAGTACCACTCTATGGGCGTCTGCCTGCATCAATTCTAACGCCTTTGCCGCCAACTCTAATAATGTAGCTATGTCAGCGGTGAGAGGATTAACACCTTTTAGGTATGCTCCTTTAGACGTGCCAAAGAAGTATTTTCCTATTATACGCCTTGCGTCTTCCACCGTAAGCGGCGAAGAGACAAGGTAATAGCTTCTCAACGCGTTTAGCAGGATGCCCTTCAAGGCCGGCAACCCTTGCGATAGTATTTTATCTAACGCTTCCTGAGTAAAATTATTAGGATTATATTCTTGAACTTTCTCTCCCTTAATATACCCCATTGCTTGAGATATAACTGCCAACTTCCTCTTGAATGATTTTTCTGCCAATAATTTACCGTAAAGCGTTGTTGCCACAAAAGTCTTAAGCCCATCCTCAGGCATATCATTAAAGAGTGAAGCAATTTTTTCTTGCAACTCTTTAATGTCTATCCCACCCTGAGAAATATTATAAGACGCTGCTTGCATTAACATTTGCTCATTTCCTGTCAACGGCGAGGCGGTATAAATGCTATTTATTTTCATTTCTTCTGCCGCTTCTTCCCAAGCCGTTGTCATAACATTAGCGATATCCAAAGTGGTGCCATATGCTGCGATTATCTTCCCATCATCTTCCTCTATCATTCCTTTTAACGAAATTAATTTATCACCTCGCATTTCAACGGCAAAATGCCTTTTATGAAGCTGGGATTCGTTGTCTAGTAAGAAATAATATGAGCTTCCCTGAAACCGGTCTAACTTATACGAACCCTTTTCATCCTTCATTATTTTATAGCTAAAAACTGTATTTTTAAGCATAGTTTCAATCTGTTTGGCATATCCTTTATCTGCATCTGCTAATTCTTGAAATGAAACATAGCGCAATTCAAAGGTTCTGCCTTTAAAACTCTCATCCGGGACATCTATAGGCTCCCCCAGCGGCGAGGCGGTGGATAATAATTCCTCATTAGAAACAACTTCAAAGTTTTTATTTAAAACCACACCATTTTTATTAGCGTTTAGGAATGCCTTATCTACGGGATTCTTCCCCTGAAAACTTCCCCCTGGAGTCAAAGGGCTTGAATTAGCTTCAAAGGGCATTGGCTTTGTTATATCAAATCCCCCACTCACATAACTCCTGATACTCTGGCCATAAGTGGTATACACAGGCTCTTTGATATTGTATTCACCTTTATTAAAAGAGTCCTGGTATTGGTTAAAATAGGTGGTTTTATCCCAGGCCTCCTGTGAAGTAAGATTAGTTAGGTTCTTTGAGTCTATCAATCTGAGATACTGATTAGCTTGCGCTGTAGACTGTAGACTGCCTGCCCCGAGCGCAGCAGAGGGGTTAACTGTGGACTGCGAGCGAAAGCGAGCTTTAAACCAGCGGGAAAGTATCAACGAGTAATAGACCTGTCTTAGCTTGGCGTATCTTTTGGAGGAGTTTACCTCTTTAGTCAGTTTAGGAATTATTGTTTCCTTGATTAGCTGGGTAGAGTACGTGTTCAACTCTTTCAGCCTTTGGTCTTTGAACTCATATTGCTGAGAGCTAGAAGCCGAAAGCTGAGAGTTTTTTAAATAATCTTCTTCTAACAACACTTTGAGCGTTGCCTTATATACATACGCTGAATTATCGGTTTCTCTGATAATGATTTCATTCGGCACTATCCAGGGCCGGGTTAAGGTAGGAATGGTGACGTTTTCTGTACCGAATAACTCTCCTGCCTTCTTATAGAGCTTATCCCAATATGCTTTGCCTTCTGAGGTTTGGGGAGAGGTAAAGCTTGCGGTGTCCTTCTTAAGCTGGAGGTCTGCCTCAAGGAATATCTTACCTATATCGGTCATCTCTAATTCAGGGTCTATGATATTATCCGGCGCATCCGGCCTTAAATTTACCCAGAAGGTGTCATTAGGCATAGTTACCCCAATCAGGAAGTATTTTAGAAGCTCTTGGGCAGTTTGATTTAGCTCATTAGCTCTTGAGCTCGTAAGCTCATTAGATGATTGGCTATCAAACTTGGTATCTCCCTTATCTAAAAGTATCTTAAAGCTATTATTCAGGTTATCGTAGGAGAAATACCTTAGATGCGCCGGCCGGAAGACATCCGGATTAGCGATACTGTTATGCAGTTGGCTAAAATAACTGCCTAAGTTAAACTCGCCGGCGGCATAGACCCAGCCGGACTGCTGGAACAACAGGCCAAAAGATAAGATCAAGGATAAGATTTTTTGAGTCATTGATAGTTTCCTCATATAATAAACTTAGGTTAACAACAATTAAAATCAGTTAATACCGGCTACTTCAATGCAACTGTTAGTAACTAAAAAAATAAAAAAACCGGACATGACCCATGTTTAGTCAAATCCGGCATTAAGATAATTTCGTGGCGTTTTGCTGGCTGTCCTCCTCAGCCAACAAGGAATTATCTTGCCATAGCTTCTATTATTAAATACTTATTAAAAGTATACTATACAATCCTATTTTGTCAAGTGATTTCTTCTACCTCACCTTGAATTCATTGCTTGAAATGATATACTCTTAAATAGGGGAATAGACAAAAGGAGAGGCTAAAATGAACCATTCTATGCTAAAACTATTAGTAGTTGATGATGATCCTGATGTGGGATATTTTATGAAACACTATCTTTCTTTTAGGAAGTTTGAGGTAAGTGTTGCCCATAGCGCGGAGCAGGCGCTTGCGATGTTAAAAGAGCATCCTGCAGATATCATCCTCCTGGATATGCTGATGAAAGGCGCAACCGGTAAAAGCGCTGCCAAGATTATCAAGGAGAAATATCCAAACACAAAAATTATTGTCCTTACCGCCTATCCTGAAATGGCAAAAAGCATTGAGACTGAGGTTGCGCTTGAAGGAATTTTCACAAAACCAATGGGGCTTGAAGAAATTTACACGAAACTTACTGCGCTTTCAGAAGCATAACCTACCGCTTAACAAAGCCTTTTATTCCTTTTTTTCAGCTAAGAGCTTATTTATCTCTTCTTTAAAGCCTTCTATGCCACGGGCTTTTGTCTTTCGTCCATTAATATAGATAGTGGGTGTTCCCCGCACCTGAGATTTCTCACCCAGAGACATATCTTCCTGTATATAGGTTTGCCAAAGCGTATTTTTATCCGTATAATCCTTCATAAATTTAGCCACATTGAGGCCAAGCCCCTTTGCCAATTCCTTAAACTTCTTTTCAGTCAAATCTTTATTATTTTTTAATAACCCATCTACCATTTCCCAATATTTTCCCTGTTCTCCTGCGGCTAAGGCTGCCTTGGCAGCGGGGATTGCCGCTTGATGAAAAGGCAAAGGAAAATGTTTAAGCACCACATTCACCTTACCGGGGAAGGCCTTTTGCGCCTCAAGCACTACCGGATGAAACCGCGCGCAAAAAGGGCATTGGAAATCTACAAATTCCGTAATCGTAACCACCGCATCCTTCTTTCCCAAAACAGGAGAATGAGCGATATCAATCTGATATACTTTTGAATAATCTTCTTCCGGAGGTCTCGCGGGAATCTTTGCCTTTAGGTCATCAAAGGCTTCCTTCAGCTCTTTCCCCTCATTTTCAAGCTTCAGCAGACGATATCCTAGTTCCTTCTGCGTGCGGCTCAGTGTATCTTGCTCTTGCAGCAGGCGGCTCATTAACGAACGATTTGCCCGCAGGAAATGCTGATTAAAGCCAATGAGCATTCCAACCAGAATGCACACTACGCCGATAAAAACCGATTTTACTATACTCTTTTCCATATGGCTCCCCCTAGTGCTACTTCTCAATAATTATCTATTTAGCACGAACTAATATACTGCTTCCCTTTTTAACGGTGTATATACACAATATGGCTCTTCCTGAAGGTAATCCCCTGTCGTAGAATAGGCGCGGGCACGGCATCCGCCGCAGACTTTTTTAAATTCACACACACCACACCTGCCTTCCAATTTCGTATCATCTCTTAAGGCCTTAAAAAGCTCGCTCTCAAACCAGATAGTTTTAAAGTCCTGATTTCTTAAATCCCCTGCCTTAACCGGCAAATATCCGCAGCCAAAGACCTCACCCTTAGATGAAACAAAACATACCCCCTGGCCTGCAAGGCAGCCTTTGGTCATCTCATGAAACGCCGATTCACCTACATTCGCGCTGTTATGTGTTTTTTGCGGCGCACATTCGCGCGCATTGGCATCCCTCTGGCGGATTACTCTATAATAATGCGGGGCGCAGGTGGGTTTTATATGCAGCGGCGCTTTAGCCTTAAAATCATAGAGGCGATTAAAAGCATCCTCGTATTCCTGAGGCGTAATCTCATCCCCCTCTATAGCCTTCCCTCTGCCTACAGGAACCAAGAAAAAGATATGATAGGAAGCCGCTCCTTGCGCCAAGGCAAATTGCCCTATCGCCTCAAGCTCTGATAAATTCCTTTTGGTGATGGTGGTATTTATCTGCAAGCCCATCCCCGCGGCTTTGATATTTTCAATTCCTGCCAATGATTTTTCAAACGCGCCTTTTTGCCCGCAAAAGGCATCGTGGGCATTGGCAGAAGAACCATACACAGAAACCGCCACCACCTTTATGCCGCTTTCCTTCAATCTTTTCGCGATGTCTAAGGTAATTAACGAGGCATTGCTTGCCAGCGTGCTCTTTAGGCCGGCGTTAGTGGCATAACGGATTAGCTCATATATATCCTCCCTTACCAACGCCTCACCCCCTGAAAAAACTAATATCGGCTTAGAAAATGACGCGGCACTGTCAATAAAGCGCTTAGCCTCTTGCGTGGTTAATTCATCGCGAGAGCGCCTTTTTTCGGCAGATGCCCGGCAATGAGGGCACTCCAAGTTACAAGCACGGGTGGTCTCCCAGAATATTAATCGCAGGTCTTTCATTTCTAAAAATTGCGAGAGAAGAGTAGTGTTACTTCTTAGCGGCAAATCCTCGCGACAACACTAAATCTCCTAATTTAAAGAGGCTGTTACGGTATGCAGAACAGGGGAGCCCTTGTAATCTTTCTTTTGCGGCATTCACATAGGTGAGGCTGATTCCCTTGGTATAGCTTTGCGCTTTGGAATTGGCAAGCCCTTCTTTTAGTTCGCTTAGGCAGCCATGAGTCTTTGACTTAAGCAATGTTTCCATGCGGCGCCTTTCATCCTTACCCATGGTTTTTAAGAGGCTTAATACAGGAAGCGTTACTTCGCCAACGGCGATATCCTGGCCCGGCTGTTTGCCCAAGGCTTCTTCCGGAGCCACTAAATCCATATAGTCATCCACGATTTGAAAAGCAATACCAAGGTTTAGCCCGTATCCTTTAAGGGAATGTTGCAGGGATTTCGCGGAATTCGAAGCAAGTGCCCCGGCCTCACACGATGCCGCAAAAAGGCTGGCAGTCTTTTTTTTGATAATCAAAAGGTAGCGCTCTTTTAATAAAGAAAGGTTATCCCTTTCTAAGACCTGTATAAGCTCACCTTCGCACATCGCCTGCGTGGCAGCGCTTATACACGCCAATATATCGGCGCTGCTGCATCCGGCAATGAGCTTAAATGCCAAGGCATGCAGGTAATCGCCCAGGGCAATTGAGGCAGCTTCGCCCCATCGTGAATTAACGGTAGCCTGATGATGCCGCCGAGGAGAATGGTCAATCACGTCGTCATGGATAAGTGAAGCCATATGAATCAATTCAATGGCTGAAGCAATATTAATAAGCTGCCCGCGCGGCAATTGGGGTTTGTGATTAACCGAAGCCTTTGCCGAAAGGATTACCAATGCCGGCCTCAATCTCTTCCCAGAAGACCTCAACAAAAAACGGTTGACCTTCAATATCGAAGCATTTTTTGCCTGATGAAGAGACTCAAGAATTGTATCTTCAACATCTCTTAATTCTTCTTGAATAGGCTGGTAAATTTCTTGGAAATTCATTGGCTTTTTATTTTAGAATTTGTCATAGTAGATATGTATTTCGTGGACGCCTTTTCTGGTTAATACCTTAATCGCGGCATCAATCATCGGCGGAGGGCCGCAAAGATAGGCCTCGGTGTTTCCGTTTGAATACATATGGCGCTCAACTGCCTGAGTGACGAAGCCTGTTTCTCCCGTCCATTTATCTTCAGGCTTTGGCTCAGACAACACCGGGATATACTTGAAATTGGGAAATTGCGTTTCTATGCTTTGTAACTCTTTGGTATAAAAGAGGTCGCTTTTGCTCCTTGCGCCAAAAAAATAGGTAATCTTGCGCGGCATGCCTTTTTCCCTCAAATGAAAAATAATTGAACGTATTGGAGCCATGCCACAGCCGCCGCCGATGCAGATTATCTCACGCAGGGAATCCTCCCGCAGATAAAAATCCCCATAAGGGCCGGTAACCGTTATTTGGTCATGGACATCCAAGACCTCATGGACATACGACGAGCAAAGACCTCCAGGGACCAAACGCACGATAAGCTCAATTTCGGTTTTCACAGAAGGAATAGAGGCAATAGAATACGCCCTGAATTCTTCGCTTTCGGGAATCCTGAATTGAATATACTGGCCTGGCTTAAAGTTTATTTCTTGGGGCTCTTCTAACTTCATCACCACATATTTAATATCTCGGGTTAGGTCCTCAATTCTTAGGACTTTTGTCTTATACTCTTTTGCCTCAAGCAAATCATCGGAAATCAAAACCTCAATATCATTTTTTACTTTCACCTGGCAGGATAAACGGATGCCCTTAAGTTTGTCTTCGCGATTAATAAAGACTTCTTCGGTCGGCAAGATATGCCCTCCCCCGCTTAAGACTTCAACCTTGCAATACCCGCAGGTTGCCTTGCCGCCACAGGCAGAGGGAATAAAAATCTTATTCTCAGAGAAATAGCTTAAGAGGCTGTTGCCTCCCTCAACGGTAAGGATATTTTCCTTATTAATGGTAATTTTGCACTTGCCATAGGTCACCAGAAAACGCTCAGCGATGATAAGCAAAATGGCAATCGCCAGTAAAATTCCGTTCATTACAAGTATGGGCAGCATGGTTTTTATTGCAACGTAATAATTCCCGCGAATCCTATAAATGCCAATGCCATAAGCCCTGCAATTATCATCGTAATCCCCGGCCCGCGCAGGCCCTTAGGGATATCGCTTACCAGCATGAGCTTCTCTTTTATCGCTGCCATAAGAATAATCGCCAATGCCCAGCCGCAGGAAGTGCCAAATGAATAACATAGTGTCTGGATAAAGTTATACTTACGCAGCACCATAAATAAACACACTGCCAAGACAATACAATTGACGGTAATCAAAGGCAAAAATATGCCAAAGGATGACTGAAGGGGGGGGAAGAACTTTTCAATAATCATCTCCAGGAGCTGCACAGTGCCCGCAATCACAATGATAAAAATAAGGAAGGATAAAATCTCAGAATGCATCGGGACTAAAAGCTTCCAGTATATCGGCCAGTTAATGATTGCAGTAAGCGTAACCACAAAAATTATGGAAATACCCATGCCCACAGCGGTTTTATAGTTTCGCGAGATAACAATAAACGGGCACATCCCCAAAATATAGACTAAGGCGATATTATGGGTGAATATTGAGGCAATAAGGATTATGAAAGGATTCATTAACTCTCCGTCTTCTTAGCAATAGTCCTGAAAATCCACAAGTAGACACCCAAAAGAAAAAATGCGCCAGGAGCAATAGTTACAATTGACCAATTCGTCCAGCCCTGAGGCATTACTCTATGGCCTAAAATCGTGCCAAAGCCCATCGGTTCGCGGATCAACGCCATTAATACCAACATAAAGGTATACCCAATGCCGCATCCAAAACCATCTAAAAACGAAAGCCAAGGGCCATTCTTAATGGCAAATGCTTCGGCCCTACCCATAAGAATGCAATTGGTAATAATCAACCCTACATACGGCCCCATAGTCTCGCTTATTGGCGAGAAATACGCCTTCAATATCCTGTCAACACAGATAACAAAGGTGGAAATTATCACCATATACGCAAGCATCCTCACTCGCCCGGGTATCATATTGCGGAAAAAAGAGACAAAGAGCGAGCTAAAGGCAGTGCACAGCGTCACCCCTATCCCCATTGCCAGGGCATTATCCATACGGTTGGTAATGGCGAGCATGGAACAAATCCCCAGTACCATACAAAACGTCGGATGGTCCTGCCACATACCGGTAGTCAGAACCTTCCACCATTTCGCCTGCCAAAAACTTCTTTTAAACGCCTTTTTGGGCATCTTATCCTTTTAACATCCCCACATTTTTTTGTATCGTATCGTTCAATAATTTTTCCAGCGCCTTGCTTGATCCTGTGGCGCCGGTAATTGCGTCTACTTCATTATTGGCCTTTGCCTTGCCCGCAGGTACAAAAATCAATCGCGGGACAAATTCCTTATTTTTAAACTGGCTTAAGTATTCCTTCTCTGCGATGCGCGCGCCTAAACCCGGAGTTTCCTCCTGATGTAATATCTTGATAGTCTTAATCGTCTTTAAGTCCGCATTAATGCTGGCGATACCATACACAGGGCCCCACAACCCTGAGCCTTTAAACTCAAAGGCAACCGCTCCATCAGGCCCCCGGTAAAAGGTATACGCATCCTTTTTTAAAACTGTTACCTGCTTGTCAAATAGCCCTAACGCAGCCTCTTTCACATAAGGAATCTCCAGCACCTCCAGCATTGAAGATTTCAGTTTTAACTCCTCATTCTTCTCAATAATCGGTGAGGTAAATGCGTTGAGCCCTATAAGCATCCCGCCGGAAACGGTTCCCATCACGATGACAAAAATTATGATTCGTAAAGCGGATTTCACTTATTTTATTCCCTTATTTTTCTGATACTTCACATCCAGCACCAGATGGTCAATAAGCGGCGCGAACACATTAAGCAGCAATATGCTAAACATCACTGCTTCCACATACCCGGATAAACCCCTGATTAAAACCACTAAAAAACCGAAAATAACCCCTCCAATCCATTTTCCTGCCTTGGTAAAAGGAGCGGTCACGGGATCAGTCACCATAAAAAACGCTCCTAACAAAAAACCTCCGCTTAAAATTTGAAACAATGCCGGGGCAAATTTATCCGGGGCAAAATAGTTGCCTATGGATGCAAAAACAATCACTGATACTATACAGCTTAAGGGGAGCCTCCAATTACTGATTTTAGCCAGAATCAAAAATATGCCTCCCAAAATAATCCCAAGGCGAAAGGTTTCGCCAATACAGCCCATAGAATTACCCAGTAATAAATCTCCGTAGTGAGTTATCACCTTTTCCGCCTTAAATAAGGCTAAAGGGGTTGCCTGCGTAAGAGCATCCGCGAAATAGCGCTGGAATCCGCCCAAACCTGAATGAAACGGCTCGTTCCAGACAATAGTCATTATCGTGGGAAAAGCGATAGTAAGAAAAATCCTTCCCACTATTGCCGGATTAAAGATATTCCTTCCGGTTCCCCCGAAGGCCTCTTTACCAAACAGCGTCCCAAACATTACCCCTACTGCCACTACCCATAGCGGAATAGACGGCGGCAAGGTGAGAGGAAAAAGCAGCCCCGTAACTAAAAACCCTTCGTGGATTTCTTTTTTGCGGACAATCGCAAACGCCGCCTCTACCAATCCGCCAAAGATATAGGAAACAGCAATTACCGCTAATACCCTTAAACCCCAAAAATACACTGAGGCAATAGTCGCAGGGAGAAGCCCGACAATTACAAAAGTCATATAGCGTTTGATATCCATATGGTCAACAATATGGGGTAACGTAGTAACCTTATCGGTGCCAAAGTAAAACTCATCCACCGCGCTTAGGAGAGGTTTTAGGCGCGCGAGCCTTTTGTTTTTTTCCAAAATTCCCTTTAAGGTATCAATATTCTTTCTAATAAGCCGCATGTTATAACTTTTTCGCTCCCCGGTACTCTTCAATGCCTTTTAAATTACTAAAATACGGCAATATACATTGATTGCGGTCACAGCCTTGTATGGTAAGCCGTTCCTGTCCGTCTTTGATATGCTTGGCAAGGGGGATTTTAGAAGGGCAGACATAACTGCATAAACCGCATTCAATACAGTTAAAAATCCTCAAGTTCATTACCGTCTCATCAATAATGTTTCTCTGCACGTATTTGCTCAAGAGATGAGGAATAATCGCGACAGGGCAAACCTCTTCGCAATAATTACAGCTGATGCAAGCCCTTTCCTCTCCGTGCTTATTTGTTTCGCATGTTTTTTTAGTGGTGGGATAAAATTTAGCCAAGAACGTGTGCGAGTATGAATCGCTTTGAGGGCCAAATTGTAAAAACGATAAAAACTCTCTTCTATGATTCTCCGGGATCGCAATAATTTGTGAATAGGCTTTGTCTATGGGAAGGGTTAAATCTTTTAACTCCGGGCCGGTAAGGATGCCGTTAAGCACAAAACGAGGAATCATCCCCTCCTTTATCCGCAGGCTCACCAAGTCCTTTAAGGCAGTGCCTATCCGTGCCTTTATGTGCACAGGCTCTTTAAACGCGGGCCCGCAGAGGGCAATCGTGCGCTCAATCAAGGGCTTGCCTTCTACTACTGCTTCATATGCCTGTAATACCGCCTGAAGGTTCACTATCACTGCGCCTATATTTGCCGCGGAATATCCATAGGGAAACTTCTGCTTCAGCAAGGTCGGAACCAACATCTCATCATAGCCTTGAGGGTATTTTGGTTCTAAGGCATAGGCCTCAAGCCAATCGTATTGCGCGCTAAGCTTAAGGAGTTCTTCCAATGTTTTCTTACGCTGGCTGTTTAAAGCCAAATATACCTTAGCATTAGGCATAATTTTATGAAGTATGCGTATGCCTTCGATAAGGCGTAAGGTATTTTTCCCTTGAAGCAGAATATTCTGGCTGATATTATAAGGCTCTGAGCCAACCCCATGGACAATAATGGCACAGGCATCTTCAGGAAGGATTACGGAACTGCGCATTTGCGTAGGGATACCTTCGCGGTCAAGGGCAGTAACTCCTGAGAGATACAATATCCTTTCTAACTCTATCGGCTCCAAATGCTCCCAGTGAGGCGTTGCGCCTTGCACCTTTTGATAATCAGAAGTGCCGTCTCCTTTGATAGAAACCATAAGGCAGTCGCGCTTGAAATAGTTTATGCGCCTGACTTCCTCAACGACGCCGTTAATGGTTGCATGCACAGGGCTTGAAACTCCGTGGTCGTTTGAGCCAATAATCTGCCCGGCGCACACCTTTTCTCCGGGGCTTACCACACAATTCCCTTCGCCGCCAAAACCCTGGCGCAAAGGAATGGTAACCCTTTGAGGTATCAGCGCTTCTTCTAAAACGTCTTTTGGCTGGCCTTCGAAGTTGACAAACCGGTAGCCGCCCTTAAATGTTCTTACGCTCGGCATAGCTTAACTTGTTATTTTTTTCACAAATAAAATAAAAAATAAAAAAATAAGCTGTTTCTGTAATAAAACAGCTTACCTTTACAATAGCAAAAACTACTCCAATGTCAAGGGAAAACTAGTTTGTGTTTGGGTGCGAATACTGCCTTTGATACTTTGTATGATAACGTTGCGCCTGGCATTTAAAAAAATCAAGCGTGGATTTTTTTAAAGAAATCGTAATTTTTGCGGTCTCCTCCGGAATAACTAACTCCTCCAGTGGCGGAAGGCACCGGCTCATTTCCCTTCTTCAGGACGATTTGGCTTGCTGTAGTTAGTGTAAATAAATGATACCCCTAAAAATGCTAATCCGAGGATAATAAAACTTATGATTTTATATATCATCGGCAGAACCGATAAATCCGTCAATATGACCCTTGCTATGGTAAGCCCAAAGACCACAAAACCGCCAACCCTGAAAAATCTGTCTTTAAGCAGGAAGCCTGCGATAAATAACAATAGCCCGCTGATTCCCAGCGACAAAGAAATCCAGGAAGAACTTATATAATGGTAATTCGTAAAAATAAGCATAAGCGTTGATACTGTAAAGATTACCTTTATAAGCGTTCTTTCTAACTCGCTGGCTGCGGCTTTATCTTTCAATAATTTATAAAGGAAGTAGATGGTATAGAAAATAACCAATTCCGAAACCACTGTAAACCATTTCAGCGGCTCGCTCATTCCCACATAGGTATCGATGCAACAAAACCTCACATATGCAATAAGCAAAATAATAACGGCATATATGCGTAGCGGCCTATCCTTGAGCCAAGCCCCAAAGAGAAATAGTGCCAGCGCTTCTAAAGATAAAGCAAAAGTCAAGTGCCTTATACTGAAGGCCGACCACAGGAAAATTGTCGTATATATGGCCAACAATCCTGAAAATAAGTTCGGGGACACATCTTCACCGCGCCCTTTTTCTTTACAAGAGAGGTACTTATCCATATAAAAGCATACTGCCGAAGAAATTAACCCTAAAAAAGATATAATCCTATCATCTTCTATTCGATAGCTAAAATAGCTAATATAGTAAGTGCTGCTAAAATCATCCAGGCATAGCTTCAAAAACAGAAACGCTGCCAAAAAACGGCTAAAATACCGTAAAGATTTATGTTTAAAATGTATCCCCAGGAATAACAGAAACGGTATCTCAATTAACCATATAATGCTGGTATTGAAAGAAACAAAACGCAAAGGAATAGCTAAGGTGAAAAGGGAAATAGCGGTCAATACATTAGCCACAAATAAATTATTATTTTGACGTGTGCGCATTAAATAGGCGATACACAAATACACAACACCGAATCCCGCGATATAGATACACCGATACTCCGGGAAGGCTTGAATCATTTTGGGATACGACATAAAGAAGAAAAGAAGAAAATTCAAGAAATTCGCTACTGCCAGTTTATTATAAATAAGATTATCTTTGACATCCTTAATCAGATGTATCCCCGCGGTGAATACTGCCCAGTAACTTACCAGAAATCCGAAATTCATCAGAAAGTATATTTTCCCAACACTTACCTCGCCTACAGGTATAGGAGAGGCATACAAATGCCTATATACCCAATAAAAATGGGTCAGATAGGTCAAGGTAATGCCGAAAAATATCATTTTTACCCACTGCATCTTGAATACCAATGCTAAAATAACTAATGCCAGAAAGAGGCACCCGATGAAAGTAAAAGAGGTAATGTCGGATAATGTCAAGGTAAGGTATGCGATAAATATGCCTACCGCCGATAATTCTTCCGACTTATATTTTAGGGAATGGGTAACCATACCAAAGGCTACTGCCGCTAAAAGCAGTAAGTCTAAAAGCTGGCTGGTAATGATCCGCGAAGCCTCAAAATGATACATCGCGTAGGTAGTAAAATAGGCTACTGCCCAGCATCCTCCCAGCAAAACCCTTCCATAATGTTTAAATCTTTCTTTTTTCTCACAGTAAGTTCCGGCGAAAAATAATGAACCGCTTATGCAATACCCGAAAAGTATTTTTATAAATGGCCCGAAATACCTGAAGGTATAGCTGATTAAAAACCCCACACCCAGAGCAAAAATTACAATCCCAATCCTATTCAGCCAGAACTTTCCCACATCCGCCTCAATATCCCTTTTAGGCGCCTGCGTACGCGTAACAGCATGCTCTTTATATTCATGGCTGATAACCGTTAAAGGCTCAGCGCCCTGAGGAATTGGCTTAACTTTATTCTCTATGGCTTCAATCTTCTTTGCCAACAGCGAAAACTGATCCTTGATTTCTCTTAATTCGTCTTTAAGCTTATCTATAGGAACATCAGCATTATTATCTAATTGATTTTCTGCCATAGTATCCCCCCACTGCTTCGTTTTTAACTGCTTTTTCTATTTATTTTCCTCTTACCTATGTAACCGCTCTAATCTTATAAACCACTCAGGCAGTATTTCTGAGAGCCGTTCTAATTTCTCTTTGCCAAGAAGCGCGGCTATTTCTGTTATCGTCTTATAATACCCGGGCCAGGCCTTCTCTAATATCCTGGAGCCTTTGCGGGTAATCTTAATCAGGTTCACCCTTCTATCTCCTTCTTGGGCAGAACGCTCAATCAAACCCTCCTTGTGTAATCTATCCAGAAGCCTTGTCATATTAGAGGCGCTCACTATCAAATGCCTTCCTATATCAATTTGGCTTAATCCTTTTCTTCCGCCCTTATGCTGTAAGACCATAAGGGCGTTAAACTTGGCAGGCGTCATATCAAAACCCCTCAGATACTCTGAAATCTGCTTTTCAATAGTAAGGTACACAGAGGCGACTCCATAGATTGCCCCCTCAGTAAGATTATATTTTCCTATCTCTATTCCGAAACGCTCAAGCGGCTGCATAGGTTGCCTTTGCCTCCTTATGTTAATAGTTTATCATACAATAGTTGACTTGTCAAGTAAAAGCAAATAAAAATTGCTTCTTTTCGCTATTGTGTTTATCTTGTTATTTTGGTGATTTTATACCTAATGATTCCGGCAGGGACTTTGATTTCTACAACATCTTCAATCTTTCGCTGCATAAGCGCTTTTCCCACGGGAGAATCTATGGAAATCTTGCCATGATCATAATCTGCTTCTTCCTTAGAAACGAGCAGATACTCTAATTCCTCTTGGGTATCTAAATCGGTAAGCCCTACCTTGGCCCCAATAAATACTTGGTCCTTAGGCACATCGCCTTGGCCTAAGATTTTGGTGCGGGATAATTTCTCTTTGAGGTCAGCAATTCTTTTTTCGCAGTGAGCCTGTTCATTCTTTGCCGCATCATACTCGGCGTTCTCGCTTAAGTCTCCCAGGGAACGGGCATGCTCAAGCGCTTTCGCAATCTGGCGGCGCTTAGTTCTTTCCAGATATTCAAGTTCCTCCCTTAGCTTTTCGTAGCCTTCCTGAGTCAAATAGATTGCATCCAATCCCATCTTTCCTATTCCCTCCTCATAATAATCAGCCTCACCTGATAACTTAAACCGTATCTTTTCATCCTCATAAGCATTTTGCGTTTATGCGGCGCTATTACGGATAAGATAGCCAAACACGCTCAAGGCAGCTTTTGAGCCTTCACCGGCGGCAATAACGATTTGCTTCTCCGGGACATCCGTGACATCGCCTGCGGCAAAAATACCCGGGATATTGGTTTCGTTATAAGGGTTCACCTTTATTTCGCCATACTTATTTTTCTCTACCTCTTTGACAAAATCGGAATTAGGGATTAGCCCAATCTCAACAAATATGCCTTGCACAGAAAGGCTTTCTTCTTTATCGCCTTTTTTAATCTTGAGCGCGCTGACCATTGTGCCGCCTGCAATAGCAGTAGCTTGGGTATTATTGAACACCGTGGCCTTTGGGCTATCTTTAAGCGCCTCCTGCATAATCGGGTCACCCGTAAGTTGAGGGGCAATATTAATGATGTAAATTTTGTTGGCAATTTTTATTAATTGTAGAGCGGCATCAAGGGCGGAATTCCCCCCGCCAATAACCGCTACGTCTTTGCCGGCAAAGAGCGGAGCATCGCAGGTTGCGCAATAGGTTAAGCCTTTATTCTTAAATTCTTTTTCGCCCGGGGCGCCCAGCTCTCTTGAGCGTTTTCCGGAGGCAACAATTACTGCCCTTGCTTCGTATACCCCTTTATCGGTTCTTACCTGAATAACACTGTTTATCTTTTTGACTTCCTGCACCGCTTCATTTTCCTTTAACGCGATATCAAACTTACGCAAATGCTCCTCGAATTTTAAAGCAAGCTCAGGGCCAGTGATAAATTGATACCCTGTATAATTCTCCACATCGCCGCTTAAGGCTGCCTGGCCGCCGATGTCTTTGGTAACCACTAAAAGGCTCATTTTTTTGCGCGCGGCGTAAATTGCCGCGGTAATGCCCGCGGGGCCGGCGCCGATAATAATTAGGTCATACATTGTAATACGAACGTAAAAATAAAAGGTGTTTTTTTTGAATGCGAATATTCGCGAATTATGCCTTCTTTAAATGTTTTGGCGTGAGGTCTATAACTTCATCTACCTCAACCTTAATCATATATTTTGGCTTAGGTAAAAGCGCTTCGGGATGGGCGGGATGGCCTTTTTCGCCTCTCATATTCCTTAACAGCCTGCGGGTGACTCTGCTTGTGATAGTATTGTCCCAGGCGCTTAAGATTTCAGGCTCAAGCGCTTCCCTTAAAATTATCCTTGCCTTGCCTTTGAGGCAATATCCAGTAAAGGTATGTTCATCTGCTGCGGTAATACTTAAGAGAGGGATTCTCTTTAAATTACGATAGGTCTTGCCCATATAGAGGTCAAGAAGAAACAACGTACCATCTTCTGCAATCCTTACTATATCTTTACAGGCAACGTGAATCGTACCGTCTTCATCAAGTGTAGAAACAAAAGCAAACCCCTGTTTCTTAAAGAAATGAGTTATTTCTTCGGTCAACGGTATCATAAGAAAATGATAGGCACGCAGAAAGCCGTATCCAATCGCTTTCTACTTGCCTTTTAAACCCGGAGAATTATTTCTCTTCCAGATTCTCCATTATCTCTTCATGGGTTATTTCCTCACCCAGGATATGAGTAGCTAACTGATACGTATCATGGTCCTTGCCAAAGGTCATCTTGGCTATCTTATTATACACTTCAATAGCCCCGGCTTCCGCGTCTTCCACGAGTTTGATAATTTCATCATAATCATCAAGTTTTTTCATAACCCCGGGATACGGGGCATTGGCGTTTTTCTCGAAATTCGCAGGCCTATTCGTCGGCAGGCCTCCTAATTCCACAATCCTCTCAGCCACTTCCCGAGCATGCTCAAGCTCATCTTTAGCGATTTTGCTTAAGAACTCAGACATATCCTCATAGCCCTTTCCTGAAACCACTTGCGCCATATACCAATAGGCATAAAATGCCAACCACTCATCGCAATACGCCTTATCCAAGGCCTTGATCAATTCTTTTAAATCAAGATCCGCGATTTCCCGCGCTTTTCTTCCCATTTTTACCTCCCATTTTAGTGATTAATAATTATGGGTCTATAGACTATGGTTTCGTTTCTCTCTGACTATCGACCATAGACCATTGACTATTGACCCGTATGTGTTTTCTTGCTTATCATCAGCCTACTTCTTGGCTTTCATCCCTTCGCCGCAACAGACTATATCACAGGCATCCACACAGCCGCATATATTATCAACCGTTATTACTAGCCCGCATACGTTACAGGAATAACGGCTGCCTTTTTTGCTTTTTGCCTTCTTCTTCACTACAGTTTTCTTTACCATACTCACCTCCGCTTATGCTTTTGCCTTAAATCTGCTCAAACATATCCTTACCTACCCCGCATTCAGGACAGACCCAAGTATCCGGCAGGCCTTCAAATGATGTCCCCGGCTTTATTCCTTGGGTTGCATCGCCTATTGCAGGGTCATAGATATATCCACACACCGTGCAGCGATATTTATTCATATACCGCTCCTTTCGCTACAAGAAGCAGATAACATTAGAGTTCTTTATCCGCCTTTTCACCATAGCCGATATTAATCACCTTACTCACGGTAATCTTTACCGCGTACTTAGCATTCGGATGATTAAGCTGCCCCGCTCCCGAAAGCTGATGGGAAAGCGATTCGTATCCCTTACCCCGTTCAATCACTTTTGCCTTTCCCTTTACTTGATAGCCCTCGTACGAAGCGGGATTTACCACCGTAACCGCGATGCGGGGATTCTGCTTTAAATTCTTCCTCGTCTGATGCGAATACAGGTCGGCAAATACAATATACTTGCCGTCATCGCTTATGGCAATTTCCCCCTTAGGCACCACATTGGGCATACCTTTTGCATCCACCGTTGCCACATAGGCAAGGTGATGTGCTATAAAATCCTTAACCCCTTCGCTAATCTTAGCCATTGTAACCAACCGCCTCCACTTTTCGTTTTAACCCCATTTCCCTTTATTTATTATTATAGCACTACAATCCGATTTCCTTAATTACTTTTTTTCATTCACGAATCACAAACAATAGTGACGTCAATAGTGCGCCAACTAAGTATAGTAGGATTGTGTTCGCGATTAAATAAGGATATACCATTAACACAATGCCTACTGACATAACCTTGAATTTGCCTTGTTTTTTCCCGTATGCAAAAGCCACAAAGCCCACTCCTCCAAAGAGTATCCCGGCCATTATATTCGCAAATGTCATTTTTTTTGCTGATACCTTCTTTAAAATAAATCCCGAACACTACTCATCTATTTCTTCTGTTCTTTTACCAGATACGCTCTTAGCCACGCTATAGTTTCTTGTATAGCTTTATTCCTTCCCGGCTGCTCAAACCCATGGGTGGTATTCTCAATAATTACAGTCTTTTTTGGCTCATTCAGGTCGTTTTCCCACTTTTTCCATATACCTTCCGGCCGGTTGAAAAGCCCTGAAGCGTAAAAAGATAATGGCCGGTTTAGGAAATTAACGCGCACTTCTGATGCTGTGTGCGCGAGAGGCAAAAAAAAGGTTTCCCCTAAATGAGCCTCTTTAATTGGATGCAGCACATCCTCAGCAATAATATGCAACACCGCTAACGGCCTTTCTTTCTGGGCATTTCCCAGCATTTCAGAAGGATGACGGTAATATTTAAGGGTCTGCTCAATTTCATCGTAGATTTCATCAAGATGCTCGCCTATACCCCTAAAAGAAGCTACCTCAGGCGCGACTACAGGCAAATTTTGCTTAAGCGATCCAATATAGGTTCTCTCAATTAAAGGCGCGGGATTACCCCCGGGGTCCGCCGCTCCTTTTGCAATATGCATATCGTAAAAGTCAAAGGGACAGTCCCATAGCACCACGGTTGATATCCTGATATCCTCAGTAGCTGCGCAGGCTGCCGGATACGCACCGCCTCCGGAATGCCCTCCTACCCCGAACTGAATCAGGCCGAATTCTTTTTCCAAGTAATCAATGGCATAACTAAAATCTTTAATTCTTCCCTGCCATTTGGTGTAGCCTTGGCTTTCGGCGCAGCCTTCAAGATCTATTGCCAAGGCATATACATTAGCTTTGCGCGAAACCTCTTTCATGACATCAACCCAATTTTCTTTCCTGCCAAATCCACCGTGAGCAAAGATAAACGCGCTGTTACTCTGCACATCAGGAATGAATAAATACCCCACAACCTTTACTCCGTTAAGGCTTGGAAAAGTAACTTTTCTGATATCTGCAAGCGAAGATTCACCGCCCAGCTTGCAAAGCCCGGTAAAGGCAGTATCAATGATGCTTCCTGCCTGCGTAAAATCCTCTTTTGCCAGAACATCAATAATCTGCGCAAATCTTTGAGGAGGCAAGATACCATCGACTTTTTCCTGTCCGCAGGCAGGAATAAGCATTTTCGCAAGACTCACTAAAACGTCAAACCTCGCCTGCACATTCTCTTTGGATGTAGGCTTACTCTTTACCTCGTTTTCAATTTGATCAAATAACTTCTCAGGAAGTTTCTGTTCGGCAAAAACATCCCAGGAGCATAAAATGCCCCTGCTTAATAAAACCAGAAATATAAAAAGCCCTTTTCTCATCATACACATTGCCTTTTTACTCATCGCGAGCCCTTCCTCTTGGCTTCCTTTTTTAAAATCTCTAAAACCTGATCATCTTCTACCTGGGTAAAATCATTATAGAACTGGCCAATGGCCGCAAAAAATTCCGGGCATTTAAGGCAGATAACCTCATCCGCATCTTCACTTAGCTTTTTTATAGTATCCGCAGGCCCCACGGGAAGCAGCGCAATAAGCCGTTTCGGCTTTTCCTGTCCTATTGCCCATAAGGCTGCCTGCATTGTCGCGCCTGTTGCCACTCCATCGTCGGTAACAATCACCACCCTATCCTTTAAAGGCACCTTGGGCAAAATTGCGCGGTATAGTGCAACACGGCGTTTGATTACTTCTAACTGCCGCGCTTTTTCCTGTTCTATATATTCACGCCTATTTTCCAAATGAGCAACTATCGTTTCATTAAAGAACACATGGCCGTCCTCAGTTATCGCGCCAACCGCAAGCTCAGGATTGCTCGGTGCGCCAAGCTTACGCGAAAGCACAATATCTAAATCCGCGCTTAAGTGAGAGGCTATTATCTGGGCTATGACTAAACCTCCGCGCGGGATGCCTAACACCACCGTTTTCTCTGCCTGAAAGCCTGTAAGCTCATCTGCAAGCAGTCCCGCCGCTTCCTGGCGGTTTTGAAAAGGCTCATCGCTATAAGAGAGGATGCGTACCTTTTTCATCTGCTAAGACCTCCAGGAAAGCCTCAACCACCTTAGGATGAAACTGTGTCCCGCTATTTTTTTTAAGCTCATTCATTGCTTCTTCTTTTGGTAATTCTTTACGGTAGGCGCGCAGTGAAGTCATGGCATCATAGGCATCAGCAACTGTGATAATCGCCGCGAGGATATTAATATTATCCGCGCCAATCTGATCGGGATAGCCTTTACTGTCATAACGCTCATGGTGGTTCCTGACTATAGCAAGCATCTCGTCAGTCAAGACTACCGGCTTTAGGATTTCCTCTCCAATCACCGGATGCTTGCGGACCAATTCCCATTCTTCATCAGTGAGCTTCCCGGGCTTATTAAGAATATTCTCGTGTATACTGAGCTTGCCTATATCGTGCAAAAGCGCGGTATCTTTTACTAATTTGACCTTCTCCTGCGGCAGGTTCATTTTCAAGGCGATTTTTTCCGCATACTCGGTAACCCTCTCCGAGTGGCCTCTGGTATAGGTGTCTTTAGCCTCCAGTATCCGCACAAATGACTGCACGGTTGCGTAAAAATAATCTAACAGCTTCTTCTTTGATTCCAAAAGGCTTTTTGCCATGTGGTTAAACGACCTGGCCAATTCACCTATCTCATTGCTGCTTTTGACCGTTACCACATAGTGCAGGTCCCCTTTGGCGATATGGCGGGTGCCTTTCAGCAGTTCATGCACAGGATTGGTGATGCGCCGGGAAATAATCATCCCTAAGGCTACCGAAAACATAATTCCAAGGACCAGCACCACTAATGAACGTTTACGCACTGCTAACTGCATTTGATACACAGTGTTTGCGGTAACGTCTACTCCCAAAACCGCAACCGCGTTGCCGCGAGCGTCTTTAATCGGGGCATAGCCTGACATGGTTACTCCCCACTCATCAACTTCAAGCTTTGTATCAGCGGACGGCTGGTCATACGCTTTAAGCATTTCCGGAAAACGCCAGGCCTTATAGGTATCGCCCGGATAAGAGGTTATCCCGTTTTGCCGGATTCTTTCCCCTTGAGGAAAAGGGTCAACAATAAACTGCCACACACCTTCTTTTTCTGTCTTGGTAAGGGTATAGATATACTTTATGGGCGGGTTTATCTTCTTGATTTGCTCAAGTTTCTCGGCAATACTTTTAAACTCCGGGGCCTGCGCCCCCTCCTTATTAAGGGGAATCCGCATCAGCATATCCGCGTCAATCATCAGGCTCGCGTTCTGGGCAATAATCATCAACTTACTTCTTAAGTCATTAAACTGGATGCTGAGCGTATACTGATAAATAAGAAAATTACTCAGCACCCCGGCAAAAAGCATACAAATAATAATTACCAGGGTGACCTTGGTCTGAAAGCGCCTAAAAAAAGGAATAGCTGTCTTCATTGTTAATCAGGAATACTATACCATGAGGCCGTTGTAAAGCTTCCGCAAATCGTCATTGCGAGCACGAAGTGCGAAGCAATCTCTGAGGGGAGTGCTTCGTCTGCGCCTGCGGCGCGTCCTCTCAATGACTTTTTCAACGGTCTCAACATAAAATATTCGCACACATACTGGAGCTACTACTTCCACTATGCTTCAACGAGTTTCGGGTGTCAAACAAACTTCTTATTCCACAGCAAAGAGAGAAAATCCCGATAGGGATAGATGGCCGGCAATGACCCCGCGTGAAGGACATTCTTCAACTCAAAATGGGCGTCCAATTCCAAGAACGTCAGGGGATGTAACTATTGCACACGGGCACGGCCACCCAACAAATTAACGCCCCCCTTCTTGAGTCTCCTGGCGCTTGAACCCGTTAACAGGAACCGGCACTTTTTCTCCTCAATAAGAAGATGCACCTCATTCAAGAGATCCGGCAGCCGCTGGATCTCATCAATCACCACAAGCGCATTCTTTTTGAGTACCTGCCCAGACATACAATAATCATCCTGCACCTTTATGTGTCTGCTATCATATCATATAGTATGATATATGACTAAAGAAATGTCAAATGGAAAGCCCTCTGGGCGTACTTGAAAATAGGCTTTTGGGGTTATTTCTTCAGCTTGAGGATGACTACCTTATTGGTAAGCTTGTTGCGTAAGGTCACTGCCTTGAGAGTTACTGCGGACACGGTGAAAACTCCTATAGAATCGCCTTCGCGGTAGACCTCGCCGTTAATCACCGTCATATTGCTTCTTTTCCCGAGGATTATCCCGTTAAGGGTAAATTCAACTTTCTGCGGCTCTGTTTTTTCCAAGGTATTCTGTATCTCTTTGGCCCTAAGCCTTTTTTCAAGGTCGGGGATATGCCTGGCCATTTCCTGCTTTTCTCTTAGCTGCTTTAATACTTTTGCCTGCGCCGCGTTTTTCTTATACAGCGCGCCCAAGGAAAAAATAAGCCCGGCGAGTAAGAGCATCCTTAAGGTAATCTCCGTATCTTTAACTAATAATCTTATAAATTTATTCTTCATTGTGTAATTTTCACACTCACTCTACGCATAAGCGTCAACTATACACATCTTTTCTGTTGCTAATACGCAACACAAGAATCAAAATCTCTCGTTCCGATATTTTATAGATAACACGATAATCGCCCCACCGGTATCGCCAATACCCCTGGAATTCGCCTTTTAAGGGTTTTCCCAGCCCTTTTGGATCTTTGGCAAGATATATCTCTATGCGGGTAAGAATTTTCTTAACCGTAGATTTATCTATCCTTTTAAGGTCTGCCTCAACAGAATCAAGATAGGCAACTTTATACACCGAGCTGCTTCTTTAGTGCTGCACCAGAAATAATTCTTGATTTAGGATCGTTAAAGCGGTCTTTGGCAATTTGCGCGTCAGCGTAATCTTCTAAATAATGAGCTAACGCGTCAGTCACATAAAAAGTCTCGCTGCGATGTGTCGCTTTAGCCAATGAAGCTAACCTATTAACTAACCCCGCCGGCAAACGAAACGCTTTTAATAAAGTCATGATTTCTTCTCTCTCTTCTTGCGCTATAAGTATAACATTGTTATACAAGTATTACAAGTGAAATTTTACTTTATTTTCTCTAAAAGTTTTTTGGCGTAATCATAATCCGACAAGGTAAAGGAAGACCTTGCCTGCCGTATTGACAATCTGTCTTTTATCACCTTAACCCCAAGGGCTACGCAGAGAAAAAGGCACAGCGCAAGCGCAAGGTTTTCTGCTTTTAATAGGATGATGCGCTCATTGATAGTCAGGCAATAGCGTTTCATCAGGTTTATCTTAAAGAAACCCTCCTGCCAAGGCGCGCAGGACACCTTACCCGTAAAATCACCCTTTTGCACCGAAACATCCAACACCTTCTCAAGCCGCGCGATTAATTCATCCTTATCGGACACTTCCCCGGAACAATAAATGGTATCCAACTGCTTATTGACGCTTCGCGCGCAGCTGTATTTCAGGGAATTGATCACTTCCTGCTCTGCCTGGTTTAAATTTTCATAGTAAATCTCTCTAAGCAATACACAAAGCCTGTTATCAAAGACAGACAGGTATATATGGTTTCTTTCGGAAAAAACTAATAGGCTAAAGGTGCCGCCTATCGCCTTATTCTTACAAAAAAATGAATTTACCGCGCTGATACTGCTTGCGGTTACAGAAGAAAGCATCAGTTGAGCCTTATCGCAACAGGAGGCATATTCTTCCAATAGCTTCTTGGGCAGGGCAACAAATATGCCGTTTATCTTGTCTTTTGAGGAGCTAAGAATCTGATAATCAAACTCTATCTCCTGCGGCTTAAGATGCAAAAGCTCAACCGCCTCAAGGCGCAGGGCGTTTTTCAATTCCGCGGGGTTTAGCCGAGGCAGGTCAAACTGCCGCACCAAAATCTGCGGGCCATAGACATTCAAACTCACAAATCGGCTCTTGCCTGCTTTGTCTTTAGGTAATCCCTTTAAAAGCTCTGCCAGTTCCTTAGGAGATGCCGCTTCAAGGCAAACTATGTTTTCTTTACTATTCTGTGTCATAGGTTAATCTACTTCCTGCCAAGAAATAATATTATGAAATGCCGAATCATAGCCTAACAAATAACTAAAGGCATTATCAATTGCTAAAGGATCAAAAGTAAAAGTACCCGATCCGGTAATTTTAGTAGAAGTATTACTCACATCGTATTCAAATATAGAGCCATTTATCTGCGGGTTCCCGCTTCCGATATCTAAACGACCATTTACCCAAATTACCCCGCTAAAGGTACCTCCACTTATATCTAAGTCGCCATTGACAATTAATATTCCACTACCTCCCCACACATTCGAAGATATCTTCATACTACCATGACTCACATCAACCCATGTAATACCGCTGACATTATCGGGATTGGGTTGAGGGTCAACCAAATAATGGGTAGCCAGACTTCTCATCGTTGCCTCGGAAATGCCAAAAATATCTTCAAAAGAAAATTTCATTTTCTCTTCAGTAGGGCCTGTAATATTGGGTGTTCCGTGCACGAAATCCAAAGGGCCGGTAGATTTAAAGATAGTAGTTATGTTTGGCCCGACTTCTACATGGATTCTTCTGGTTGAGGGAGTGGTAAAACCAGTAGAATCAATAGTCCAGCGGTGCATATAGCCGCTCTTAAGCGCAGTGTTAACATTATAGGTGCCCAGACCAAAAGATAAAGATTCATCGTTTCCACTAGAATACAGAACCGCCGGCATCTTTACAAATGCCTTCTCAACTCCTGCCTCTGCCAGCCAAAAGGCTTTGGTTGAGCTAACTTTTTTCTCTATATCCTGACTCTGCACCCCGGAAAAATAAATTGCTCCCACGCCAAGCATAGTAAATGCCAACACAAAACCGGTAGTAATAGCCAAAACAGAACCCTTTTCACTATGCATTAATTTCTCCTCATTACCTCTGTAGTGAGATTAAAACTAACCTTATCCTTGTTTCCACTCACAGTAATAATCCCCAATGTATTGTTTACCGAGGTTACGTTAAAAGTAAGATTGTCAACGCCCTGAATAATCGTATTATTGGTATTCGTGGCAACCAAGTCAGAGCCGCTTCGTCTAAAAACAACACCATCCGCTGTAATTGTATCGTTAGAGTCATTGAAGATTACCGTCGCAGAGTTACGCACTTTATGTTGAATGAAACTAAAGC
>JAHFFP010000023.1 GCA_023247895.1 Candidatus Omnitrophota bacterium
GAATTATAAGCTGAGCATAGCCCATGGCTGGGGCCATGATAGGCAAGCTGACTTGAATCCATATGCGTATGATTTAACCAGCACCTGGCGGCTAAACGATATCTGGGGATTAGGGTATGAAATAGCCAATAATACCGAACGCTTTGCCCATATTTTAAAGGCTGTGTATAACCAGACTAAGCTGGTTGCCAGCGCGCAATTTAGGGATATAGATAAGAATTTTACTAATGTAAGAGGCAACGTTGGGCAGCAGGGAGAGCAGGGAGGGCTTTTTGATGTGAGTTATTCGCCTACAGAAAAGTTAGGCATGACTACTTCTTTGGATGTCTATCGCGATACCATTAATCCTGCCTTGGATAATGATACCCGGTTAAATGAGGATTTGAGGTGGGGTACAAATTATCAAATAAACCCCTTAACCTATGCTACCTTAAGCTATAATTTGCAGAATCAACTGGGAAGAGTAAGCCAGTTTCGTTATCAGAATGCCGGTATTGGTATTACCCATAAGTTTCGATTGTTGCGCGATATAAACACCTACGCAAATTATTATCATCAGGAAAACAAAAACTTTTCATCGCCTCTTTCAGATTATATTAATGAAAAGTTTACCGCAGGCCTGCGGTTTAGTTTAATTAAGGATTTGTACTATTTTTTTAATAAAGACCTGAACTGGTTTGAGCAAAGATCTTATGGCACCCGTACTATGCCTCATGCCTACGAAACCGGTGTTGAGTGGTATGGCAAGTTTGGAGATACGTCGCCGTTTTACGGAAATTTCCGTTTTTCCTATCGTGATGAAGAAGACACCGTTTCCAATTTAAGCTTTTTCTCAGGGGAGGATTATATTGAAAATTATCTGGAATTGGCATACCGGCCGGCAGGCGACAAGGAAATATTTGGCTCAGGACGTTTCCGCAATATCTGGGCGGATAATCCCAATGTAACGAAGCGCATGGAGGCAACCTTTAATGCCGGGATGCGTTATTATTGGGATACAGGGATAAAATGGGAGGCCATTGGCACGATAGAGGGGTATGTGTTTAATGATTTAAACCAAGATGGCCTGAAGGAATCCGGTGAACAGGGATTGTCTGGAATAAAGCTTTGGTGCGCTAAGGCAAAATCTTCTGAAACAGATTCTTTGGGGCATTATAAATTTACCAGAGTGAAGGCAAAGAAGGCCATGGTGAGCATAGATACGAAAACTATTCCTTCAGGGTATTTATTATTAACTCCGGTGACGCAGGAAGTGAAAATGAGCCAAGGGCAGGTGGTAAAGATACATTTTGGCTTAACCAACCGTTCAGAGATTAGCGGCGCGGTATTTGAGGATGTTGACAATAACGGCGAGTTTGGCATAGTGGATAAAGGAATAAAAGGCGTGGTATTATCTTTGGAAGATGGAACCAAAGCAACAACCGATGCTACAGGGAGGTATTCTTTTAGCGTAGAGGTGGGTGGGCATACCGTAACGTTAGAGTTAGAGAGTTTGAGCGCGGAGTATCTGCCGGCAGTTGCCATTTATAAGGATTTTCAAGTTACCGAAGGCCTAAGCTACAAGCACAATATCCCCCTTAAAAAGACAGGGAAATAATCCCAGATTTTGCAATAGGTTTCGAGGAAAAGGGCCTAAATCCTTGACAAGACAAGGCATGCGAACAAAAGTACCGCAGGCGTATCCAGTGCGATACGCTGAGGACACTTTTGTGAGCATAACGCAGTATTGGCAAGGATTTAGAGACATTTTACTGAAATCCTATTGCAAAATCTGGGATAATATCTTTTCATCTGCTGTAAAAGGTTTTTACGGTGGCTAACTGCATTGAACCATCTGCGTTTTGAGTTGCCACTTGGGTGTCTTGCACTATTAATGTGGAAGACCTTTCTTGATTTTCTCCCTCATTAACCTTTGCCCCTTCTTCACTAATGGCTTGGGTTTCTTTTTGTACCTCATTGAGGGGAGCGTTGACTCCGGGTATAGCCGGGATTATGCAGGATACTCCAATTGTTTGGGAACTCCCGCCATAAACAGTATCTATTGCTGTCTGCAGTAAGGTAAGCGCGATAAACAGTATTCTTATAATTCTCATATCCATTTCTTAGCCCTCCTTTTATCTTCTTAGGCTTCCGGAAAAATGTAAAAGCCCTAAAGGCTTTGTTTGGAAAACCCTTAGGGCAGATGTTTCTTTAGAAATGATAGCAACAAAAAAACCTCAAAAAGGCTTTTTGAGGTTTTTTTACCATTTGGCAGCCCCTCTATCCTTTGCTTCTTGTGAGGACAGGTGGCTTTGCGCCCTAAGGTTACCCTTAGTTAGCCTTTATCACTTGGTACGTTTACACAACTTGTCAAAGTTCAATTTTCTACTTAAAGTATAACACAAAAAACCGTTTTGTCAAGGTGTTGACTTTTTAATTAAGCAATGCTATAGTTATGCAGGAAAGAAATTCCGTGCTTTAGCACGGGGAGATTCATAAGGAGTGGTATGGCGATTTCAGAAAGTGATGTTAAAAAAGTTGCGCATCTGGCGCGCATTGGTTTAAGCGATGATGAATTGAAGCTGTTTTCTTCCCAGCTTGAGTCTATCATTGCCTTTGTTGATAAGTTACGGGAGGTGGAAGTTTCTTCCGTGAAGCCAATGAGCCATGTGTTAGAAATGGATAATGTAGTGCGCCTTGATGAGAAAAAAAAATCTCTCAATAGGGAAGAAGTGCTTAAGAACGCCCCGGAAAGCCTGAAAGGGCATTTCCTTGTGCCTAAGGTGATTGAATAATTTTGGTTATTGATGATAAAATTATATGAACTAACTGCGCATGAGCTGCTTGAGAAGCTGAGAAGGAATGAACTCACTCAGGAAGAAATAGTATCCGGCCTCAATAAAAGAATAGAAGAAGTTGATAGCAAGGTAAAAGCCTATGTGCGAGTAGGAGAACTCTCAAGCTCTGATGGCCTACCTATTGCCATCAAAGATAATATCTGTATCCAAGGCCAGCCTACCACCTGTGCTTCAAAGATCCTAGAGAATTTCCGCCCTCCCTATGATGCTACCGTTATCCAAAAGCTAAGAGAGGCAGGGTTTGCCATTTATGGCCAGACTAATATGGATGAGTTTGCTTTTGGCTCATCTTGTGAGAATTCGGCTCTTTTCCCTACGCGTAACCCCTGGAATTTAGAGTGTGTGCCCGGAGGTTCCTCCGGCGGTTCCGCCGCGGCAGTCGCTGCGGGTGAGGCAATTTGGGCATTGGGCTCTGATACTGGCGGTTCTATCAGGCAGCCTGCGGCATTTTGCGGGGTTGTCGGGCTTAAGCCGACCTATGGCAGGGTTTCGCGCTACGGTTTGATTGCCTTTGCCTCAAGCCTTGACCAAATCGGCCCTATCACCAAGGATGTGGAGGATGCAACTATGCTTTTTGCTGCTATTGCAGGCTATGATCCGCATGATTCTACCTCGGTAAATAGACCTCTGCCAGATTATAGCGCATCCTTAGGTAAGGATATAAAGGGAATAAGGATTGGGGTTCCTAAAGAATATTTTTCTTTATCCAAGGGCGCGCAACTTGAGGGGATAGATGACGAAGTCAAGCGCTCTGTGGAAGAGGCAATCGCACAACTAAGGAATTTAGGCGCGAAAGTCAAAGAGGTAAGCTTGCCTTATTCGCAGTATGCTGTTCCTGTGTATTACATTGTTGCCACCGCAGAGGCAAGCTCTAACTTAGCCCGTTTTGACGGTGTGCAGTATGGGCTGCGGGCAAAGGATGCCCAAAATCTTATTGAGATGTATAAAAAGACGCGTGAACGCGGCTTTGGGTATGAAGCCAAGCGTAGGATTATTCTTGGCACGTACGTGTTATCGCATGGTTATTATGAGGCATATTATGTGAGGGCGCAGAAGGTGCGCAGCCTTATTGCTAATGATTTTGCGAATGCCTTTAAGGAGTGCGATTGTATCGTGACTCCTACATCTCCTACTCCTGCATTTAGAATTGGCGAGAAAACGCAAGATCCTTTAGCGATGTATTTATCTGATATTTATACGATTTCAGTAAACCTTACGGGGATACCTGCGATATCAATCCCGTGCGGCCTTAGCAAGGCAGGCCTGCCGGTAGGATTGCAAATTATTGCCAAGGCCTTTAATGAGGAGATGCTTTTTAGAATGGCCCATGCCTATGAACAGAACACCTCGTGGCATAAGCAGAAACCACATTTGTAATCGCTAAACTTATTTTATGAATTACGAAGTCGTTATCGGTTTAGAAGTGCACGCGCAGTTAAAGACTAATACCAAGGCCTTCTGCGGCTGCTCTACCCAATTTGGACAAGAGGCAAATACCCAGGCCTGTCCGGTGTGTTTGGGGTTTCCGGGGAGCCTGCCTGTGCTTAATGAGAAGGCTTTGGAATATGGAATAAGGGTTGGCTTAGCGTTACATTGCCAGATTCAAAAGCTCACCAAGTTTGACCGTAAGAATTATTTTTACCCGGATTTACCGAAGAATTACCAGATTTCGCAATACGATCTGCCTTTAGCTTTAGGTGGTTTTTTAGAGATAGAACTTAAAGAATTAAGGAAACGCATCGGCATACACAGGGCGCACCTTGAAGAGGATGCGGGTAAATTAATTCATGAAGGTGATCATAGCTTGGTGGATTATAACCGCGCGGGTATCCCTCTTTTAGAAATTGTCACTGAGCCTGATATTAGTTCTCCCGATGAGGCGTATGAGTATTTGGTATCATTGAAGGCGATCTTGAAATACCTGGAAGTCTGTGACTGTGATATGGAAAAGGGTTCTCTCCGTTGTGACGCGAATATCTCTTTGCGCCCTCAAGGGGCAAAGGAGTTAGGGACAAAGACAGAACTGAAAAATCTCAATTCATTTAAGGCAGTCAGGGATGCTCTTAGTTATGAAATCAAAAGGCAAAAAGAACTTTTGGAAAGTGGCAAACGTATCGTGCAGGAAACTCTCCTTTGGGATGAGTCGGGGGAAAAGACATATTCTATGCGCACCAAAGAAGAGGCTATGGACTACCGTTATTTTCCTGAGCCGGATTTACCTGCCTTTGTGATACGCGATGAAAAGATACAGGCAATAAAAGACGTCCTCCCGGAATTACCGGAGGCGCTCAAAAAAAGATTTATTGCGCAGTATGGCTTAAGTGATTATGATGCGGGGATTATTGTGGCGGAGAAGGCATTAGCAAAATTTTTTGAGGCTACTCTAAGGCTATATCCAAAGGCAAAACTTATCTCTAACTGGCTCATTGGCCCTTTAAGCTATGAATTGAACTCAAGAAATATGAGTATTGAGTCTCTTTCTTTTTCGGTTGAAAGTTTTGTTTCATTGCTGACACTTGTTGATGAAGCGAGAATAAGCAATCTGGCGGCAAAAGAGGTATTAACTCAGATGTGTAATACTGGCGCTTCCCCTGAGGTGATTGTGAAGGAGAAAAATTTGCTTCAAGTTTCTGACGCGGGAGAATTGGAAGGTATCGCGGATAAGGTGATTGCCGGGAATGAGAAGTCAACGGCAGATTATAAATCAGGAAAAGCCAATGCCCTTATGTTTTTGGTGGGGCAGGTTATGAAGCTAAGCGAGGGTAAGGCAAATCCTAAGGTTGCTCAGGAAGTCTTAAAGAAGAAGTTAGAAAAATGGGGGAAAGATGCGTAAACGTATAGTGGTAATTTCGGTGGTGGTCGCGATAAGCCTTGGTTTTTCATTTCTTGTTTTTTCAGAGAACGAGCGAAAGAAGAAAAATGAATTGTATCAACAGTTAGAGTTGTTTTCAGATGCCTTGAGCCTGGTGAATGAAGAGTATGTGGATGCGCCGAAGTCACAGGATTTAATTTATGGCGCCCTGAAGGGGATGTTGGCGTCGCTGGATCCTTATAGTGAGTTTTTGGATCCTGAAAACCGCAAGGAATTAGAGACAGATACCGAAGGAAAATTTGGGGGCGTTGGTATTGAAATAGCCATACGCGATGAACTGCTCACGGTGATTAGCCCTATAGAGGATACTCCGGCATGGAAAGCGGGGATAAAGCCCGGGGATAAGATTGTAAAGATCGATGGTGAGTTAACCAGGAACCTTACCGTAAGCGACGCGGTGAAGAAATTACGGGGAAAGCCGGGGACCGAGGTAACTATTACTATATTACGTGAAGGCGCGCAGGGTTTATTTGAAGTTAAGCTTGTCAGAGATGTGATTAAGATAAGGAATGTCAAGAATGCAGGAATACTGGAAGAAAAAATCGGCTATGTGCGTTTGGTTGAATTTAGAAAGGATACGCCTGCGGATTTGGATGCCGCGTTGCTTTCGCTTAAGAAATCAGGTATGGATAGCCTGATTCTTGATTTACGGAATAATCCCGGGGGGCTATTGGAGGTAGCCGTAAGAGTGACGGATAGGTTTATTCCCGAAGGTAAGGTAGTAGTCTCTACCAAAGGGCGGATCCCTACGCAAAATATGGAGTTTAAATCAGGCAATGGGGCTAAATATTTAGATATCCCTATGGCGGTGTTAGTGAACGAGGGTTCAGCCTCAGCAAGTGAAATTGTCGCAGGGGCATTGCAGGATTATAAACGCGCAGTCATTGTAGGGATGAAAACTTTTGGTAAGGGCTCGGTGCAGTCAGTACTACCCTTGTCTGACGGTTCAGCGTTAAAGTTGACTACTAGTAAATATTTTACTCCTCTTGGCAGGACTATCCATAATCAAGGGGTTATTCCAGACATAGTGGTTGATGTTGAGAGAGGCGCCTTGCTTGAAGGCGAACAGGATCTTGAGAAGATTTTTTCTGTTCTTAAGGATAAGGCTTCTTCTGTAGTCAAGGAATCGCCTCAAAAAGAAGAAACAGTATTCGACTATAAAAAAGACATCCAGATTGTCAGAGCGGTTGATATTATTAAAGGGATCAAAGTCTATAAAGAGATACCCGCTCAAGAGGTACAAAAGAAATAAGGCCTTGTGTGTGCGGGGTATAGGAAAGTATAAGCCTTTTTTTTAAGTAGTCCTATACTGCAATGGGTGTGTGGGGCAGGCATAAGTTCTAGTTATCTGGGAAACCGATTTTCTTATGAGAGATGGCTAAGAAGAAACTACCAAACACCTGTAACAGGACAATTGTTATACTGGTTGCTATCATTGTTATTCAGTCGCTTCTTTTGCTTGTCTCTTGCCCGCGTAAAAAAGAAGGCTTCCCGCAAAAACAGCCGCTGAAAAAGAATTCCCTTAGTGCAGTAAAACAGGAGAAACAGCCAACCTCGCAAGCGCGGGAAACAAAAAAGCAGTTTGTAGAAGTGCAAGGAATGCAGAAGCCCGAAACAATCCTTACGCCGCTTACCGCATCTGGAAAGATAGCCATTGTTTTGGATGATTGGGGATATAACACTAATAATCTTAAATTTGTTAAAGAGATACGGGAACCTTTAACGCTTGCCATTTTGCCCCGGCGCACCTATTCGCATTCTGTTGCGCAGGCAGCACTTGAGTTAGGCAAAGAAGCAATCTTGCATCTTCCTTTGGAGCCTCACCAGGAGAATAGTAAATATAGCCTTGAGCCCGATACTATTTTGACCACCATGTCAAAGTCTCAGGTACTTAAGATATTGGAAAGCGATATTAAGAGTGTTCCTGGAGTTAAAGGGGTTAATAATCATATGGGCTCTTATGCGACTGAGAATAGGCCTCTTATGAAAATTCTTTTCCTTGAGCTTAAGAAAAGAAGATTGTATTTTCTGGATAGTTTTACGGGTAAAACTGTAGGCAAGGACTTGGCAAAGGAGATTGGGATCCCCTATGCCCGCAGGCAGGTATTTTTAGATAACAAAAACGAGTCAAACTATATCTTGGGGCAGGTTGAACTCTTGGCAAAGATTGCCAAGCAGACAGGGTGTGCCATAGGTATTGGCCATGACCGGCAAAAGACCTTGGAGGTTTTGGTAAAGGCGATGCCGGAGTTAAAGAAGCGCGGATATAGATTTGTATATGTTTCAGAATTAGTGGCGCAGCCATGAGAGTGCTGGGAATAGAAACGTCTTGCGATGAAACATCGGCCTCGGTAGTCAAGGATGGCAGAGTTGTTCTTTCAAATATTACCGCTTCCAGTTTACGCTTGCATAAAAAGTACCAAGGGATAATCCCGGAAATTGCCTCCCGGGCGCATATTGAGTCAATATCGCTGGTAACCAAACAAGCATTACAAGAGGCGGGCGTGAAAATAAAAGATATTGATATGATTTGCGTGACCAAGGGCCCGGGGCTGGTAGGTTCTCTTCTTGTGGGAATATCATTTGCCAAGGCGCTTAGCTTTGCGCTTGGTAAGCCATTATTGGGAGTAGGACATTTAGAAGCACATTTGTATGCAAGTTTTTTATCCGAGCGTAAAAGGCGCACGAATCCAAAGAAGCAGACTGCCTTATTACCCTGTATCGGGTTAGTAGTTTCGGGAGGGCATACGAGTCTATACTATATAAATCAAGATTTTAATTTCAGGTTGATAAGTGCTACCGCTGATGATGCGGTTGGCGAGGCTTTTGATAAAGTGGCGAAGATCCTCAATTTGGGTTATCCAGGAGGCCCTGTTATCGAAAAATTAGCCAAAGAAGGCAGTGCCGATAGTGTAAGATTCTCATGCAGAGGTTCCCAGGATTTAGGTTTTTCTTTTAGCGGAATAAAGACGGCAGTTCTTTATAAAACGCAGAACACAGAACGCAAGCCGCACGACGCAGATATTGCGGCGAGTTTTCAGAAGGCGGTTGTGGAAACCTTGGTGGAAAAATCGCTTCTTGCCTGCGAACATAAAAAGATTGCCACGCTTGTGGTTGGCGGCGGAGTTGCGGCAAACAGCTATTTAAGAAAGCGTATGGAAGAAGAGGCGCGCCTAAGAAAGGTGAGAGTGTTTTTTCCTGATTTCACCTTAAGCTTGGATAATGCAGCGATGATTGCGGGGCTGGGATATCAGTGGTATAAAAGAGGCAGGCATTCTAGTTACTCTCTGACTGCAGAGCTTTCATAATCGTGAGAGTATGGTAAAAACACAGAAAAAGGGTTTATAGCCTATGGTCTATGGTCTATGGTCTATAGTTTCTTTTTTTATTGACTATTGGCTATCGGCTATAGACCCGTAAGTAGTGATTGTTACTAAGGGAGAATGAATTATGAGTAATTCACAAATTATTATTCGCTTAATCTTATCCGTAGTCTTAAGCGGCTTTATCGGTTTGGAACGGCAGGTGCATCGCCGGGCAGCGGGGCTTCGGACGCATATATTGGTTTCCATAGGTTCTACCTTGATTATGTTGACATCGCTGTATATTTTTGATATATATAAAGACAAAGCTCCCGTTGATCCTGCACGTATTGCAGCCGGCGTTATCACAGGAATCGGCTTTTTAGGCGCAGGGACCATTATCCGCTATGGCGAAGAAATCCGAGGACTTACTACCGCCGCAAGCCTTTGGGTGGTTGCAGCATTAGGGCTCTCGGTAGGATGCGGGTTTTATGTAGCGGCTATAGCTACTACTGTCCTTGTGCTGTTGGCGCTATTGTTCTTGAGGCGCGTAGAAAGTAAAATATTTGGTAAACCTTGCTGATCGCTCATTGTCTATCGTAAATCGTAAATAGTTTTAGCGATTTGTGATATACGATTAGCAACTGGCTAATAGATTACTATAATAAGTCAAGTGTTCACCCCGACTCATAAGATGCGGGGAAATTCTCCCTGCCTACCCGCCTACGGCGGGTAGGCAGGCGCACATTGACTTATGTTCGTTCCGAAGTTTCGGGACTCCATAAGCCAAGTGCTCATTGAGGAGGTGGCTATGGCATTTAAAGACAAGCACAGACAGGAGGAGGAAAAGATTCTCGATGTTGACGCTGCAATGTCAGGAAGCCTTACCTTTCGTGATCCCGTGAATTTAAGG
>JAHFFP010000002.1:0-39594 GCA_023247895.1 Candidatus Omnitrophota bacterium
CCTGTATTATTTTTTCTAACGGCCTGCTACGGGATGCCCCGCGCAGCTTAGGGATGATGCAATAAGAACAGCCGTTATTACAACCGTCCTGAATTTTCAAAAATGCCCTCGTATGCCTCTTAAACGAACTAATCTCCAGCGTCTCCTCTTTGGGCAAAGAACCATTTTCTCTTTCAAATAAAATAAAGTTTGGTAAGTTTTCTTTCAGGGCATTTCCTAAAACGCAGGCAACGCCTTTTAATGGCTTTAATTTCTCAGGGCTGTTTTGCGCCAAACAACCGGTCACAAAGATTTGCGCGTGGGGATTGTGAGCGTTTAACTTACGAATTACATCAAAAGAGTCTTTATCTGCCTTTTGCGTCACTGAACAGGTATTCACCACATATACGTCAGCAGGGTCACCCGTTGATTCCCTAAGCCCTAAACGCACAAGTCTTTCCCGCAGTGCCTGGCTTTCATATTGGTTCACTTTACACCCCAGAGTCTTAAATTCAAATGTCTTCACGATTATCTACACTCTTGCCTAACCATAGAAAAATCTCAAAAAAGCAGCCACCGCGATTGCCGCGGTATCCACCTTAAGCGTCAATGCGCCGAGGGAAACACCCTGGCAGCCGTTTTCCTTTGCCTGCCTTATTTCTGCTTCGCTAAAATCTCCTTCCGGGCCTATAAAAACTATAACTGACTTTGGGCTGTTTTTAAGAACTATATCTTTCAAATACACATTTTTTATTCCCAAGTGAGGGATGAGCGCCATATCATACTCTTTTGCCCTCATAACAATATCTTTAAATTCCGTAACCGCCTCAATTTTAGGCAACTCTATCCTGGCGCATTGTTTTGAAGTTTCCTTGGCGATAGCCTGCCAACGCCTAAGCCTATTGCGCGCCCTCTCACCCTCAAGATCAACAATAGTCCTGTGCGTATGTAAAGGGATTATAGTATGCACCCCCAGTTCGGTAACCTTTTCAACAATAAAATCCATTTTTGCTTTTTTGGGGATGGCGCAGGCTAAGGTAATTCTTACTTCTTCTAAAAATTGAGCTCTTTTTGTTTTAAATATCTCTAATTCTGCTTTTTTCTCAGAGAGCGCTATAATTTTACATTCATATTCCTTAGACTCTCCATCAAAGGCTGTAAGCCTATCTCCTTTTTTAAGGCGTAACACGCAAGACATATGATGGATTTGTCCCTTATCAGAAACAAGTATCTTTTTCTTGAATATTGAATCCGGATGGCAATATATACGCATTTATAATGGCTTTCTACAGCCTTTTTGGCTATAATATGTAGTTGAGGGGTAAATATAATTCATTCTTGTCTATCGTTTCACGGTTAGGGTAACGAGGCCCGCTTCTAAAATCCGCCTATCGTCTACGGTTTAAAAAGTTTTTATCTAATAACCCTTGCTGATTGACGATACGGGCATTTTCACCTTAACCGGACATCGTAACCTAGATTTATGCACACTATTTATATAACTATAACTTAAAGAAACCGCTTTGTCAATCATGCCACCGATTTTCGCGCTCGAATAATACAATGGCCATTACCCTCATCATCTTAGGATTTTGCTCCCTTATTTGGCAATTCGCATCCTTAAGAGAATTACAAACCACCTTTTCCGGCAACGAACTATCTTTAAGCATAATATTATTCTGCTGGCTGGCAGGTTCAGCCATTGGCGCTTTTGTAAGCAGGTATCTCCTTTGGCAGCGAAATGCCCTTAAAAATACACCGCAAAAGCTTTCTCGGCTGCTTGGCGCTATCTTATTCTTAAACTCATTCTTATGCTTTTTGAGTATATTTTTGATCCGGAGCCTGAAATTATTCTTAGGGATAAGCCCCTTTGAAATACTCCAGCCTCTACAAATGCTCCTTATCTCAAGCCTCGCGACTATCCCTCAAACAATCTGTATCGGCATATCATTCATCCTTATATGCGCACTCATCCAAAATCCCTTAAAAGCCTACTGTAGGGAAGCATTCGGGGCATTCCTTGCAGGGCTCTTAAGCCTTATCTTACTAAAATATTTTAATAGTTGGGAAATTATCTGGCTTTGCTCAAGCCTGTTCCTTTTGGCTATTGTGTGTATCAAACCCTGTTCTCGCTTCTTTCGGGCTATAGCGATACTTACCTTCATTGCCTTAACCCTCTTGCCACCTCTGGGCATTCTTACACAATTAGAAAACTACACCAACAGTTTACGCTTTAAGCCAGAGCACGTAATTGCGTCTCTTAACTCTATGTATGCCAATATCGCCCTTACCCGCAGCAACCAGCATTACAGCCTTTACGAAAATGGAAAACTCTCCTTCACCACAGAAGATACAGAGGCCTTAGAAGAGTTTGCCCATATGATTTTACTACATCATCCCCAGCCAAAGAAAATATTGCTTATCGGCGGAGGAACTTCAGGGCTGCTTGCTGAAATCCTGAAGCATCCGGTTGAGTCAATTGAATATCTTGAGCCGGATGAAAAACTTATATATACAAGCCTGCGCTATATACCTCAGGCTAGAGGCTATGGATTAACCGACAAAAGAGTTACCCTCTACCACAGAGATGCCCGGTCATTTATCAAAACAGCCCATACAAAATACGATTGCGTTATCCTTAATATGGCAGACCCTTCAAGCTTACAGCAAAACCGTTTCTTTACCGTCGAATTCTTTCAAGAGATAAAGCGTATTTTAAATCCCGATGGGACATTTAGCTTAGCCTTGAGCTCAAAAGAAGACATTTTAAGCGGCCAAATCCTCGCCTACAACACAAGCCTGTATAAAACGGCAAAATCAGTATTTAAAAATATTACCATCCTGCCTGGAGAACGCCTCATTCTTATTTGTTCGCTTAAGGTTATGCCACAGGCTCCCCCCGAAGAACTCATTCAAAGATTTCGAGAAAGAAATATCACTACCGTCTATTTTACCCCTGAATACCTTCACGCAAAGTTATTCAGGCAAGGCTATATTCAGGAAAGACTTAATGCCTTTCAAAGCCGTACCGCTCTTAATCAAGATTACTTTCCTCACGGATTTTTCTATTATCTATGCGTCTGGGATAAACAAAGCTGGCTTAGTTTTAACCGTCTATGGCAGGCAACGGGACGCATAAATTTCTTATATTGGGGTGCGCTCATTCTGCTTTTATACTTTATCTTTCGTAGGAATACCGCTAAGGCGGTAATACTTACCAGCGGCTTTACAGGAATAGCCTTAGAAATCATTATAAGCTTTATCTTCCAAATTAATTTTGGCTTTTTATATTATCGCCTGGGTGTAATAGTGGCGAGTTTTATGTTAGGACTGTCTTTGGGAAGCATTTGTTCGATATATGCGCTTAAAAGAAGTATCCCCTGGAAAACAATAGCATGTTCCCTGGAAATTTCTCTTGGAATCATAGCGATTGCATTATTCTTCTTGTTACGGCAAGATCAGCTTGTGTACTTTGCGGCTACTTTGCTGATAGGCTTCTTGACGGGGGTTGAATTTGGGCTATTTTACAACCAGTTTAGCGCACATACGGTATATATACTTGATTTGACAGGAGCCTGCATAGGCAGCCTCCTCACAGGCCTCGTTATCATCCCTATGTTAGGAATATACAAAGCCTGCATCGCAATAGCCTTAACTAAGTTTATTGCACTTGTTTTTCTGAGAACACAAGCGCGCTAAAAACAAATATTTCAGTGTTATTCTCTTTCCATGCGTCAGAAGGAAGCCCTGCTTTATGCAGGCATAAATTAGATAAGAATTCTTCCTTTGACCAACCGGTCTCAATAGCTACCTGAGGTAAAAATACACCTTGATTCCACCCTTGGCGCACCAATACCCCATGAGTACCCAAGATAAACTCATCAATAGCACGGATCTTCTTTAGCGGCGATAATACTGACACCTCAATCTCTATATCTTTAAGCTCATCCTTAGCAACGGGCGCAAATCGAGGATCCCCGGTTGCAGATTCTATAGCCATATCTCTGACTGTTTCAAAAAGGGGTTTCTGCCCCACAATGTTGCCAATACAACCTCTTAATTCACCATGGGCATGCAATGTGACAAACGCGCCGTTTATCTCTTTGAGCCTAGGGTCATCTTCAACAAAGTGTAAGCGCCTGCCGCTTGAAATATATTCTTCTATGGCCTTACGGGCGATTTCCAAAAGCCTTTTTTCCTGCGGTATAGTGAGCATGCTTTCCTCGCTTTTTTCTTCCTTTCTAACCTCGGTACTTGTTTCTTGACCACTAATTATAGCCGATGCATAACCAACGGTCCAGACCCCTTTTTCCCTGTTTCCGGTAACTATTGCTGAATTGGTGTAGTGTAAAAGGCTATAGTGAGTATAGCCTAATCTTTGTGCGGCAATAACCGCGGTAACTATCGGCAATCCTCCGCACATTTGAATTGTCCCTGCCCTTAAGCAATCGTAAATATCTTGTGCAGACAGAGCCTCAAGATGCGACAAGGTAAGCCTATCGACTGCCTCTGTCTCCTTATAATCATAGCTATGCATAAGGTCTGTTGAAGCCACTACCAACACATCACGCCGAGCGCCAATTGCTTTTACAATATTATTTGCCAAATTATCTAAGGCCTCAAAAGCACAGTCGCCAATAACAATCGGAACAATCTTAAAGCCTGTGAGCGCCCTTTGCAAAAAAGGCAATTGAACCTCAAGGGAATGTTCCTTGGCAAAGGCTTGAGGGATAAATTCTATAGATTGAGAAGGATTGGTTATCTTCTGCGTAAAGCTTGAGTCTATTTCTATATCGCCTAAAGGAGTACGGAATTTTCCCTCCTTATACACCGAGATTTTATTAAACGCATAGTAATGGCTTGGCGCTAAGATAATTACCGTCGTATAGGGTTTATCCTTGATTGCCTTATATCCAAAAGCAGCGGTGCCCCCGGAAAACGCATAGCCGGCATGAGGGGAAATCAGGCAAAAAATATCGCCTTTTATCTCTGGAAGTGAAACCTTAGCGATAAGATTATCTATCAAAGATGAGAGGGCGTTTCTATTTTGGGGATAGAACTGCCCGGCAACATTGGGCCCTTTTATATCTTGGGTAAAAGCGTTTAGAGGATGGAGGATAGCGGATAGAAGATAGAAAAGAAATAAAAAGAGCCTTGCCAACCCTCTCCCTGCCTGTCCGGCAGGCAGGCGCTCTACGCTATGCGCTCGCCCAAACGCCTTCAATCTTTTCATTGCAGAATTTACACCTGCCATCAAGAATATCGTATGCCTTTAGGGCATACCCTATACGTACGACTAAAGGCTTAGCGCATTTGGGACAAAAAGTAGTCTCTCCCTGATGTCCCGGGACGTTACCGATATACACATACCTTAAGCCTATATCCTTTGCGAAGACTTGCGCCTTTTCTAAAGTAGCAACCGGCGTGGGAGACAAATTGCTCAGTTTATACATCGGCCAGAAGCGTGAAAAATGAAGCGGGGTATCAACGCCCAAGTTTTCTTTTATCCACAGGCACATCTTTCGGATCTGCTCTGGAGAATCATTCAAATTCGGCAACACCAAATTGGTAATCTCCAAATGAACTCCTTCTTCTTTGATTATCTTTAGTGTACGTAAGATATCATCAAGATTGCCTGAGCAAATATCGCTGTAATATCCTTGGGTAAAGGCCTTTAAATCGATATTAGCCGCGTCAAGATATTTACAAAGATTGCGCAGAGGCTCTTCATTGATAAATCCTGCTGAATGCATCACATTCTTAAGCCCAGATTCTTTAGCGAGTTTTATGGTATCTAGCATATACTCATAGAATACCGTTGGTTCAGTATAGGTATAGGCAACTGTTTTTGAACCTGCCTTTTTTGCCTGCGCTACAATACTTTCAGGGCTGATATGGGTGGGTTGTACTTCTTCGGGCTTACTCTGGGAAATTTCCCAGTTCTGGCAAAACTTACATCTAAGGTTACATCCGGCAGTAGCTATAGAAAAGGCACTAGTCCCAGGAAGGAAGTGGAATAAGGGCTTTTTTTCAATCGGGTCGATATGGATTGCAGCGGCACTGGCGTAGACCAAAGTATATAAAGAGCCTTCATTATTTTCCCGGACACCGCAAAACCCTCTTTTTTTATCAGGAATAGGGCATTTCCTTGGGCAAAGCTGACACTGTAGCAGCTTATTTTCTAAAGGCATCCAGTACAATGCAGTATGCCTTTCTATTCCAGATGCCGCATGGGCGATCCTTGCGACATCAAGCTCTAAAAGGCTTGCTCCGGCAAGCACGCATAGTTGTTTCAGGAAATCTTTGCGGGTCACGTGTAAAAATCCTGGTTTGGTGGAGCAGATGGGAGTTGAACCCACGGCCTTCGCGATGCGAACGCGACGCTCTCCCAACTGAGCTACTGCCCCAGAAATACAGGTTTAAGAATTAAGAACTAAGATTTAAGAAAAATAGCGGAAATGCAAACGCTGCTTTCGTTTACCTCTAATTTTCTATTATAAATGTAGCATAAAAAGGCGGGATTTTCAAGAATCCAGGCTCACTACGCTTTAACGGATTGACTGTGAGCGCAAGGCAACGGTAGTGTTTAAATTTATCGATGGATTAGTAGCGTTCATAGGCTGCGTTGCATCACGCATAGCGGTAACGTTTATAGTAATCCAAAGATTATTATTTAACGCTATATTGTTGGCAACAGTAAAATTACAACTCGAAATATTTTTAGCAATCACCTCCTCAAAACCAGGGCCTGAACGCCACGAAAGGCACCGATAAGGAGGAGTCGCATCTATCGCGGTACAATTGCCTACACCTTGTGCTATAATACTCTTAGCACTGTTATTAAATGCATACGCAATCCAATCATCATCCGTTAAATCTTCATAGGTAGCCGTAGTATTATTAAAGCGTCTTATTTCTAAACGATTATTACTTGGCACATATACACCTGGACCCATATTATTACCATAACCCTTAGAAACTTGTTTTGCGATCATCTCAAGCACCGGACTGACTTCATTTTGCACCCTGCTTTCATAATCAGACATACTGAAGAATTTGCGTGAAGCAATATCTACTGCCACAATACAGACAAGTATCATGCTTATAAGGGTAACCGCAATCAACAGCTCCATCAGAGTAAACCCCGCAAGAGACCTTATCCTTTTCACAGGTTATCTATAGCCTTTCATGGGGTAAATCCTCTAAAAGAAGCCTTTATCTGCTTTATCATATCCTTTCCCTTTCTGACTATCTCTTTATATCCTGACATACCATAACTTACTAAAATATAACGTCGTTATGCTTAGTCCGGCTCAGTCCATGTAACATTTACTGTTACTGTCCGATTAGTGGTAGTATCAGTACTGGCAACATTATAACTGACATTCGCCAACCAGCCATTACTAAGGTCAACACTCACTGGAGGGTAAATCTGAGGACTTCCAGTATTGGGAGCATAAAGGAGATTAACGCCCGCGGTATTATTATTCCACGTATCCTGCCTTACATACGGCCTGAGCTCTTCAAATTGCTTACGGGCAAAATTAACCGCAGCAATTCTATGCTTGGCGCTTATAGTATAGCGCTGGGCCGCGACAAAACTAGCGTATACTCCGGCAACCGTAACCAAAAGGATCATAAGAGATACTATGATTTCAACAAGGGTAAAACCCGCTTGAGAATTTAGTCTTGTCACTTTATGCATACGCGTAAAGTCCTAAGGACAACTGTTAATGCCACCATCCGTGTCAGTACATCCGGGATCAGTAGCCGCAGTTATGGTCCAATTTCTCCCCCATCCATTAGGAAGAGGATTAATCCTTGTCGCATTAGCGGTAAAGGTTGTTATGCCTGCTGCGCTAATTCCATATAGCCAAGATTGAGAAGTTAAATCTAATGTTAAATTTGTATTTATATCGGCCTGAGTTGCGCTTCCGCCATTCGGATAATAAGTATTTACTTTTACCCGATAGATTTTTTCTGCCGCCTGAATCAGCCTTAAGGATGTCTGGGCCTCCTTATCAAGAGCCCTTTCTCTGGTCTTAGTAAAGTTGGGCATAGCCAACGCTACCAAGACACCTATAATTATTAATACCACTAAAAGCTCATTTAAAGTAAAACCCGTTACAAACCTCGTTCTCTTTACCGGCTGCCCTGCAGTTTGTAATGAGCCTATCCCATCGTTATCATTTTCTTTTAGCATACAAATAATAGTAAACCTCATATTCTCTGGAAGCATATTTTTAAGGATCAGGAGGCCTCCTGCACGGGGAAGCTTGCGGCGCCAGTGTCAGGTTGCTTATGTTAGATATATTTATGGTATAAGCGCAATAACCCGGATTTACCGCACCACTGGTAATCCTACGGGTAGCAGTCGCCACCGCAGTACCAACAGTGCCCACAGTATAAGTAAAGAATCTCGCGTTGGTTGAAGGATCCTCTGCATCCAGGTCATTAAAAGTATTGGTATAAACACCCCCTTTTTCTAAGGCGTAACGCTCCTGCGCGCCCCTCAGGAGTCCTAAATTAACCACTGCCTCTCTCTGGCGGGAACGCTCCAGCACCCCCCAATACGAAGGAACCGCGAGGGCAACCAGAATCCCGATGATTGCCACGGTAATCATTATTTCTAATAAGGTAAACCCCGAAAGAAACATCTTTCTTTTTACAGATTGCTCTTTAGTTTCTAACGGAATAAATGCCTTGTTTATTCTCATATAATTCCTTTTATTAAAACACTTAAGGTTTGCCTGCGAATAAAACTTACTTCATCCGCAGGCAAACCTATACAACTTAATCCTTAAGAATTAACCGCGTATGCCGAATCTGTTTCAAAATGCATATGCGTAATTATATAATCTTGCCGCTTATTGGTAATTTACGCTTTGGTTCCATATATCAGGCGTTTGACCACTCATGTCCGTAACAAGGCTAACAAAATAAGTAGTAGCTGCAGGAGCATTTGGGCCTTTACCGCCGCTAAGGCAACGTGTAGCATTAATTGTAGCTACGCCAGCAGCAGTAACGGTAGTTATACCATAATCAAAGAAGTAGTTTACATCGCTGCAGGCAGAAGAAGCAGCAGTATTTGTGGGTATCCCCGTCTGGTTCGTTATCACGGCAGGATACGCAGCAACAGTTGTATTGCCATAAGCCTGATAGTAGGTTAATGCCGCCTTGCGCATATGCCCAATACTCTCCTTAGCCTCAGCGCTTCTTGCTTTCTCCATAACCCTGGCGTATTGCGGCAAAGCCAAGGCCGCCAATATGGCGATAATGACTACTACGGTAATAAGTTCAATCAAGGTAAAACCTTTTTCATTTCCCATTTTACATCTCATCAGAAGACTCCTTTCTTTTCTTTATCTATCTGCTATTTAGCCAATAATGACTTGTATCCATCAACCCTTTTCACCTCACCTCCTCCTCAAAGTTAACTTTCTTTTTTATTCCCCATATGATATGTTTCCTATACAAAATATACCATCTATTCCCCTCTATTTCAAGACTATTCCTCTATGTCAAAGAAAGCGTTTTCATAACAGAGAATATACTTACCGCCCTCCTCCCACGTTTGCAATCTGGAAGATAGGTAAAAACATGGAAATTACCATCCCCCCTACCACCAATCCCATTACCAGAATCATTATAGGCTCAAACATCGAGCTAAAACGGGTAACTTGTGTCTCAAGGATTTCCGAATAAAAAGAGGCAATTTTCTTAAACATTCTGTCCAGTTCGCCGATTTCCTCGCCAATATTCACCATCTGGGTAACCATAGGCGGGAAGAAACCGCTTTCCTCCATAGGGATAATCAAAGGTTTTCCTTCGCGAACGCTCTGTTTAACCATTCGAAACACACCCTTGGCGGTATAATTGTCAGATGACCTTTCCACGATTTCGAGGGCGTAGAGAATAGGAACTCCTGCCTCCAAAAGCGTAGTCATACTTGAACAAAATTTCTCTATTTCCCTCAAACGCAGGAATTCCCCTACTAAAGGAACCCTCAATATAAAATCATCGAAAAACTTCTTTCCTTCTTTTGTCTTCAATGCTTGCTTAATGAGGGTAATTATAGCACCTATCCCCAATAGAATAAATAAAAAGTTCTGTTTAAGCATCCGGCTAAGAAATACCAGGATTTTGGTTGCCTTAGGCAACTCCACATTAAAACTCTTGAAGATCTCGGTAAACCTCGGAACAATAAATACAAGGAAAAATATAACTGCCAAAGAAGCTACCGCGAAAAGTATTACCGGATACACAAGCGCTGAAACTATTTTTCTCTTAAAGGCTGCCCTGCTTTCAAGATAATATGCCAACTTATCTAGCACTAAGGGCAAATTTCCCGAGGCCTCCCCGGTCTCTACCATGCTTATCCAAAGATTAGAGAATACTTTTTGATTTTTTGCCAAGGCATCGCGAAAACTAAAACCCGATTCAACATCAAGCTTGATGTTGTTGACTACTCCATAGAATTTCTTTGAACTCACCTGCTGCGCAATCACATCCATACTTTTAAGCAGGGGAACTCCTGAGCCAATAGCTGTGGCTAATTGCCGCCCAAACATTATCAAATCATCCTCTTTAATGCCATAATGGTTAAACTTGGCCTTTCTCACCAGCGTAGAATGCGGCTTAACAACAGACTTCGCCTCTGCTTCTATCTTTATATTAGTAACTAATAAGCCTCTCAGCTGCAGGCGATTAACTACCACATCGGCATTTTCTGCTTCTTCGGTTCCTGAGGTAAGTTTACCTTGCTGGTCACGAGCAGTAAAAACGAATTTTTTCACGTCTTTGCTCCTTTAGGCTTAAGCTCCCGCAACATAATGCCTTATTGCTCTATCCCTGCGGTGACAGATAACACTTCTTCTAAAGAAGTTAATCCTTTCTCCACTTTTCTAAATCCATTTTGGAGGAGCGTTTCCATGCCCGCGTCTACCGCTGCTTTGCGTATTTCTTGAAATGAGGCTCTCTTTCCAATCATTGCCCTGATCTTAGCATCCACCTTCATCATTTCAATAATGGGCATACGGCCTTTATAGCCGGTATGGTTGCATCGAACACAACCTTTAGGCCTGTACACCAAATCGGCATGTATATTCATCTCCCGCGCCTCTTCTTCTGATAATTCATACGCTTCCTTACATTCCAGGCATAGTTTTCTGACTAAACGCTGCGCAACCACCAATAGCAGCGACGGCATAAGCAGGTACGGCTCTATTCCAATATCTATAAGCCTTGTAACCGCTGAAGGGGCATCATTGGTGTGCAGCGTAGACAACACCAAATGTCCCGTCAATGCTGAACGCACGCATATTTCTGCAGTCTCCGCATCGCGAATCTCGCCTACAAGGATAACATCAGGGTCCTGCCTTAAAAAAGAACGCAAGGCGGAAGCAAACGTAAGCCCTATATCGGCCTTGGCCTGCACCTGATTAATGCCATCTAAATGGTATTCAACAGGATCCTCGATAGTAATGATATTTTTAGTAGAGTCCTTTACCTCATTAAGCGCTGCATATAATGTCGTGGTTTTCCCCGAGCCGGTAGGCCCCGTCAACAACACTAAACCAAAAGGAGCGGTAACTGCTTCCCTGAATTGCTCTGACTGCTTTGATTCGAACCCTACTGATGAAAAATCCAAAGGCACCTGCGAACGATCCAATATCCTCATAACTACTTTCTCACCGTAAACAGTAGGGATAATAGACACGCGTAAATCAGTAAGCCTATCTTCAAGCCGCACTGCAAAGGCGCCATCCTGGGGAAGGCGCTTTTCGGCAATATCAAGCTTGGCAAGAATTTTTATTCTCGAAATAATTGCCAAATGCATATGCTTGGCAGGGGGGGGAATATCGTAGAGTTTGCCGTCAACCCTGTAGCGCAGACGGATTTTATTCCTAAAAGGCTCAATATGAATATCTGATGCCTTCTCGTCAATAGCCTGGCGGATAATCAGTTCGACAAGTTTAATAACCGGGGCTTCCTCCGCTATTGCGGTAATCCTGTCAAGGCTCAGCGAAGTATCTATTTTCTGTTCGGCCTCAACCGCCATATCCATTAGGCCGTAACTTTCTGCCACCGCGCTCTTTAACAAATTCGATTTTCCATAAAAGCTTTCCGTAACCCGCAAAATATCAGATTTTGTGGCAATTACCGGCACGATTTCACAGTTAGTCATCTTCCTTAAGTTATCCATAAGAGTAAGATCTAAGGGGTCAAAAATTGCGCAGGTAAAAGTATTGCCGTTTCTGGAAAGAGGCAAGATAATATTCTTTAAGGCAAATTCTTTTGGGATAAGATTTTCAAGCTTTTGATCATACACGGGCCTAAGCAAGTTGCTTTTTGCTGAGGCATAAGGAATATTCAACTGTTTACCCAATGCATACGCCAAATCATCCTCTTTCACATATTCGAGCTTTATAAGGAGTTCTCCAATCCTTCCACCTTCCCTTTTTTGCGCAAGGATAGCCTTATCCAGCTGGTCCTGAGTAAGTAACCCCTCTTTTATGAGCATTTCGCCAAGTTTATAATATACAGATTGCGGCATAGCGTTATTTTCCCGTCCATGTGGCCATGGCTAATCATCGCGGAGGCTTGTACTTCTTATTGCTCTTTTTTAAAGGAAACTGTTAGTTTGCCAGGTTCTTTGCTGCTTCGTATGTACCCAGAGACTGCGCAATAATTTCTTTGCGCTCAGCGCTGATAAAACTATCCTGCTGGCGTTCGCCTAATATCTTGCGGGTTGAAGGGTTAGCCGTAAACATTTGGGCCTGACTTTTTACAATCTTTGGAGTGATAAACACAATAATCTCCCGATCCTTAGTTCCCGTAGTATCTTTGTGGCGGAAAAATATTCCTACGATTGGAATATCTGCGAAAAATGGGAATTTAGTGATTGTCAGAGGATTTTTCTTGCGAATCAAACCTCCCAGCATAACTGTTTCTCCGTCTTTCACCCGTATCGTTGAGGTAACACTGCGCTCTTCTACATCCTTTGTTTGTTGGCTTCCGATAGTGAGCCCGTTCACCGCTTCCTTTATTTTCGGCTGCAACACCATAGTTATTTCTCCCGTAGCCATACTTACTTGCGGAGTTACTAAAAATGTAACCCCTGTTTCTGCCCTTTCCGCGGCGGTACTGGTTGTGGAAGCAGCACCCTGGCCCTGAGTCGTAGTAGTGGAACCTATTGCCTCGTTTGAGCTAAGTTTCAGCTCCGCAGTTTCATTATTCAACACAAAGAGCCTGGGGCGGGCGAGGAATTTTGTAGAGGAACGCGTGGACAGGAAGTCCGCGATAAACCCAAATCCTTGCATTGTCCAACTCCCCGGAGTAGGAGCAGTCTTTGCCCCTGCTTTCCTAAAAGTATCGCTTACAAAAGGAAAGTAGGTGCCCCCTAAGTTTGGCCCGGTATAGGAAAATATGCCCTGTGTCGAACTAGAACTAAATTTAATCCCCAACCTATCCACATCGGATTTATCCACATCCAGAATCTCAACCTCAATCATTACTTGCGGAATAGGAACATCCAGTTTCGCGATAATCTGCTCAATAATCTTAAATTTGTTCGGCATATCGGTAATCACTATGCTGTTAGTGGCGGGATCTTCAATAATCTTGCCATCTTTACTAATTATCGCAGATAAAGAATCCTTAAGCCCATTAGAGCCTGAACCCGAAGAACTACCGCCGCTACTACTGCTGCTGCCACCGCCACTGCTGCTGCCGCCACTACTGCTACTGACTCCCTCATTAAGGCGGGAATTACCTACCCTAATATATTTTAGGAAATATATCCTCGTATCCAACTCTATCTCCGGCTTCCCCCAATCTTTTACTATAAATATCCTATTTTCTTCATCAAGATCATAGCTTAGATTATTGGCCTTAAATATCTTATCCATCGCATCCTTAAGTTCTACATTATCTAAATAAAGTGTTAATTCTCTCTCAGCAACAGCCTCTGAGGCGATAAAATTGAGCCCTGACTGCACAGAAAGCATCTTTAACACATCCTTCAATTGTGCATTCTGCAGATCCATTGTTATCTTCACATTCTCTTTGTCTACTAATAAGTCATCAACAGCGGTTTCAGCAAAAAGATAGCATGTAGTATAATAAAATCCGGTTCCCAAAATAAAAAAGATAAAAGCAAATAATTTCGCATAGGCCTTATTTATCATCGTTGCCTCCTTTAGTATTTCTAAAAAGTTTTGACGGGGCAGGATAGAAAAATGTTTTTTCATGATAAGATATCTGCACCCCATCCTTGGTGATACTAATAATTTTCGCTTCTTCTACTTCATCGCCAACCCGAAGGATATTCCCTTTAATAATCGCCTGAGGTATTGGCCCTCCCGCAACCAGGCTTTCTACTTTCAACTCTGGGGGCTTTACCTCTTCAGGCGGCTTCACTTCTTGAGGCACTTCTCTAATTACCTGCTCTTTGGGAAGCTGATTTTCAAATGGGTCGCGCATATCGGATGCGGTATACTCTACTTGCGAAAACGCCAGAGTATCTATAACACATGCGCAGCAAATACTTACGCCTATAAGAAAAACCTTTGTAGAATGTTTTCTCATTTACTTTTTTACAAATGTTTGGCTTATTCCCATATCTACCTTAAGCATATTTAATCCTTCGCGCATACTCGTATCACGAAAGGGCATATCCTCTCTATGCACTGAGAGTTCTTCTATTTTTACAACTCCTCCGTTTGACTCTATCATACTTACAAACTTACCCAACGCATGATAAGACGCTTTTGCACTCACCTTAAATGAAGAAACCATACAAAACCCCGCGTCGCGTTCGGGCTCAGGAGTAACCAGAATAATACTCACCTTAGACAAAGCCGCGAGCTCTTCTAGTTTCTCACTACTGAGAGGGCTATCGCTTTTATAATAAGGGCCGCTGGCTTGCGCCATTTTGTTATTGAGCGCAATTACCTCCTGAGTCAAGTTAATTTTCTCTTTTTCTAATGCCACGCTATTTTCTTTTTGAGCAGTTTTTCGTTTCTGCTCTTGGAATAAATTTTTAGCCAGCAACATACTTAACAAAACAATGACTATAGATATTACTATCTCTTTTCTTTTCAAAAGGAGCATTACCTTATTCTTTATCTCCGGCAAAGAACGATTCATACCTAATCTCCAGTAATTTCAAAGATTGCCACTGTATACCTGCCTTTTTGTGCCTGGCTTACTGATATCAACTTTAAACTTTCCAACCCAGAGTTGCTTTTGAGCTTCTTATAAAAGCTTTTTACTATTTCCGGGGTAGCCTGTTCATCTTCTGCATAGACGGCGCCTTTTATGCGTATTGAGCTGCGGTTATTTACCTCGACCATATCTATACTCTCCAGCCATACCCCTTGAGAAATTGCCCTAGGGAGCGCATTCAATAAAGGAGTCATAACGCTTCTGGCTTTAACCACCTTATCCAAGGCAACAAGATTATTAGAATAATTTATCTTCTCCTGCTTAAGTGTTTCTATCGTAGGATTTGCTAAATAGGAAGGAATACTGCCTTTCAACTGAGCTTGAAGCTGCGTTAATGTTTCACTGACTTTATTATATTCAATTTGAGGAAAGAGATACGCAAAACCTATTATTAACAAAGCCGCCGCAATAGGAAGTTTAAGCGCATTCACATTAAAAGCAATTGCCTTTGCCTCGGGAGAAAAACCCTCTGCGACAATCGCCTTCGCGTGCCTTATTGTAGTTAAATTTATTCTTACATTTATCTTAACGGTATCCTTTAAAGCAAGCGCATACGCTTTGAGCATATTCAGGTCTTGCACACTATTCGCTTCTGGATCCCTTGATAATTCTACCGACTCAACTGCAAGGCCTAAATCTGCGCTTAAACCAGAAATCAAGGTTTCCTGATGAGCTAAGTTTTTAGACAAAAAGAATACCTTATCTATCTGCGCACCTGCAAATTGACGCCGATAGTAATCTATAGAAACCCGCATCTCATTTGTTAAGCGCATTCTAAAAGAAGCCTCATCAGCATCAGAAGCTAGAGCCAATTTTAGTTCACGGCTAAAACAGGGGAATCCTTTATCTATAATAGTAAACTCTGCCTCTTGGCCATGGACCTCCACTAACGCAAAAGAAATATTGATATTTAATTGTTTGGTTAACGATAAGATTCTTAAGAGCGAAAGGCCTGCGGGTTCAACTGCCGAGACAGTTAAGCCTATTTCGTTTAAAGAAGCAAAATAGTTATCTAGATTATTTCTTGTAGTAGCCACAAAGAGGACATCCATCTTTCCTGTTTTTTTATTTATACGATATTGATAATCAAACGCTAAATCCTCTGTTCTAAAAGGAATATATTTTTTAACCTCAAACTGGATTCCTAAATTTATTTCGGATGCGCTTAACATAAGCATTTGAAAGCTACGAATAAACTGGTCATACGCCGGTAATCCTAAACACAGATGCTTAGCCTTAATTTTATTACTCCTTAAAGCCTCTTCAATTGCCTCTGTATTTTGAATTCCTCCAGAAAAGGTCGCTGTCGCCGATGGTTGCCCTTTAGCAATGCTCTCTGCATTGATAAGAGGAACTCGGGCCTGGGAAACAATCCGCCTGTCATCAACCTCTACGATGCTAATACTATCCCTGGCAACATATATTCCTAACTTCCGCGCACCAAATTTAAGCATTTTTCTCAAAAAATTATCCATAATATCCTATAGTGTAGTGTAGAGCAAAAATTAGCTTAAAGATTTCTGCTGTTTGCTCTTTAACCAATTATCCACTTCACGCCGGTCAAAACGCCAAACTCCACCTACTTTAATTCCCGATATCTTTTTATCATGCAACCAATTGTAAATTGTTTGCCTTTGCAGCTTCAAGTATCGGGCGAGCTCATCAACATCCATTAATTTTGCCATTACAATTGTTCCCCGGATAATTAAAACTTGGAATAATCTAATAAAGTTAAATTACTTTTTATCATAATATGTTTACTTTGTCAATAATTATTTAAAAATTATAGTTTTACACCTTAAATTATATATTTGTTATAATGAAGTTACTTATACATAATTTAACCGAAGATTTACGTTCAATATTAAATTAATTTACAAATTCGTTACAAAAGAAATACAGATATTATTTTGAGAGTTCTGACGTACGAAATTTTAGTTGTTACTCTTACACAGTATAATCCCAGAATTTGCAATAGGATTTCGGCAAAATGTCTCTAAATCCTTGCCAATACTCCCGTTATGCTCACAAAAGTGTCCTCGGCGTATCGCACTGGATACGCCTGCGGTACTTTTGCTCTCCATGCCTTGTCTTGTCAAGGATTTAGGCCATTTTTCTCGAAACCTATTGCAAGATCTGGAATAATAAGAATGAAAATTATTGGATATAAAATGCTTTGATTGCAAAAAGATGGGAAAGAGATAAACTACTTAATAATCAACGGTTACGTTCAAGGGACGCGTATTATTTGGGCCTGTAGCAGCACCTAAAGTTACTGTTGTCTCAAAACCGTTAATTATGGGGATAGAGGGGGTAGTAGTGGCGTTCCATCGACTTCCGGTTGCAACAGGGAAGCTTCCTGTTCTAAATCCCTGAAGGACATACGTCATTGCGGCTTCTGCAGTATAATATACCTTGATACGTTTAATTTGATATTCGGCAAGCCTTGCCTGATTAGTCATGAGGACAATCACCACTCCAGAGATGATTGCCAATATAACAATAAAAATAAGGGTTATAGTAAGAATTACTCCTTTTCGGTTGGACATAACGCAATTACCTCCTCAAAGAAATCTTATAATTATCGCCTTCTTTGTTCAATATTATATGCCCTTCTCTGGCAAGCCAGCCTAAGCTCATAAAAAGAAACTCCTTAGGCCTATCTATGCCAGATGCTAACTGAGCAAAACTGACTTCTCCGTGCTGATCCAAATAATGCCAAATATCTCCCGCGGTAATACCTATTTCTGTAATCATCGCGCCTCCTTTTGTTTTTTCCTCACTTAAATAAGATATACCATATTTTAAGATTATTGCAAGGTAAAAACGTTAATTACCACAAAAACTTATTGGCCTTTTTTGTTTCTTGAGAAGTATTTCTCCTTAATTATTTCTATCCTTTCCCGGGCAAATTTTGATTCTTCCATTTCAAGAGAAGATATCCTTTCATAGACGCCAATTGCTGCCTGCCAATTTTCCTGATTTTCATATATTTTACCGCAGCGCAATAGCCCTTTCACCATTAAAACCTTATCCTCACCGATATCCAAATATCCTTGCGCCGCCTCACGCAGCCTTCCGGATCCTTCTAAGCACTCGGCAATTCTAAATTTTAGCTGAGGGATATCCACACCTTCTTCGCGTAAACTTTCACGATAATATACCAGCGCTTCCTCAAATTTACCTACATCCCGATAGGAATCTCCAATCTTAGGATAGTAACGGCCTTTATCCCCTGATATCTTTTTAAATGCATCCTTTGCTTCTATGTATTTTTCTTCCTTCACAAAGCATATCCCCAACATATAGTATGCATCGAAAAGTAAAGGCGCGTTCGGTTTACTGTTTACCAGTTCAGATAAATACCGCCGGCTCAAAGACAGCTTATGCTCTTCAAAATAATGTTCTGCAAGCCTGAATAAAATTATACCGGTAATTTCCGCATCAGAATATTTAGAACGCAAAAGCTCTAATTTTTTCAAGGCATCGTCTTTATGCTGTAAATAATACAAGCAATCGGCCATTTCAAATTCTGCATGGGCCAAAGTACGCGCCTGGGCTCCAGAAGTAAGTACCGCCTTAAAAATATCATAGGCATCCTGAAATCTTCCCAAAGACTTAAGGCTTAACCCTTCCCAAAGCAATGCCTGCATCCTTAATGCACCTTGAGGGTATTTACTCGCAAACTCTTTAAAATGAAGGTAGCTGCCGGTAAAATCACCCTCCTCATAATATGTCTTTCCTAAATAAAAATATGCCTCTTCACTTACCTCTGAGTGCGGATATCGAGTAAGCAATGACTTAAATACATCTTCGGACTCCTGGTAACGTTTCAAATTTAAAAAGGATACGCCTAAACTTTGCTTAAAGAACACGCACCTCTGACAATCGGGATATTTTCTTAATAGCTCTTGATATATACTTGCTGCCTTCTGCGCATTGCCTGATTTTTCATATACCTCGGCTACTTTGGCTAAGCTTGAGATCTTTAGGTTTTCATCGGTTACGCCCTCTGCCAAGGAAGAAAATTCAAGAGCTGCTTCTTCTAATCTGTTATCCATATAATAGCTTAATCCCAAGCCATAATGCAGCCGGGACATCTGAGAACTATTACTTTCACCGACAGCATACTGTGCGGCTTCTTTATATTCAGCGGCTGCTTGCGAATAATTGCCCAAGGCATAGAGCGCTTCGGCTTTCCCCACATAGGCGTCAAAACGCACCTGCGGGCTTTTGGCTCGCGTTAACAGATTCTTATAGGCATCGAGTGATTGGATAAATTCTGAGTTCATCTGAAAAAGCAGGGCTTCACCAAGAAGCGCATACTCTAGAGTTTTCTCATCGCTTTGGCTAACCTTTAAGGCATCAAAGCTTGCCTTTGCTTTTATAAGCTCATTAGATTTTAAATAACTCCAGCCTAACCCCACATAAATCAAATTCGTAAAACTGCTGTCGACGGACTCCTCAAGTGCCTGAGTATAGTTATCTATAGCGCAAGGATACTCCCCAAGATAGAAACAACTCTCCGCTAAATAAAATTTCAAGAAAGAGGCCTTTTTTTTATCATTGGTAAAATTTCTTGGCGCATCTGGAGCCATCTGCTGTTCTATATATTCTTTCAGCTTTGCATAAGACTTCAGGTTATAAAAACATTCTATAATCTTTACCTCGGCATTCTCTCTTAATGCATCCATAGGGTATTTGCTCTTAAACTCCCTAAACCTCTCCTCTGATTCTAAATACTTGCCCTGCTCAAATAGGCACCACGCCAAAGAATATAACGCTGAAAGCGCATAAGAAGATTGGGGATATTGCGAAAGCAGCTTATCATAAAAATCATACGCGCGGGCAAAATCGTTAGTTTTAAAATAGGCCTCAGCTATCCAGAAAAATAACGCATCCTGAATACTTTTGGCACCTTGTAACGGCAAAAGTGTAGTGAAATGAGCAATTGCCTTAGGGTATTCTTTACGGTAAAAATAGCATTGCCCGATATGCAGATTTGCTTCAGCCGCCAAAGGGCTCAGAGGGAATTTTCCCACGAAGCCATTAAAAAGCTTGAGGCTGGTATCGTAAAAACCCTCCTCAAAAGCGTCTTTGGCAACAAACAATTCATCCTTTTCCTCTTTTGACGCTTCTTGGGCAAAACATACTACAGAAAACAGAAGATAGAAAATGGAAAGCAGAAGATAGATTCTGTGATTTATCGCTCGGCACATAAGGAGTTTAATATTTTTTATTATTCGGATAATATCTTCTTTAAATAACTTCCGGTATAGGATTCTTTAGAGCGCGCCACCTCCAAAGGGCTTCCGCAGGCAACCACAGTGCCTCCCCGCTCTCCTCCCTCGGGGCCCAAATCAATAATATAATCCGAACATTTTATTACGTCTAAATTGTGTTCGATGACAATCACCGTGTTGCCCTTTTCAACTAAACGGTGCAGCACAAATAATAGTTTATCCACATCGGCAAAATGCAAACCCGTGGTCGGCTCATCTAAGATATAAAGCGTATTTCCCGTCGAGCGCTTGCTTAATTCCGATGAAAGTTTGACCCGCTGCGCTTCACCGCCGGAAAGCGTAGTTGCAGATTGGCCAAGCTGAATATACCCCAGGCCCACGTCATAAAGAGTATCAAGGATGTTTTTTATCTTGGGGATATTCACAAAAAGGCTCACCGCATCTTCAACAGTCATATCCAACACTTGAGTAATAGAATTACCCTTATATTTCACCTCTAGTGTCTGCTCATTAAAACGCTTCCCTTGGCATATATCGCAGCGCACATAGACATCCGGCAAGAAATGCATCTCTATTTTCTTGATCCCATCCCCTGCGCAGGCCTCACAGCGGCCGCCCTTTACGTTAAAAGAAAATCTGCCCGGTGTATACCCCCGTACCTTAGCCTCTGGTAATTGGGCAAAGATATCGCGGATATAACTGTAGACACCGGTATAGGTAGCCGGGTTAGAGCGCGGAGTCCTGCCAATGGGAGACTGATCTACCACAATAACTTTATCTATTAACTGATACCCTTCTATTCCCTTATAGCTGCCTGCCTTTATTTTGCTCTTATAGAGCTTCTGCATAAGCGCAGGATACAAAATGTCGTAAATTAAAGTTGATTTTCCCGAACCGGAAACACCAGTCACACATACAAATAAACCCAGAGGAATCTCTATATCTATGTTTTTCAGGTTGTGCTCACGCGCACCGAATAACTTAAGCCGCGAACTGCCTTTGTCTTCCCTAGGGGTTTGCGAAGGGCATATTTGTAATTCTTTATTTAAGTATTTGGCAGTCAAAGATTGAGGGCACTTTAAAAGCTCTTTTATCGGGCCGTTAAAGATTACCTTTCCCCCATGCCGCCCTGCGCCGGGGCCTAAGTCTACCACCCAATCAGCAAGGCGAATGGTCTCTTCGTCATGTTCAACGACAATCAAGGTATTACCCAAATCTCTCAATGCCTTAAGGGTAAAAAGAAGTTTATCATTATCCCGATGATGCAGTCCTATACTTGGCTCATCCAATATATACAGCACACCCACCAATCCTGAGCCAACCTGAGTAGCTAAGCGTATACGCTGGGCCTCTCCTCCGGAAAGCGTGGAGCTAAGCCTGTCTAGCGTTAAGTAACTTAACCCGACATCCGCGCAAAATTTTAATTTTAGCCGTATTTCTTTGAGCACTTGATGCGCAATCAGCCTCTCGTTGCCGCTTAATTTCAAGTGCTCAAAGAAATCAAGGGCTTTCTCAATAGACATCTTCACCACATTATCAATTGAAAACCCTTGGATTTTAACACTGAGACTTTCCTTTTTAAGCCGGCTGCCCTTACATTCCGGACAAGGCTGGTTAGACATAAAACGGGAAATCTCTTCCTTTAAATAATCGGATTTGGTCTCCTTAAACAACCGTTCTAAATGCGGGATTATTCCTTCGTATTTGCGCCAGCCAATCATCTGGGGGCTGCCATAAAGGATAATCTTCTGTTTATCTTTTGGGATTTTGTTAAACGGAGTTTCTTGGTCTATACGTAAGAACTCACATAATCCTCTTAAGAGGCTGCGGTAATACATAAGGTAGCCTCTGCCTCCTCTTTTCCAGGGAATAATTGCATCCATAATTGGTTTCTCTTTATCCGGGATAATAAAATCCAAATCAAACTCAAATTTCACCCCTAAACCATTACAGGATTGACAAGCCCCGTACGGTGAGTTAAAAGAGAATATTCGCGGCTGGACCTCAGCATAACTTATGCCGCAGCTGGCACAGGCATATTCCTGGCTGTACAAATAATCTTTTCCTTCACAAGAAATACTCACAATTCCTTTCCCTATTTTTAACGCAGTTTCAAGTGAATCCGTTAAACGCTTTTTATCTTCAAGCTTGACGATCGCTCTATCGACGACTACTTCAATATGATGGATTTTATATTTATCAAGTTTCGGAAAATTATCCAGTTCATACACCTTTCCATCTACCCTTAGCCGGGTGAAACCTGCCTTTTGCACTTGAGAAGGCATATCGCGGTATTCCCCTTTCTTGCCGCTGATTAAGGGCGCGAGTAATTCAATCCTGGAACCCTGCAATGTGGAGAAAATCTCATGAATAATTTCATCCGAGCTCTGGCGGCTAATAGGCTGGCCGCAATTATAACAATGCACCTTGCCTATACGCGCAAACAAAAGACGCAAGTAATCATAGATTTCCGTATGGGTGGCTACGGTCGAACGCGGGCTTCCGCCGGCAGTCCTCTGTTCTATGGAAATAGCCGGCGATAAGCCTTCTATAGATTCCACATCCGGCTTCTGCAGCTGCTCTAAGAATTGGCGGGCGTAGCTAGAGAGGCTTTCCACATAGCGGCGCTGGCCTTCGGCATAAATGGTATCAAAGGCAAGAGAGCTCTTGCCTGAGCCGGATAATCCGGTAACCACAATAAGCTTATTGCGGGGAAGGCTCAAGTCTATATTCTTTAAATTATGTACCTTAGCCCCGCGGATAATGATTTCGTTGCTTTGCATTAAATTAATTAGGGACAGACACTATTTTCTAAGAGCGCATCTAAAAAAAATAGTGTCTGTCCCTTTCCTCAACACACCGCTACTTCTTTTTCTTTTTCTTCTTTCCGCCTCTGACCATCTTGGCGCAGGAAACATCGCCCTGCTTATCCACAAAATAGAGGTAACCCGATTTCTTCTCAACACCTACCTTGGACACTTTCTCCGGCTTACCGCCTTTTTTGCCACCGCGTGCCATCTTGGCGCAGGAGACATCTCCGGCCTTGTCAATAAAATAGAGATACCCCTCTTTTCTCTTGATTCCTACCTTGGCTACTTTTTGTGCCATAATTTATTTCACCTCCTCTCTTTACGCTAATTTTCGCGATTTTATTCACGTAAATTTACGAATTCGCGCTTTACGTGCCGATTTTCACCGGCTCAAAAATCTGCTTTAAAGTGGCAATTGCTGATAAAATTGCCAAATAACTTGTTTTGAGATTCTGTGCACTTGGTTTATTTTCACAACGGATAACCGTCCTCCCGGCATCAGATTCCACCTCTATTTCATGGATGTTTCCCGAATACGCAGGCGAAGTAACGATTTTCACTTTCGTTCTTTCTTTTCCAATTCCCGCCAGGCTTAGAGTAGCGGCAATATTGATATTTTGAGGAAAGTCTGCTACCGCTCTTTTTGCATTTGCCTCATATATCGTAGTTTCAGCCTTTATGGCGCCTAAATCTATTCTTTTTCTCACTATATAGGGTGAGCCTTGTAATGCAGAGAGAGGTTTTCTGGTAGTAAGCGTTACCCTCTTTATATGGGCTAACCTATGCGCCTTAAGGGCATCTATTCCTCCAATAGCGCCGGTAGGGATATAAAGACGGCAGCCTTTTTTCTTGGCCAAGTCAAATACCCTCGGCGTGCTTAACAAGCCGCCGACACTCATCACCATACAATCTCGCCTTGCCCCAAGTGCCTGCGTTGCTATTTCTGCCGAAACCGTGGCACTCGCGGCTTCAATAACCAGGTCAGATTTTTTAATCAAATCTTTCAGGCTAAACGCAACTATGTTTCGTTTTCTCAAGCTCGCGGCTAACACATGAGCCTTATCTCTCTCAATATCATAGAGCGCGCTTAACGTCGCTGATTTAGTAAAATATTTTACTATTGCCTGCGCTATCTTTTTTCCCATTGCCCCGCAGCCGGCTATTCCAATTCTCTTACGCTTCATTATACCTCAATGATAATATTATCTATCAGCCTCGTTCTCCCAATCCAGACTGCCAAGGCAATCAAGGTTTTTTGTCTAAAAACCTCTCTATCCTCTAAGGTGCGGGCGTCGGCTACCGAAATATACTCAATCTTTGCCGTTTTCTTCTTAAGAATCGCTGTTTTGATTGCGGTTTTTATGATTCGCGCATCATGCTGGCCTTGCCTTACCATCTCCCTTGCCTTTTGCAAAGATTGATAAAGCACAACAGCATCAGCCCTTTCCTGAGTAGTAAGATAGGCATTACGCGAGCTCATTGCCAGGCCGTCACATTCCCTGACAATAGGCATAGTTTTAATGGTAATCGGCATATTCAAATCCTCTACCATTTTCCTGATTACCAGCGCCTGTTGATAATCTTTTTGCCCAAAATAGGCAATATGTGGCTGGATGATGTTAAACAACTTCGTTACCACTGTTGCCACGCCTTTAAAATGCCCGGGCCTTGATGCGCCGCAAAGGTAATCAGTGATTTTTTCCACGTTAACATAGGTTAAATAATCAGGCGGATACATATCCTTGGCATTAGGATAAAATACACAACTTGCGCCTGCTGATTTTGCTAAGATGCTGTCTTGCTCCAAATCTCTGGGGTATTTCTTGTAATCTTCTTGAGGGCCAAACTGGATAGGGTTGACAAAAATACTGACCACACAGGTATCGCAATCTTTTTTTGCCTGCCGGATCAAAGAAAGATGGCCTTCATGCAAGAAACCCATGGTCGGAACAAAACCAATGGTCATGTTCTGCGCTTTTTCTTTTGCAATAAAGCCACGCATCCCTGATAAAGTAGAAATAATCTTGGTTTCTTTGGCTAAAGACCTGATAGTTTCCGGGGCAATTTCTTTTAACGGCTTCAGCACAAATGCTCTTTGCCTTAAACGCGGATGAGGGATTTTTAGAGAGGGGAGGCTTATTTTCTGGTTATTATAAAAGAGGATATCCAAATCTATCGAGCGGGAAGAATTTCTTTTCCCAGGCCTTATCCTGCCTAATTGCTTTTCGATAGATTGCAGCTGCCTTAAAAGTTCTCTTGGGCTAAAGGCAGTCTTTATTTTAGCTGCCGCATTCAGGAAACGCCCGGCATTACCAGGGCAGCCTTGAGGCTGTGTTTCATAAAAAGCTGATGCTTTTTCAACTTCTGTATTCAGACAACCATGTAAAAGAGTTAAGGCTTTTTTGATATTATTTTCCCTATCGCCGAGGTTTGAACCTATGCCGATATAACAGGTAACCATTTTATAAGCGTTCTTTAATCCGTCGAAGCGCCTCATGAATGCGTTCTTTAGGGACAGTCAAAGCAAAACGAATATACCCTTCGCCTGAACTACCAAAACCTACTCCGGGAGTAGCCACAATATCGCATTTCTCAAGTAATAATGAGGAAAAGCTGCGAGAATCATATTTCTTAGGGACATTCACCCAAACATAAAAAGTTGCCTTAGGAACAACGAAATCCGCGTTAATAGAGGCACGCAACCCTTGGCAAAGCGCATTTCTTCTTTCCTGATACATTGCACACATCTTTTGGATATGATCTTGCGGCCCGGTAAGCGCTTCGATACCCGCAATTTGGATAGCGCTAAAAATCCCAGAATCTATATTTGACTTTACCTTGGCAATACCGCTAATAATATCAGCATTACCGCATACCCAGCCAATCCGCCAGCCGGTCATATTATAGGCCTTGGATAAAGAATGAAATTCAACCCCAACCTCTTTTGCTCCTTCAACTTCCAAGAAACTCATCGGCTTATATCCGTCAAAGGACATTTCAGAATACGCGGCATCATGGGCAATAATGATATTATGTTTTGAGGCAAAATCTACTGCCTTTTGATAAAAAGACTCATCCGCGGTTGCGCCTGTAGGATTATTGGGATAATTTAAGAACATAAGCCTTGCTTTCTTTCTTACCGGTAGCGGGATTTTGTTTAATTCAGGCAAGAAATCATTCTCTTCAAGCAAAGGCATATCATAGATCATACCGTCAGCAAGAATAGTTGAGCCGCGATACGGCGGATATGAAGGATTAGGGGCTAACACATAATCGCCGGAGTTTACAAAAGCCAGAGGCATATGGGCAATGCCTTCTTTTGATCCAATCAAGGGAAGAATTTCCGTCTCTGGATTTAAGTCAACATTAAAACGCTTTCTATACCAATCAGCAATTGCCTGGCGTAACGCAGGCATCCCCTGGTCCAAGGCATACTTATGATTTTTAGGATCTTTTGCTGCCTCATGCAATTTTTCAATGATATGACGTGGAGTAGGGAGATCCGGATCACCTACTCCCAAATCAATTAAGTCTCTTCCTTCTTGCCGCGCCTTTCTTTTGGCTTTATCAATTTCAACGAATAAATACGGCGGCAAGTTCTCTAATCTCCTGGAAAATCTCACTTTCATCTGTTAATCCTTTTTAAAATACCCTCAAAATCTTTTACAATATCTTTCTTGTTTTCAAAAGTTGCACATTGTTGAAGATTCCGCTTCAGATACACTACATCTATGTATAGAGTTTAAGGGCGAAGGAGAACATCCTGCATAGAATATAGCCCTGCGCCTTTTTTCACCACCCATTTTGCCGCTTTGAGCGCGCCTATGGCAAAGACATCGCGTGAATGAGCCTGATGCTTTATCTCAATACGCTCACCTCCTCCCACATAAAAAACAGTATGGTCTCCGACGATATCTCCCGCGCGGATGGCATGAATGGTAATGTTTCTGCCTGTGGCATTGGCAATTACCTGTCCAAGCCGCTGCGCCGTTCCCGAAGGGGCATCTTTCTTGGCTTTATGGTGGGCTTCTACAATTTCAATATCATACGCAGGGCCTAATCTTTTAGCAATATCCCCTGCCACGTCAAAAAGAAGATTTACGCCAATAGACATATTGGGTGAAAAAACTATCGGAATAGTTTTCGCTGCTTCCTTGATTTTACTGATTTCCTCATCCTTAAACCCTGTGGTAGCTAACACTAAGGGTTTTTTATATTGCAACATATAGCCTAAATTTTCCATACTCGCTTCAGGAAGAGTAAAATCTATTACTACGTCAACCAAGAATATGCCGTCTGGATTGGTAGAAATCTTAACCTTATCAATATTTTTGCCGCTTAAAGTGCTCCCCTTTTTCTCTAAGGCAAGGGTTACCTCAAATTCCTTGTCTTTAAGGGCAAGTTCAATGATGCGCCTGCCCATCCTGCCGCCAGCACCTAAGACACCGAGTTTTATCATTATCGCTCCTGATAAAAATCAATTACTTATTGGTCTATAGTCTATAGCCGATAGCCTGTGTTTTTTCTTTTATTGATTATTGACCCTTGGCTATTGACCCTTAGTTATACTTATAATAATCCGTACTCCTTTAACGCCTTCTTCAGCTTCTCCGCATTATCTGCTGCCATCTCGCACATGGGAAGACGTAAAGATGGTTCACACAACTTAAGTAACCCCATTGCGGTCTTTACTGGTATAGGATTAGTCTCAATAAACATTGCCTTAATTAGGGGCAATAGCTTATAATGCAGGCTTTGAGCCTTTTTTAAATCTCCCTTTTCAAATGCCTCAATCATATTCGCGACATCTCTAGGCACAATATTAGCAACTACTGAAATTACCCCTGTCCCGCCTATTGCTAAAACAGGCAAGGTAAGTGAGTCATCTCCAGAAATAAGGGCAAACTCAGGAGGACAAATTGCTTTTATCCGAGACATCTGCTCTAACGAGCCAGATGCCTCCTTGACCCCTACGATATTTTTGCAGTCACTTGCTAATTTCGCTATTGTTTCAGGCTCAATATTAACTCCCGTGCGCGAGGCAATATTATAAAGAATCACCGGTATCTCCGCGCACTCACTTACCGCCTTAAAATGCAGGTATAAGCCACGTTGAGTGGGCCGGTTATAATAAGGCGCGACATGCAAGGAGGCATCGGCTCCGGACTTCGCAGCCTGTTTGGTTAACATAACCGCTTCTTCAGTTGAGTTTGAACCGGTTCCGGCAATCACCGGAATTCTTTTTTCAGCTGCTTCTATCACCACCTCGATTACCCGCTCATGCTCAGCCCAAGATAAGGTTGCCGACTCACCCGTTGTCCCGCAAGGTACAATTGCCGAAGTCTTGTTTTTGATATGGAACTCAACTAAGCTCCTTAACCTCTTTTCATCCACTTTACCATTTAGAAACGGCGTAACAATTGCCACCATTGAGCCTTTAAACATAGTACTCTCCCCCGTAGACTATTCTTGCCTTTCCCTCAAGCCATACATTACTTACTTCATTATTTTCTCTCTTAAAATAAACTTTTAGGGTTTCTCCCCCCCTGGTTATCACATTTATTTTCTGCCGTGGACTGTGGACTTGCGCCGTAGGCGCATCCCTGCCCGTCCGGCAGGCGGGCGCCTGCGCAGGAGTTGACTGCTGACTATACGCTATGGCCGAAGCTGCCGCTCCTGTGCCGCAGGCAAGGGTTTCATCCTCAACCCCGCGCTCATAGGTACGCACCTTAATAGTATCATTACTAATGATTTCAACAAAATCCACATTTGTTCCCGCAGGGGCAAAACCTTCGTAGTAGCGGATTTCCCTTCCTATGGATGAAACATCAATCTCTTCAATTCCTTCCACAAAAATAACCGCATGAGGAACACCGGTATTTATAGAATGTATCTTCATTTCTCGATCGTTTATCTTTATCGGCACTCCCGCTTGATAATCTCTTGGCTCAGTCAACTTAATCCGCACATTATTGCCTGCAACCCTTCCCTCAATTATCCCCGCCCCAGTCTCTAAACTTATCTTTGAGCGTCGAGCGTTGACCGTCGAGCGTCGGCTATAATACAACGCCAGACACCTTGCCCCATTGCCGCACATCTGGGCCTCAGAGCCATCGGCATTAAAAATACGCATCCTTATATCGGCAATCTTAGATTTCTCTAGGAAAAGCAACCCATCCGCCCCGGCTCCGAATTTGCGGTCACATATCCTTTTAGCGAAATTCGGTAAACGGCAAGCGGTAAACGGTACACGGTTTATAATTATAAAGTCATTTCCAGAAGCTACTACTTTTGTAAATTCTATCTTTCTCATCTTATTACCCTTCCACACCTGTGCGGTGTGGAAATAACACCCCAGTGCTTGCGTTAACTTAATCCCTCATAGTCGCGGAAGTTAACTCCGCACTTCCCTGCAGGCGCGAGGGGGGGGGCAATCTCCCCCGCACCCCCTTACTGCACTATCTAACCTAATAAAACTTAATGTAACAGTGCACTAGGGGAGTAAAAAAGGTTATTTTAAAAACTCAAGGATTACGTCCTTACGCACCAAATCCACATAGCTATCGCGCTTACGCACAGTATAAAATTTATTCCCTTTAACCATAATCTCCATAGGCCTGAGACGGCAATTATAGTTTGAAGCCATAGAAAACCCGTATGCGCCAGCGCTCATTATCGCCAAGAACTCGCCTTCAATTACTTTAGGCAAAATCCTGTCTTTAGCGAAAAAGTCTCCGGATTCGCATATTGGGCCGACAACGTCGTATTGCGCATTGCCTGCCTTGCCGGCAGGCAGGCGTTTTGCGTTTTGCGTTTTATACTCTAAAGGTAAAATTTCATGATAAGCGCCATATAAGGATGGGCGAATCAAATCATTCATCCCGGCATCCACAATAACGAAATTCTTTAATGGGGTTTTCTTTACATAAAGTATCTTGGCAACTAATATACCGGCATTGCCCACAATAAACCTTCCGGGCTCTAAAATAACCTTCAAACCTGTATTTTTAAGAATCGGTAAAACTTTTTTAGCGAACTCATCCGCAGTCTGAGGTTTTTCTTCGCTATAAATAATTCCCAAACCTCCGCCGATGTTAAGATATTCAATCCTGATTGCTTCTTTCCTTAATCTTTCGATAAACCCCACTATTCTTCTCAACGCAAGGACATACGGCTGTGAATCAATGATCTGAGAGCCGATATGCATATGCAGCCCGTTGAATTGTACATGGCTTAACTTACCTCTATTTTGAAGGATTCCGTACGCCGTATCAAAATCAATGCCGAATTTATTGGTAAGCTTTCCGGTCGTAATATAGCTATGTGTCTTAGGCTCCACATCAGGATTTATCCTGAGAGCAACTGAGGCAATAACCCCTAAGTCACACGCTACCTTATTTATCAACTCAAGCTCAGGGAGTGACTCAACATTAAAAAATAGTATTTGTTTGGCAATTGCCTGACGGATTTCCTCTTCGGTCTTTCCCACTGAGGCGTAGACTATTTTCTTTGGATCACAGCCTACAAGAAGCGCCTTATACAATTCTCCCCCTGAGACAATATCTAATCCTGAACCTGCCTTTACCAGGGTACGGCAGATACTAAGATTCGAATTTGCTTTCATTGAGTAGCAGATAAGCGGCTTTATCGGGCTAAAAGCCTTTTGCAATTTGCGAAAATGCCCTAAAAGCGTATTATAGCTATAAAGGTAAAAAGGCGTCGCCACCTTCTTAGCGATATTAGAAATATTTACCGCTTCACAATAAAGCTGTTTATTTTTATATTTAAAGTCATGCATTTTATCTGGGAATTATCCTTTTCAATGTCTTTTTAGATTTAACTGAATATTCCGCATTCATTACTTTTTGTATTATGGTTTTATTAAGAGCGTGATGATACTGTTTTAATTCTTCATCCTTCATTTCTTTTATCTTCTTATTTTTATCAAAAACGTCTCTTACTAATTTTCCAACGATGGTATGCGCCTCCTTAAACGGTACCCCTTGATAAACTAAGAATTCGGCCAAATCCGTTGCGTAGAGGGTTTCATCTTCTAAAGCCTTTTCAATTACTTCGGTATTTAACTTTATTCCTTTAATAAACTTAGACAGTACCTTTAACTCCAACCCAACCACTTCCACAGAAGAAAATAGCGGCTCTTTATCCAACTGCATATCACGATTATATGTTAACGGCAAACCTTTCATCGTAGTTAAAAGGGACATTAAATTCCCGTACACTTTACCAGTGTTACCTCTTACTAACTCCAGGAAATCCGGGTTTTTCTTATGCGGCATCAGGCTGCTTCCGGTGCAAAACTCTTCGGGTAAATCTATAAAGTTAAATTCCTTTGTTGAATAAAGAATAAAATCTTCCGCCAACCTCGATAAGTGCATCTGAATAATGGATAGAATACTTAAAAACTCAATGACAAAATCCCTATCACTTACATTATCAAGCGGATTTTCTGTTGGTTTTATCTTATTAATCTTATTGCTGTCTTTTAGATAAGATAATTCCTTTATTGCTTTATTATAATTCTCTCTTGACAAGGAAGTGCCCGTCAAGGCTCCAGCTCCAACGTAAATAGACAGACTGTCAATAAATCTCACGAGCCTATCTAAGTCTCTTCGAAACATAGCACTAAAAGCATGGATATAATAAACAAACTCTACCACCTGAGCTCTTTGAGTATGCGTATACCCTATAAATTTCTGCCCAATAAAAGGAACCGCAATAAACGACAGTAAACTTTTGTTAAAAACATTTAGAGATAGTGCGATATCTAAAGCTTTTTCTACGCAATAAAATCGCCCATCAAAAACTATTTGGTCATTTCTCGACCTTAGCGTGTGAAGTTTTAAAGCAAGCGCACCAACTTTTTCTTCAATCCTATTTTGTATATCAGTATGAATATCCTCAGAGTGAAAATTGGGTTTAAATTCACCCTTTTTTATTTCCTTTAGAATTTCTTTTAGGGAAGAAGATAATTTCTTCTCTTCGCCATTCTTCAAAATTCCGGCATTTTTCAATGCCGCTATATGAAGCAAGGAATGTATAATATCATACTCAGCTAGCTTATAATCGTAGTGGATAGACTTCTGGAATTCAAAGAAATCCTTATCAATTTCCTTTTTGAACCTCCCACCCCAAAGTTTTTTCGTCATTTTTTCCTTCTTACTATAGCCTATTGACTATTGACTATTGACTATTTTTTCCCCACCCCGCACTCTAAAATACCAGGGGGGGGGTCCCGCCCCAGAATTAGAACTACGGGCGGGAAAACGGCATCCCAAATATCCGTATAAACCCTTCAGATAACTTCTGATCAAAGATATCGCCTTTGGAATAGGTGGCTAACTTTTCCTGATACAGAGAATATGGCGATTTTCTGCCTACCACGGTACAATTACCTTTATAAAGTTTAAGCCTCACAACGCCGCTTACGGTTTCTTGCGTCTTTTCAATAAATTTATCCAAGGCTCTCCGCAGCTTTGAATACCAAAGACCGTAGTAGATAAGCTCAGCATACTTAAGCGATATCCCTGCTTTATAATGCGCTAATTCCCTATCCAATACCAATGCCTCTAACTCTTTATGAGCGGTATAGAGGATAGTTCCGGCAGGGGCTTCGTAAATCTCCCTCGACTTAATACCCACCAACCTATTCTCAATCATATCGCTTCTACCTATCCCGTGGATAGAGCCTAAATTACACAATTTGTCTATAAGCTCAAGGACTCCATAGCTCTTGCCATTTATTTTCTTGGGGATTCCTTTTTCCAATTCTATTTCAAGGTACACCGGCTTACCAGGCGCTTCTTCAGGTGAATTAGTCCATTGATAACAATCTTTCGGAGGCTCTGTCCAAGGATTCTCCAGGACCCCGGATTCGATAGAAACTCCCCATAAATTCTTATCTAAGCTATATGGCTTTTTCTTGGTAACATCGATAGGGATTTTTTTCTTAAGGGCATATTCTATCTCTTCTTCCCTTGATTTAAACTCCCAAACTCTTACCGGCGCAATAATCTCTAATTTCGAATCAAGTATCTGCGCGGTAACCTCAAAGCGCACCTGGTCATTGCCTTTTCCGGTACAGCCATGAGCAATTGCAGAAGCCTTTTCCTTATGTGCTACTTCTACCAAATACTTGGCAATCAAAGGCCTGCCTAGGGCGGTCGCCAAAAGATACTTCCCCTCATATATGGCATGTGCCTTGAGCGCAGGGAAAATAAAATCATCCGCAAATTCCTTACGCAAGTCTTTAATATAAACTTTAGATGCCCCGCCTGACAGACCCCGTTTTTCTATTCGCTCAAAATCCTCACCCTGGCCTAAATCCGCAATAAAACAAATAACCTCATGCCCCTTATCCTTAAGCCACTGCACCGCGCAAGAAGTATCTAAACCACCGGAATATGCTAAAATAACTTTCTTCATAAAATAATGCTCCTACATTTTACGTTTACCGCAAGACCGCCTACCGCAACGGGTAACGGCAGGCGGTCTTGCGGTAAACGTAACTTATTTATTTTAACAACTGAATGAGAATCGCCTTCTGCACATGCAGCCTGTTTTCTGCCTGGTCAAAAACGATAGAATTTCCTGAATCTACCACTTCATCGGTTATTTCTTCACCCCGGTGCGCCGGCAAACAATGCATTATCAAACAACCATTTTTAGCTAATGATACCAGTTTTTTATTCACTTGAAAACTCTCAAATATTTTCTTACGCACCATGGCTTCTTTTTCCTGGCCCATACTAGTCCACACATCCGTATAAATTATATCCGCATTTTTAGAGGCTTCAGCCGCGCTATAATACAAATTCATCTTGGCGCCGGAAATAGCGGCAAATTCCTTTGCTTTTTTAACCACATCTTTATTTGGCTCATATTTCTTAGGGGTAGCAACACTTATATTCACGCCAAGCTTAGATGCGCAATACAAAAGAGAATGGGTCACATTATTTCCATCTCCCACATACGCTAAAGTAACCCCTTTCAACCTGCCTAACTTTTCTTGTATCGTATATAAATCTGCTAACCCCTGGCAAGGATGTGAAAGGTCTGAAAGCCCGTTAATTACAGGAACATCCGCGTATTTTGCCAATTCAACGACATTTGTATGCTCAAAGGTACGCAGCACTATCCCATCGACATAACGAGAGAGGGTCTTTGCTACATCCTTAATTGCCTCCCGCACCCCTAAATTAATCTCATCAGGCGCCAAATAAATACTCAAGCCTCCTAATTGAAACATTCCCACAGAAAAAGATACTCGCGTGCGGTTCGAGGGCTTCTGAAAAATAAGCGCTAATGTTTTCCCCTTAAGCGCCTGCGAATACTTAAGCTTATCTTTCTTTAAGGCATCGGTAAGCGTAAAAATATCCTCTATTTCTTTGACGCTTAAATCTTTGATTGAAATCAAATCCTTTTTCATCCTCTGGCCACTTTATTTAATACCCTCTCTAATATTCCCACTGCCTTATCAACCTGCTTCCGAGTAACATTCAATGCCGGCATAAGGCGCAGGACGTTCTCTTGGGTACAATTAATCAATAATCCCTCTTTTATACATTCCTCAATTATTGCCTTTCCCGGCATAATAAGTTCTATCCCAATCATTAAGCCCAAGCCTCTGGCCTCTTTTATTACTGCATATTTTTTGGCTAAGCCGGATAATTTCTCTTTTAAATATTCACCCATTTTTTGGGTATTGGCTAATAGTTTTTCTTTTTGAATTGCCCGAAATACCGCTAACGCCGTTTTAGAAACTAACGGGCTCCCCCCAAAAGTCGAGGCGTGTTTACCCGCAGTCAAAATATCTGCAACCTCTTGTCTTGCTACCATCGCGCCAATAGGCAAACCTCCACCTAGGCTCTTAGCCAACGTTATAATATCCGGGGTAATTCCATAGTGCTCATAAGCAAACATCTTTCCGGTGCGGCCTATGCCGGTCTGCACCTCATCCGCAATCAAAAGCAGCTTCTTCTCATCACAGAGTACGCGCAGTGCTAACACAAAATCCTTATCGGCAACATTAATCCCGCCTTCACCTTGCACGAATTCGATAATTATTCCAACCGTTTTATCAGTTACAGCTTTTTTCACCGCCTCAAGGTCATTAAACGCAACAGTCCTAAACCCCTCAGGCAAGGGCTTGAAATCTTCCTGATATTTCACCTGGCCGGTCATAGTCAAGGCAGCTAGCGTGCGTCCGTGGAAAGAATTGGTAAAAGAAATTATTTCGTATCTGCCCTTGCCATAGGCTCTGGCAAGCTTTACCGCGGCCTCGTTGGCCTCGGCTCCGGAATTGGCAAAGAAAACCTTGCCGTTCTTAAAAGACCAAAAAATTATCTCCTTAGCTAACTTTGCTTGTTGCGCTGATAAATAGTTATTCGGAAGATGAATAAGTTTATCTATCTGGTCCCGGGCTGCCGAGACGACATCGGGATGACAATGGCCAAGGGAACTCACTCCCCATCCCGGGAAAAAATCAAGATATTGTTTACCGTCAATATCAATAAGCTTCATGCCTTTACCTTTGACAAAAATCAAAGGTTGCCGCGTATACGTCGGCATGATATAATCTTGATAGGCTTGGAATACTTCTGCTTTCTTCATAAGATACTCATTCCCTTATTTCACGATTTCCGTCCCTACCCCTTCTTTGGTGAAAATCTCTAAAAGAAGCCCATGGGAAATACGGGCATCTATCATATGTGTTTTCCTCACCCCACCCTCAAGCGCAGCAATGCACGCCTTTACCTTAGGGATCATCCCTTCCTGCACTACTGCCTCTTTAATTAAACCTCTTGCCTCATCGATGGTCAATGTGGAAAGAAAAGATGATACATCTGCCATAGAACGCATTATTCCCTTAACATTTGTTAAGACTACCAGCTTTTCTGCTTGAAGGCTGGAAGCCACCCTTGCCGCAGCATCATCGGCATTAATATTATACGCTTTCGCGTCTTTTCCCCTTCCCATAGGGCAGATAACGCAAATCGTATAATCCCTTGTCTGGCTAAGTATCGGCTTGGTTTCAATCTCCTCAACTTCACCCACAAGCCCCAAATCAAGGCTGCCTTCAAGCTTTTTATGGGCAAGAATAACGCTTTTATCTCTTCCCGAGAAGCCAACGGCCTTGCCGCCTAATTCCTGTATTTCAGAAACAATCATTTGGTTAAGGCTCACTAACTCTTCCTCAACAATTGCCAGCGTCTTTTCATCAGTCACCCGCATGCCATTGATAAACTCGGTCTTTAACCCTTCTGACTTCATCCGCTCAGAAATATTTGGGCCACCGCCATGCACCAATACCGGACAAAGTCCCATATAGCTTAAAAAGACAATATCCTCTAAAACTGCTTTTCTTATTTTATCATCCCCCAAGATACTTCCCCCGTATTTAATGACCATAATTTTACGGTGGAATTCTTTGATATAAGGCAATGCCTCAATCAACACCTCTGCTTTTCTAATCGCTTCTTCCATCTATCCTCGCTTCGCTCGGAGCATAACTAAGCGCGTAAGTGCCTGCCTGTCGGCAGACAGGTAAAGTTTTTAAGTGTCTCCTTACACACTTATACACTTAGTTGTACTCCGCATTAATTCTGACGTATTCCGGTGTCAAATCTGACGTATAGACAGTAGCCTTACCGACACCGCATCCTAGATCCGCCTTCACCACTATGTTTTTTTTCTTAAAGGAACTATACTGTAGCTTAATGCGTTCTTTTGCCTTAACGCCTGAGGCGCCGATTGCAGCAATGATTCTACCCCAATTCTGCCCTTGGCCATACACCGCAGTTTTAAAAAGGTTGGAATTTGCTATTGCCAACGCTGCCTTCTTTGCTTCGGCATTATTACCAGCACCCGAAACCTCAATAGTAATAAATTTAGTTGCTCCTTCTGCATCCTGCACAATCATCTTAGCCAAGCTCAAACAAATTTCTTTTAAAGCAGTTTTAAATTTCAAGAACTGTGCGTCGGCTAGTCTTATAACGGTATTTTTTGCCATACCGTTAGCTAAAATAATTACGCTGTCATTGGTGCTCATACAACCATCGATAGTAATCATGTTAAAAGAAGTATCTACCGCATCCCGTAAGGCTTCTTTGAGGGCAGCGTATTCTATAGCGGCATCGGTTGTGATAAAACATAACATAGTTGCCATATCAGGGGCAATCATCCCTGCGCCTTTTGCGACTGCACCAATAGTTACGCCGCTATTACCTATCTTAATCTTCGCAACCGCCTCTTTAGGCTTTGTGTCAGTAGTCATAATTGCGCGCGCTACTTTCTGGCCACCATTCGTATTTAAAGACTTAACTAAAAAGGGTACTGCGTGAGCAATCTTAGAAATATCCAATAACTTGCCGATAATGCCTGTCGATGAGACTAACACAGCGTTATTCTTAATTCCTAATAATTCTGCGGCCACACGGGCTGTTTCCTTTGCCACTTTTAGCCCTGCCACACCTGTATAACAATTGGCATTGCCGCTATTTACCACTATCGCCTGCGACTGTTTTGCCTTTAAATGTTCCTTGCATATAATTACCGGTGCTGCAGCAAATCTGTTTTTAGTAAACATCCCACAGGAAACCGCAGGCACGTCTGTGTAAATAAGCGCGAGATCAAATTGGTTATTCTTTTTAAGCCCTGCCGCCATAGCCGCAGCCTCAAATCCTTTCGCCTGGCAAAGGGCATTCTTTATTCCTTTCATAGCAGGCCTTCGGTTTCTTTAAAGCCATACATCAGATTCATATTCTGCACTGCCTGGCCTGAAGCGCCTTTGAGCAGATTGTCTATTGACGAGATAATGATAATAAGCTTTTTATCCTCGCTTACCTTTACACCAATATCACAAAAGTTTGTATGCTGCACATTGCGTAACTGCGGAATCTCTCCTTCATTGCGTATCCGCACAAAAGGCGCGTCTTTGTAGAATTTCTTATATATCTCTATTATCTGGTGAGAAGTTACTGCTTTTGGGTTCTTTTGTAATGGTATATATATCGTCTCAATAAGCCCCCTTTCAACAGGCAAGAGATGAGGCACAAAAGTAACATTGATTTTCTTCTTTGCAATCTTAGATAACTCCTGATTTATTTCCGGGGTATGCTGATGGACATCCACCTTATAGGCTTTAAAATTATCTTTTATCTCCTGTATAAAAGAATCATCCGTTGATTTTCTCCCTGCGCCGCTATAGCCGCTTTTTGCATCAATAATAATCGTATCAAGATTACAAAAACGGGTGCGTACCAGCGGGGCTATTGAAAGAATTGCCGCGGTAGGATAACAACCGGGATTGGCAATAAAATCCGCCTTCTTAATTTTTGCCCTGTTAATTTCAGGCAAGCCATACACGGCACTTTTAATGTGTGCCCTATCGCTATGCGTAACCTTATACCATGCCTCATAGATTTTATAATCTTCTATGCGATAATCAGCGCTCAAATCAATAACCTTTTTCCCTGCCTTAAGCAAGAAAGGCGCAACCTCCATTGACGTCGTATGCGGCAAAGCCAAGAATGCTACATCGCAGGACTTTACCGCTTTCGCAACATCAAAATTATCACAGCGCACATCAAGCCTATTTCTTACTTGAGGAAATATCTTTGATATAGGTGTCGGCGCATCAACCCTGGCGGTTAAATAGCTTATCTTTGCCTGAGAGTGCTTCAAAAAGATATTGATAAGTTCTTCGCCGGTATATCCTCGCGCGCCAACTATTCCTACTTTTACCATAATTTTATACTCTTGATTCAACCCGAATTTTGGAATTATCTTGATTATCGTTAACGTTACTACTATATCATAATTTCTTATGAAAGCAATGATTTTTTCGTCGGAGAAAACGGAAATATAAATAAAAAGTCCCGCTTCATGCGGGACTTTTGTGTCTAATCTATAATCAGAATTATATATACTTTAAATATATTCTATTTTTACCTCTTTGTCCACTGGAAGCGTTTACGAGCCCCTTTCTGGCCGTATTTCTTACGTTCCTTCATCCTTGAATCACGGGTGAGAAAATTCCCTTTTCTTAAGAGCTGTTTATAGGCGGGGTCTACCAATAAAAGAGCACGTGCAATTCCTAACCGTAACGCACCCGCCTGCCCAGAAAGCCCTCCTCCCCTGATATTAGCAAAACAATCAAACTTATTCACCGTATTAGTGGCATGAAAAGGCTGCCGTATAATAATCCTATCGGTTTCCCTTATAAAATAGCTGTCCATGGGATGCTTGTTTATAAAAATCTCGCCCTTGCCCGGATGAAGCCTTACCCTTGCGGTCGCTTCTTTTCGTCTTCCTGT
>JAHFFP010000002.1:39604-63435 GCA_023247895.1 Candidatus Omnitrophota bacterium
GTTGCAATAAACGTTCCTGCTGCCGAATCCATCTATTTAACCTCCAAAACAATAGGTTTACACGAAGTATGAGGATGTGTATCCTGCGCATACACCTTTAGCTTCTTTAACAAATCCCTTCCCAAAGGCCCCCCCGGTAACATTCTCTGAATTGCGAGTTTCACCACATGGGTAGGCTTTCTTTTAAGCATTTCTCCCAGATACACCTCTTTCAATCCCCCGGGATATCCTGAATATCTACGGTACACCTTTTGGGTTAATTTCCTGCCTGTAACTTTCACTCTGCTTGCGTTGACTACAATAACGCCGTCTCCGCAATCAATGTGAGGCGTAAAGATAGGCTTATGCTTGCCTCGCAAAACCTTTGCTGCCTGAGCTGCAAGCCTCCCCAACACCTTATCAGTGGCGTCAAGTATATACCATGACCTTTTAACATCGCTTTTTTTAGCTAAATATGTCTTTTGCATAAGGATTCAAATATACCTTATTTCTCTTACCTTGTCAAGAAGAAACTAATCTTTTTTTAAACCCAAATTTTCCTCCCCCCACCCTGAGGGATGAAAAATTTCGGGTTAAAAAAACTTCTATCTTTTGAGCTTGCCAAAATAAGGCTGCAAAAATAAAGAAAATATACGCTAACACTCGAAAAGATATTGACGCTTTTCGTATGTCGACTTTTGCGCGGCATAGAGAATTTTTATATACCGCAAAAATATTCCCCTCCCCTACTTTGATAAAAGTATGCGCACTGGCTATCCTCTTGATATCGCTTTGGGTTCTATCCTTTGGCAGGAGTATCAATTTCGAAACTGCCAAAGGATCAAATGCCCTCATCGGCCCTATCTCGGGAAATAAGGCATTTGCTGTTGCCCTGCCGGATATACTTGCCAAAGCAACGCCCGGAATGAAAAGCTCAGAATAAATAATATCATTTCCTTGAGAATGTTGCGCAATCAGCTTTCTAAGCGCTGCATATTCATCAGGAAACCAAAGCGACGTTGAGGCTATACGTTCGTTTCTTAAAGGGAATGCCATATTGATAAGCGCTGTATCAGCATAATATATCTTAAAGTTTATTTTCCCATCTCTTTCATAATCTTTTTCTGTTAATAATGTTGTTGAAAATAACAGGCAATACCCTACTAAAAAAAGATATACGTATTTAAAATAGAGCGCCTTATCTTTATATCTCTCGTATAAAGAATCAATGCCTACGGCTGAAAGGAAAATAACCGGCAGGTAGCCTTGTCCAGAAATAAAACGATAGGGGTAAGGTAAAAAAATAAAACTGGCTATAAATAAGGCAAGAAACAACCTATACTTGCTCTCTCTATTCTTTCCTATGATTATCCTTAAGGCAAAAAGAGCTAAGAGGCATTCAATTACTTTCAGTTCTATAAAGTATTTTTCGCCTATCCCTTTCAATGAAATAAATTGTAAACCCATCGCCTGCTTAAAGATTATTGGGGCAGACAGAACTAAGGATACTGCGGAAATCCATAACGACGCCTTTCTATACCGCGTGTCAAACAAACCAAACAAGAAAAGGCCTAAAACAAAAAACCAGGAAACTCCTATATGCGTATAAAAACATAATGCAATAAAAAGCAGGGGCCTCAACCATCTGTTTTCCAGCAACTGATCAAAAGCATATAACCCAAACATGAGCGCAAGCGTTGCGGGGATATAATTAAACAATGAAAGATAAAAAGAAAAGGATGCCCCCGCGCAGGCTAAGGTAAAAAAAGCCAGCCGGCCATTATAATTTTTTCGCACAAATTTCCAAAGAAAAAATAAAAAAACAATAGGGCATAAGGTTTCTAACGATTTAATAAGTATTATTTTATTGACGCCTAATTTGAGAAAGAATGCCAAAACCAAATGATATAAAGGAGGATACATATGAACCCTGCCGACAGGCGCATATTGCCAGAAGTCCCACCCGCTATATCCGCCTGCTTGTATAAAACCCCACGCGGTCAAAAGATGATAGTAATCATCCATAAACTGAGGCAGGAGCCTCCAGCGTAACACCTGTAATACGGAAAAGGAAAGGAGAATAATTAATGCGTAAAAATCCCATATAAGCTTTCTTGTCTTTGCCATTAATATTTCACTTGCGCTAAAAACAATCCTTGCGCCGGCGCTCGTGGGCCAGCCATTGCCCTGTCCTTAAGATGCAATATTCTTTTAATGCTTCCCTTCTCAAATCTTCCCCTGCCAATTTCCACAAGGGTGCCTATTATATTACGCATCATATTATACAAAAATCCATCGGCCTCGACCTCTATAATCAGCAACTTTCCTTTTGCAATATCCGGCTTACATAATTCGGTGGTAAAAGATACCTTTTTTATTATCCTTACAGTGGTTTTTGCGCCTGTGTGGCTGGCACAGAAAGACTTAAAATCATGGCTGCCCACTAAGGATTTTGCCTCTTGCTGCATGAGCGCGTTATTAAGATTAAAAGAAATATGCCAGGAATAACGGTATAAGAACACAGAAGGAAAACTCCCATTAAAAATGATATACCGGTACACCTTCGACTTAGCCCTGCAACAGGCATGGAAATCATTATCTACAAAGGATATCCCTTTTATCGAAATATCTTTTGGTAAAAGGCTATTGAGGGCTTTCTGGATAACCGCAAGGGATAATAATGAGCGTGTCCTGAAATTTGCCACTTGGGAAAGAGCATGTACCCCTGCGTCGGTCCGTCCAGAGCCAATCACCTTTACTTCTTCCTGAAGTATTTTTTGAAGAGTTTTTTCTAGTATTTCCTGAATAGTTTTCTTCTGTGGACTATAGACCGAAGACTGTGGACTGTTTTGTATCTGCCATCCAGCATAATTGGTGCCATCGTAGGCAATGGTAAGCTTGATGTTACGCATATATCTATAGGCATTATCCCAGATTTTGCAAATTCTGGGATTATATCCCATAAAAGAAAAGGTTAATCTTTTTAGTTAAACATTGCTTACCTCGCACATACCCTGTTTAACCTTGAGATTAACCTTTGCATAGGTTGGGTTAACCTTTTTGTAGGTTCTATTTTATTAGCTCTTCTGCGATTTGCACAGCATTCGTAGCCGCGCCTTTACGCAGGTTATCTGCCACTACCCAAAGCCATAAGCCGTTTTTAACAAAACAGTCCCGGCGAATCCTTCCTACAAAGGTTTCATCTCTGCCCTCTACGTCTTTAGGCATAGGATAAAGATTGTTTTTAAGATCGTCAATAACTATTACCCCTGGAGATTTCCTTAAGAGATCCCGAACTTTTTGCGGCACAATCGGCTCTTGAGTCTCAACATATACTGATTCTGAATGCCCGGTGCGCACCGGCACCCGCACTGTGGTTGCTGAAATCTTAATCTTCTTATCATGCATAATCTTATGTGTCTCTTTCACCAGCTTCCACTCTTCATTAGTATAATCGCCTTCGGTAAAGCTTCCGATATGAGGAAAAACATTATAGGCAAGCTGCTGCGGCATTGACTTATTTTCTACATTCACCTGTACATTCCCGTAGCCTCCGGATGCAATCTTTGCGGTTTCTTCTTTAAGCTGCTCTACAGCGCCTCTTCCCGCTCCGGATGAAGCCTGAAGCGTGGTAAGAATTATCCTTTTTATACCGGCTTTTTTATAAATCGGCCAAAGAGCAACCACCATTTGAATTGTGGAACAATTCGGATTAGCAATTATTCCCTTATGGCTTTTGCTATTGTCCCACCCAAGGCGGGATGGCCTATGTTTTCTTCTGAGCAACCAATTTCTAATAGGGTTTAGATCCTTTGGATTTACTTCCGGGACAACCAGGGGAACATTAGGATCCATACGAAAGTCCGAGCCATTATCAATCACCACGGCCCCTCTCTTTACCGCTTCAGAAGCATAGGTTACTGCCGCGCCTTTTTCCCCTTCAGTCCCGGCAAACAAGGCAATGTCAATTCCTTCAAAGCCTTCGGGAGTAATGGGTGTTACCGAATAAGTTTGCCCATCTACTTGTATGTCTCGCGCCGAACGGGCGAAAACCTTTAATTCATCAATAGGAAAATTTCTTTGCTTCAAGACCCGCAGCATCTCTTCTCCTACTGCTCCAACTCCGACTACTGCTACATTCCACTTTTTCATATTAAATTCCTTGGGTATCGTTAACCGTTTACCACCCGCCTCGCCCCGCCTTGCGGGGCGAGGCGGGCAGACAGGGTTAACGGTAAACGGTGACGGTAAACATACCTTCTACTCTAAATTTTCTGTAACCAAATCCCCCACTTCCGTTGTCGAATATCCCATTTTCCCGGCTGCAAGAGATTTTAGTTTTGTGCTTACTATTTTTATCACCGCGTTTTCTATTGCCTGCGCGGCTTTGGATTCTCCTAAGTTCTCAAGCATCATACCTGCAGCACATATCGCCGCTAAAGGATTAATCACATTCTGTCCCGTATATTTAGGAGCGCTTCCTCCTATAGGCTCAAACATCGATACCCCCTGGGGATTGATATTTCCTCCTGCGGCAATTCCCATGCCCCCTTGAATCATTGCCCCTAAGTCGGTAATAATATCGCCAAACATATTGTCGGTTACAATCACGTCAAACCACTCGGGATTCTTGACAAACCACATCGTGGTCGCGTCAACATGGGCATAATCAGTGGTGATATCAGGGTATTCTTTCGCTACTTCATTAAACGTTCTTTCCCACAAGTCCCAGGCATACGTCAAAACATTGGTTTTACCGCAGAGGGTAAGTTTCTTTCTCTTATTGCGCTTTCGGGTATAGAGAAAGGCATAACGAATACAACGCTCAACCCCTTTACGGGTATTATAGGAAATCTGTATCGCCACCTCATCTTGAGTGCCTTTTTTCTGAAACTCTCCCATCCCCTTATAAAGCCCTTCGGAGTTTTCCCGAACTACCACAAAATCTATATCTTCAGACTTTTTATCCTTTAAAGGGCAATAATCGGCGTTATAGAGTTTAACCGGGCGTAAGTTTATGTATTGATCTAAAGAAAACCTTAATTTTAGAAGAATACCTGTTTCCAGAATCCCCGGTTTTACCTTGGGATGGCCAATTGCCCCTAAATATATTGTGGAATATTTCTTGAGATCTTCAATATCTTTATCTTCCAAAGTCTTACCGGCTTTTAAATAACGTTCCCCACCAAAATCAAATGTTTTGGTTTCATATTTGAATCCGTATTTCTTACTTGCCGAATCCAAAACCTTCAAGCCTTCGTTCACTACCTCAGGTCCCGTCCCATCACCCGGAATCACTGCGATTTTATACATCTTTATCTTTTCTCCTTAGCAATCCACTGCATCAACCCGCCTGATTCAACTATTTTTTGCATAAACTCCGGAAAGCCTTGAGACTTATAGGCTTTACCTTGGCTAATGTTTTTGATCTCACCCTTAACTAACTCTATCTCAAGCTCATCGCCATTATTTATTTCATCAGCCTGCGCTATTTCTATAATCGGTAAGCCTATGTTTATGGCATTCCTATAAAAAATCCGGGCAAAGCTCTTGGCAATTACACAAGAAATCCCAACCCCTTTAATTGCAATAGGGGCATGCTCCCGGCTTGAGCCGCAGCCAAAGTTCTTTCCGGCAACAATAATATCGCCTTTATTCACCTGTTTCACAAAATCCGGGTCAATAGTTTCCATGCACTTCTTGCCTAATTCCACAGGGTCTGTAGTTACCAGATATTTTGCGGCAATAATATCATCGGTGTTTATATCATCGCCGAATTTGTGGGATTTACCTTTTAATATCATATTTTATAATCCAAGGTTAAGGCTAAGGTTGAGGAAAAACTTAACCTAAACCTAAACCTTTCTAAATTACTTCTTCTGGATGCGCAATTCTTCCCATTACTGCCGAGGCCGCAGCTACCGCGGGATTTGCTAAGTAAACAAAACTCTTAGGGGAACCCATCCTGCCGATAAAATTACGGTTGGTGGTAGTAATTGCCACTTCACCCTCAGTCAATATGCCGCAATGGCCACCCAAACACGGCCCGCAGGTTGACGTTGAGATTACACAGCCTGCTTTCGCAAATATATCAATTAAGCCCTCTTTAATTGCCTGCATATAGATAGTTTGTGTTGCCGGAATAATAATCGCGCGCACATATGACTTTACAAATCTACCCTTCATTACCTTTGCCGCAACCCTTAAATCCGAAATCCTGCCATTGGTGCAAGAGCCTATAACCACCTGATGCACCTTCACATTGCTAAGCTCACTCACCGGTTTTACGTTACTGGGCAAATGAGGGCAAGCCACCTGCGGCTCTAACTTCGAAATATCGTATTCTTTAATATCTGAATACTGCGCATATTTATCGCTCCTTAAGTTTGTCAAAAGTCCACGGTTCATCGTCCACAGTTTTTTCTTTTTTCTGTGGACCGTTGACTGTTGACTGTGGACCTCTCGGATATATTCAGAAGTAACCGCGTCCGGCTCAATAATCCCTGACTTTCCTCCTGCCTCAATTGCCATATTGCACATAGTCAAGCGGCTGTCTATGCCTAATTTCTGAATCACCGGGCCGCAAAATTCCATTGCCTTGTATAAAGCGCCGTCAACACCGATATCGCCGATGGTATAGAGAATCAAGTCTTTGCCGCTTACCCATTTCTTAAGCTTGCCTGTATATATAAATTTAATAGTTTGAGGGACTCTAAACCACGCATGACCGGTAATCCAGCTTGCTGCGATATCGGTTGAACCCATACCCGTTGAAAATGCCCCTAATGCGCCGTAGGTACAGGTATGCGAATCCGCGCCGATAATTAAATCTCCTGGATGAATAAACCCCCTTTCAGGAAGCAGCGCGTGCTCAATCCCCATCTGCCCGATTTCAAAGTAGTTTTTTATTCTATATTCTTTGGCAAAGTCATAAAGGATTTTTGCCTGATTTGCGCTACGTAAGTCTTTCGCGGGAGTAAAATGATCAGGCACAAGCACTACCCTTTTAGCATCAAAGACCTTTTTTGCCCCTGATTTCCGGAATTCTTCAATGGCTAAAGGCGCAGTAATATCATTTGCCAATGCCAAATCCACCTTAGCCCAGATAAATTCCCCGGAATGAATATCTTTTTTACCCGGAGTATGCGCAAGGAGTATCTTTTCAGTAATTGTATAACTCATTTACAAATTGAAATAAAGTTAAAACTCATAGTAATACATTGAAATACGCTGCCTTCTTATTTCAATATATCTCCATTTATTTCTATATATTTCCACCTGTTTTTATCTTCCTTTCATTATCCTGTAAACTTCTTTACTACAAGAGTGGCATTATGCCCGCCGAAGCCTAAAGAATTTGACATCGCGGCATTTATCTTCATCTTTCGGGATACATTGGGGACATAATCCAAATCACAGTCTGGATCAGGAACTTCCTGATTTATGGTAGGATGTACTATAGAATCGCGTATTGAAAGGCAGCATACCACAAATTCTAATCCGCCGGCAGCTCCCAAAAGGTGTCCGGTCATAGACTTGGTAGAGTTCACCGCTACTTTATATGCATGTGCGCCAAAGGCATTTTTTATAGCTAACGTCTCTATTTTATCATTCAAAGCGGTTGAGGTGCCGTGGGCATTGATATACTCTATGTCTTCCGGCTTAAGATGGGCATCGTTGAGCGCCGCACACATTGCCCGGGATGCGCCGCTTCCGGTTGAGTCAGGCGCGGTCATATGATAGGCATCGGCAGACATACCATAACCAATCATCTCCGCGTATATCCTGGCATTACGTTTTAAGGCGTGCTCCAGCAATTCCAATACCACAAGCCCCGCCCCTTCAGCCATCACAAAACCGTCTCTTAATTTATCGAATGGCCGCGATGCTTTTTGCGGCTCATTATTCCTTTTGGATAATGCCTTGAGCGCGCAAAAACCACCTACGCCAAGAGCGGTAATACAGCTTTCGGTGCCTCCCGCAATCATAATATCGGCATCCCCGTGCTGAATCACCCGAAAGGCATCACCCAATGCATGCGAGCCTGAGGCGCACGCAGTAGCCACGCAGGAATTAGGGCCCTTTAACCCAAGAGCTATTGAGACTTGGCCTGCAGCTTCATTCACAATAAGCATAGGAATGAGAAAAGGAGATAACCTTGAAGGACCTTTCTCCATATACACCTTATGCTCTTCCTCAATAATCCGCAGGCTCCCGATACCTGAACCGATTAACACTCCTATACGATGGGTGTCTTCATTGCTTAACTCCAATTTTGAGTCAACCACTGCTTGCTTAGCTACCGCAACCGCATATTGGGCAAATTTCTCCATCCGCCTTGCTTCCTTTGCCTCTATATAATGCGTGGGGTCAAAACCTTTTACTTCACCCGCAATGCGTGAATCAAAAGCGCTGGCATCAAAGGTAGTAAGCGGGCCTATACCGCTTTTGCCGGCAAGGAGCGCCGGCCAAAACGTATCAATATCATTACCTACGGGAGAAATAACCCCTAACCCTGTCACTACCACTCGTCGTTTCATAGTTTAAGTCGCGTTAATGCTAAGAACCTTATTACACACGAATAAATTCGTGAGAATTCGAGTTACTGCTCATTGCATCAGAAATGATTTGCCCCGATCAATACTGACCGGGGCTTTACACACTTACCTCATCACAAACAAATTACTTGCTTGCTCCTGCCTTTTCCTCAATATACTTAATGGCATCTCCTACAGTGGTCATTTTCTCGGCATCTTCATCAGGGATTTCAACGCCGAATTCCTCTTCTAATGCCATTACCAATTCAACGGTATCCAAAGAATCAGCCCCCAAATCATCAATAAAAGATGCGGCAGGAGTAACCTCTTCAGACTTTACTCCTAATTGTTCTGCAATGATAGATTTTACCTTATCTGCTACTGCCATTATTTTCCTCCTTTAATGTCTGAAAACCCTGAATTATTTATACGCTTAAGCGTTTCAATGGGTTTTCAGCGCTTGAAGCATTATGCCATCACCATACCGCCATCTATAACAACGGTCTGTCCAGTAATATAGTCTGATTCGCCTGACCCTAAGAATAAGCACAACCTTGCCACATCTTCCGGTTTCCCGAACCTGCCTAAGGGAATTTGAGCCAGCATCTTCTCTTGTATCTCATGGGGAAGTTTTGCCGTCATCTCTGTCTGGATAAAGCCAGGAGCAACCGCATTCACGCATATCCCCCGTGATGCCAATTCCTTAGCTGTGGTCTTGGTCAATGCGATTATACCTGCCTTAGAGGCAGCATAGTTGGCCTGACCTGCATTCCCAATAATACCAATGATCGAGGCAATGTTAACAATCTTGCCTGATTTTTGCTTAAGCATTACCTTAGATACCGCTTTGCTGCAGTTAAAGGTGCCTTTTAAGTTGACATTTATTACGGCATCCCAGTCTGCTTCAGACATTCTCAGCAATAAACCGTCTTTCGTAATGCCTGCATTGTTTACCAATATATCAAGCTTCTGAAATTTGTCAAGAATTTTGTTTATTTCTTCATCCACCTGTTTAAAATTGGTCACATCCACCTTGGCGCTCATTGTATTAACTCCCAAGGTTTCAATATCCTTTTGGGTTTGAGCCGCAGCCTCAGGGTTGACATCCCAAATCACAATGTGAGCGCCTTCTTGAGCAAAGATAAGCGCGATCTCGCGGCCTATGCCCCTTGCCGCTCCGGTAATCAAAGCAACTTTATCTTTAAGACGCATATTCCCTTCAAGGCACATCGTTCCCTCCTTTTTGGATATCCTTCACACTCCCTATATTCTTAACCTCAAGGCTTGAATCTATCTTTCTAATTAACCCTTTTAACACGCTTCCTGGGCCAATTTCATAAAAAGCGCTCACGCCTTGTCCTGCCATAAACCTCACTGAATCTTCCCAACGCACAGGGCTATAAATCTGCCTAAAGAGATTTTCCTTAATACCCGATACTTCGCTCTGAGGCTTAGCCGTAACATTACTTATCACCGGAAGTAAGGCATCTTTCAAAGTAAATACGGCTAAATAATCCCTAAACTGCTCCGCTGCTTTCTTCATAAGCGAAGAATGAAATGCCCCGGAGACCTCTAAGTCTATTACCCTTTTTGCTCCATGCTCAAGCGCCAATGCCTTTGCCTTCTCCATGGCCTCAGCGTGGCCGCTAATCACAATTTGCCCCGGGCAATTAAGGTTGGCTATTTCCGCTTCAGTTTTTGCGCAAATATCCTCAAGCACCTTCGGCTCTAACCCTAATACCGCAGCCATCTTGCCGGGATATTTCTTGGTCGCCTCTTCCATCAGCTCTGCGCGCTTGTGTACCAAACACAAGGCTTCTTCAAAATTAAAGACACCGCTTGCCACAAGGGCAGAATATTCACCCAAACTTAGGCCTGCGGTATACGTAAGGTTTATTGGCTGCTGCACTGTGCTTGACTGAAACGCCTTGAGCGCGGCAATGCTTACGGTAAGTATGGCTGACTGGCAGTTTTGGGTCTTGGTAAGCTCTTCGGATGGTCCTTCAAAACAGAGTTTCGTAAGTGCAAATCCTAAAATGCTATCCGCGGCATCGAAAATAGCTTTGCTTTCAGGAAATGCCTCATACAAATCCTTTCCCATACCCACATATTGGCTGCCCTGCCCCGGAAAAATAAAAGCTACCATTTAATGACACACGCTCCCCAGACAAGGCCTGCCCCAAATACATCAAGCACTACAATATCGCCCTTTTTTACTCTCTTCGATTTCACTGACTCACAAAGGGCAATTGCCGTTGAAGCCGAAGACATGTTGCCGTATTTATCTATATTCATAAAAATCTTGTCCGTATCCAGATTTAAGCGTTTAGCCGCAGCCAAAATTATCCGTTCATTAGCCTGATGGGGAATAAAACAATCCACCTCTTTACACCCAAGCCCTGCCTGTTTTAAGGCTTTGTTAGCTGCCTCTGCCATACATTTGACCGCTATCTTAAAAAGCTCATTTCCCTGCATTTTCACAAAATGCAGTTTCTTATTTATGGTGTCATGGCTAGAGGGTAAACGGGAGCCTCCGGCAGGAACCATTAAAAGGTTTCCGCCAGTTCCATCAGAGCCTAAATAGGTAGAAATTATCCCATTCCTTTTTACCGGCGCAACTACCGCTGCCCCTGCCCCATCTCCGAATAAAACACAAGTACTACGGTCGGTCCAATCTACAAGTGACGAAAGCTTTTCAGCTCCAATAATGAGCGCGTTCTTATACTTGCCGCTTGCGATAAATTGCTGGGCAATAATCAAGGCATAGACAAACCCAGCGCAAGCTGCCGAAATATCAAATGCCACTGCCTTGTGCGCCTTCAAGGCTGCCTGCACTATAGTTGCTACCGAAGGAAACTGCATATCAGGGCTTATCGTCGCGACAATAATTAAGTCTATCGACTCAGCCTTGAGCTTGGCATCCTTAAGCGCAGCTTCTGCTGCCTTAATCGCCATATCGCTGGTTGCCTCATTTTTCTCTGCTATGCGGCGCTCTCTGATTCCCGTACGCGTGACTATCCACTCATCAGAGGTATCCACCAGCTTCTCCAAATCATGATTAGTCAATACCTTCTTAGGCAGATATTTTCCTACTCCTACAATTCCTATGGATTTCATTCTTTTCTCTTTAACCCTATACAACCCTTTTGTATGTATCGCGTATCATATGCGGTAAACGGTACACGCCTGCCTGCCCGCCGAGGCGGGCAGGCAGGGTAAACGCAACGTTATTTAATTAATAAAGCACTACACGCTATAGGTTAACTTTTTCACCGACTCCAACATCTTCTGGTTCACGTTGTTTTCCACTTCCTTTATGGCAACCTTTATGGCATTTTTGATTGCCTTGGCGTTGGAGCGGCCATGTCCGATAATCACGATGCCATTTACCCCTAAAAGCGGAGCACCCCCGTACTCGGAATAATCAAAGCTTTTCTTAAAACGTTTTAATGCATTATAGACGAATAACGAACCAATCTTCGCCATAAGGCTGCTGGTGAGTTCCCTCTTTAACAATGCCCCAAAGGCTTCGGCAACCCCCTCAGAAACCTTCAGAGTCACATTTCCTATAAACCCGTCACAAATAACCACTTCCGTTTTTCCTTTAAAAATATCTTTTCCCTCAACATTACCCTGAAAATTAAGATGCGACTCTTCTAACAGATGATACGTCTCTTTGACAAAATCTGTCCCCTTAGCCTCTTCTTCGCCAATGTTCAACAAACCTACCGAAGGCAAATCATAGTTAAAAATATGGCAATAATACGCCTGGGCCATTGCCGCATACTGCAGAAGATGCATTGGCTTGGCATCGATATTTGCGCCCACATCGATAATAAGCGTAGGATTTTCCTTTACGGTCGGCATAATGATCGCGATGCCGGGCCGCTCAACCTCAGAAAGCATACCCAAGCCAAGAGTAGCCGCGCATACTACGGCTCCGGTATTACCTGCGCTAAAAAAGGCCTCTGCCTTTCCTTGTTTAAGCAGCTCTATGCTACGGACGATGGATGAATCCCGTCTTTTGCGGATGCTTAAGGCTGCTGGCTCATCCATTTGGATTACCTCAGATGCGTGGATAATTTCTATAGTATTAGGCAGATCAGGTATTTTCCTCAATTCCTCTTCGATACGCTCTTTAATGCCTACAAGCGCTATCTGACAACCATATTCTCTGGCAGCAGTAATAGCTCCTTCAATGATAACCTTTGGGGCATAATCACCCCCCATTGCATCAACCGCTATTTTCATGCGTTATCCTTATCCTTGTTTTTTCTTCTTTTCTTTAACTGCTATTTCAATAACCTGCTTACCTTTGTAATAACCGCACACAGGACAAACCTGATGCGAAAGTTTAGGTTGTTTGCACTGCGGACAAACGCTTAATTGCCCCATCTTAAATATCTTATGCGCCTTTTTTTTTCGTGTACGCGAGCTTGAAAATCTCCTCTTTGGTAACGGCATTTCATTCCTCCTCAATGAGCACGCGGCTTATGCAACGATAGTGAACATAAGCCGCTGTGCGAATTATTTTATAGATTAATCCCCTGATACCCTAATATCCCTACCTGCTAAGCAGGCAAACGCTTTAAAATGCTACTACTATACCTCAATAATTAACGTAAATTTATGGCTTCTTACAGCCACAGGGCCCTTCATTCAGATTTTTTCCACACGTAACACATAACCCCTTACACTCGAGAGAGCATAAAGGTTTTAAAGGATACTCTAACATTAACTCTTGGCGGATATCTTCGCTAATATCAATAGTGGTATCCTGTGTAGTAATAGTATAATCCAACCGCATATTCTTACTAATCACAATGTCCGTCTCGTTTAAACAACGGGAACACTGAAGGGCAGCTTCCGTTTTCAAGGCTATTTTTATGTCTAAGGTATCTTGCAGCTTAGTTACCTGAGCCTTAATTTCAATAGGCGAGGATATCTGTATCCCTGTTGCCTCTAAATCTAATCCTTGCGGATTTTCGGATTCAACCAAGGTAACCGTAGCACCTTCAAGGAGTTGTTTCAGGTCAATCTTCATAGTGGGATAGTATCAGTGATAGAGCCTAGGAGACCTTTAATTTTTCTTTTAGCTTACGTTGAACATCCTTAGGCATAAAAGAAGATACCTCTGCACCCAACGCCGCTGCTTCCTTTAATAAGCGCGAGGAAATATACGAATACTGCTCAGAAGGCATTAGGAATATGGTTTCTACGTCGTGTGAGAGTTTACGGTTAGTGAGCGCCATCTGAAATTCATACTCAAAATCAGATACCATACGCAGGCCTCTTATAATTACTCCAATATTATTCTTCTTAGCATACTCTACCACCAAACCATCAAAATCATCAATAACCACACCATCCATGCCTGCAGTTGCTTTCTTCAGCATTGCCACACGCTCTTTCACTGAAAAAAGAGGCCTTTTCTGAGCATTACGGGCGACGGCAACCACTACTGTCTCAAAAATTTTAGATGCCCTCTGAATTAAATCAATATGGCCGTACGTTACAGGGTCAAACGACCCCGGATAAATAGCTTTTTGGCACACTTTCCCTCATTTACACACTATTCTAGTGCTCCGTAACATTAATTATTGATACGGAGCACTTCCCTGCCTGCCGGCAGGCAGGCGCTAGGGGGGCAAGCCCTTCTTCGGCGCTCACTTCGTTCGCTACAGCACCCCCCAAGCGTGGGGGACGGTCTCCCCCACACCCCTTTAGTGCACCGTTTGATTTTCAAAAATTAATGTTACGGTGCACTAGGCCTTTTTATAAAAAGACAATACTTTATCGCCGTATCTCTTTTGCTTAAAAAGTATTAAGCTGCCTTCTCCTTTGGGCAGCTCTTCTTTTTTATGATGCTCTACGACTATGATACCTTGAGGCGCTACTATATCATAAACACTTAAGCTTAGCAAGGACTTTTTTGCCAAATCCTTCTCATAAGGAGGGTCGAGGAAGATAATATCGAATTTCATACCCCCTTGAGAAAGGTATTTTATAGCTTGCAGTGAATCCTTTTTATAAAGGCGGTGTTCCCCTACCTCCACTAATTTTAGATTAGATTCTATAAGCTTAAGGCAATTACTCTCTTTCTCAACAAAACTCACCTGCCTTGCGCCATGGGAAAGCGCCTCAATACCCACTGCCCCTGAGCCGGCAAAAAGCTCTAGAAACAAGCTATTCTTAATAGAATCTCCCAAACAATCAAAAATAGCTTTACGAATCTTATTTTGTGTTGGGCGTATGCCGTTTTGGAAGCGTATTTTTCTTCCCTTCAAACTGCCGGAGATTATCTGCATAGTGCTTACCTTTAGGGATAAATCTGAAAAGACGCCTATTGGCATCCTTAACTTCAAGCTCTATTCTTAAGTATTCCTTAGGAAGCGCGCCTTGAACCCTATCTGCCCATTCTATAACGGTTATCCCGTCCCCATAAAAGTACTCTTCATACCCTATCTGCTCCAATTGATGAATATCCTTAAGCCGATAAAGATCAAAATGATACAAGAGGTGTTTACCTTTATACTGGCGCATAAGCACAAAGGTAGGACTGAGCACCTCTTGTTTATGACAGCCCAAACCCAACGCCAGTCCCTTCACAAAGACAGTTTTACCTGAACCTAAATTGCCAATAAGAGCCACCACGTCCCCTGTCTTAAGATATTTTGCTAATTTACAAGCGATTTCTTCAGTTTGTGTTACCGAAGCAGACGTTAAATACACTATTCTTTTCCTTTTCGGCTCTCTCTCTACTCTCTACTCTAAAAGTGTTGATAGCCCTTCGCCTTGAGTACCTCTTCCTGCGCCTTTTTAGTGATAAATTTTATCCCGTATTCCTTTTCCCGCATCTCCCCTATAGGCTTATACACATTGCCTCGTTTTTGCATTAACCGCCTTGCCTCCCTTAACGACATAGTAAAGAGCAATTCGAAGTCTTCTCCCATATGTAACGCCTCATCCATTGACTTTGCATCGTTTGAGAGAGGGATTAAATCTTCATAGACAATCGCTCCTGATTTGCTTGCTGAGCATAAACGCCGCAAGTCTAAGCTTAACCCATCTGAGATATCTAACATCGCGTGTATTTTATAATTATGCACCAGATAATGCGCTTCTCTTATCCGGGGAGTAAACGTCAAATGCCTTCCATAGATAGAGCCTCCTAAAGGGCCACTTACAAAAATGATATCGCGTGGTTTTGCCCCGGTCCTTAACACTAATTTTTTCTTTTCCACCTCGCCTATCATGGAAACATCAACCACTATTTTCTTAGAAGAGCTTAAATCCCCTCCCACCACATTAACCTTAAATTGTTTTGCTAACGTTGTCAGCCCCGCGTAAAAACCATCAATGAATTTTACCGCATTTTCCTTAGGCATCCCTAAAGAAATAACGGCATACTTAGGAATACCCCCCATTGCGGCGATATCGCTTAAGGAACAAGCCAAAGCCTTATGGCCTATTGCCTGAGCAGTAGCTTTAGAAGTAAAGTCCACATCTTCAATAAGCATATCCGTAGTAAACAGCATATACTTATCTTTAGAATAACGCAGTACCGCGGTGTCATCGCCAATGCCGCAGGCTACCGAGGCATCAGTAGTTATCTTTCTGCTAATCCTCTTAATTAAGGCGGATTCGGAAATATTATTTGAGGGCATGCTGAATATTTCTCTCAAACGGCGGGTAAATAATTCCCTTTTCGCTGATGAACGCATGGATAAATTCATGGGCAGTAACATCAAATGCCGGATTATACACACTTATTCCCTGAGGCGCAATCTTTTGAGATTGCAATCGCGACACCTCATCAGCGTGCCTGTGCTCAATGGCAATCCCTTTCCCCGATGCCACGTTTAAATCAAACGTCGAGCTTGGGGCAACGACGTAAAAAGGCACTCTATGATAATGGCTTACAATTGCCAGATTAAACGTCCCAATCTTATTTGCGGTATCGCCGTTTCTGGATATCCTGTCGGCGCCTACAAACACCTTATCAATCTTCCCTTCGCTCATTAAATACGCAGCAGTATTATCGGCAATCAAGGTTACCTCTATTTTATGCTTCTTGAGCTCCCAACTGGTAAGGCGCGCTCCCTGTAACAATGGCCGCGTCTCGCAGGCAAATACCTTGAAGTTTCTTTCTTTCTCCTTTGCCCGGTAAAAAACCCCTAGCGCAGTGCCATAATCCGCGGTAGCAAGAGCTCCCGCATTACAAATAGTCAGGCAGGTATCATTATCGTTTATTAAGCTTGAGCCAAAATCCGCCATCATACGGCAGATTGTTTTATCTTCATTCAGTATTTTCACCGCTTCCTTTATAAGGAGCCGCTTAAGAACGGAAACCGCCAATTCATGGTGAAGAACTACCAGCTGGCGCATCCGCTCTAAGGCCCAGAAGAGGTTTACCGCCGTAGGCCTGCTTGTACCCAAATATGCTATAATTTTATCCACCTTCTCCCTAAACACCCTGGAGTCATTGGTATGAATGCTTTTTATCCCAAGGATAACTCCGAAAGCCCCCGCAATTCCAATCGCAGGGGCCCCTCTTACTTTCAACTCCTTAATCGCCTTCCAGATAGACTTTACTTCATGGCAATCCAAATACTCAAGCTTTAGCGGCAATTTGGTCTGGTCAATAATCCTCACGCAATCTTTCTTCCACTCTATAGTTGCTATAGCCATTGCATAACACCTTATCGGTAAACGGTACACGCCTGCCTACGGGCAGGGTCAACGGTAAACGTAACGCTGTTTTATTGACAGAGTATCATATCCCCAACATTTTTGCCAACAAGCTTTTCTTTATTCCGATTGCCGCGTAGGGGCAAACCTCCCTGCAGCAAAAACAGGAAATACATTGCGAGTAATCAATGGCTATCTTGCCGTTTTTATTACTCATTATCTTTTGAGGGCAATTCTTCACGCATGCCTCGCACAGCCGGCAGGCATCTGAATCTATTTGAGGATGAAAGGTAAGCATCCTTTTTAACATATTCGCAACCGGCTGAGGAAGCTTATTACGAATAGTCTGCTTTAAGGATGTATGAGGAAGCTTAAAATCTCTTATCACACAAGACGAAAGCCCCTCTCCTTTTACCTCGATATCCTCCATAGCAAGATTCCCTAGATTTCTTTTGGCCGCCTCTTTATTGGTATATACATACTGCGCTTTTATATTCATAATCCTCGCCAAAACAGAATCAATCGCCACACAATCGACTCCCGCTACAATAAGGCCAAAATCCCTTTTGGTTCCGGAAGTTGCCGGGCCATTGCCTTCTATGCCCGAAATGCCGTCAACTATAGTAAGCGCAGGCCTTACTGCCTGATATACATCAAGGAGCACCTTCGCAAACCTTTCCGGCTGATGGAAATTCTTATGGCATTCAAGCTTAAAGGTCCCGGGGATTAAGCCAAACAAATTTTTCACCGCGCCGGTTAAAATCATATACTCATGGGTCTTAAATTTTGGCAGATTAACCATATAGTCATATTCTTTACTAGACTCTGCCAGAATGAAATAATCCTGCTTAAAGCTCTTATTAAAACCGATTAAGGTTATTGCCTCTTCTTCGGCTATTCTCTTCATGCCAGTACATTCATATACCTTAAAGACATCTTTTAAATCGCCGAATACGCTGGGGCTATCCCCAAGAGAAACCCTGCAATCAATGCCTTTTAAAATCCTGACAATCGCACGGACAAACTCCGGATGCGTGGTGATGCTTGTTTCGGGCTTAACCTCAAGCAAGAGATTCGGCTTAATTAAAACTTTGGAGCGAGGCTTTACAAAAGCGCTAATACCTCCAAGAAGCTCTATCGCCTCTTTCACTTTAGGGAACAGTTCTGCCTGATTATAGGTGGGACATTTGATTATGGAAACCTGAGATTTCATTTCTCAAAACACGAATTTACACGAATGCAGCAATAAGATTATTCGCGTCTAAAGCTTAAATAACTTCTTGGCATTCTCGGTTGTTGCCTGCCCAATTTTCTCAACACTGCAATTTCTTAATTCGGCAATAAATCCGGCTAAAAGCCTTACGTTCGCCGGTTCATTTCTCTTACCCCGCAAGCCTTCGGGAGATAAATAGGGGCAATCTGTTTCTAAAAGAAGTCTGTCTAAGGGAACTTCTTTTATTAAATCCCTTAACGCATCAGATTTCTTATACGTTACGTTACAGGTAAAGGAAACATACAATCCTAGCCCTAAGCACTTTTCTAAGAAAACCCTGCCACCTGAAAAACAGTGTATTACCCCCTGAAGCTTAGCACTAAAATCATTCAATATTGTAAGGGTATCCTCTTCTGCCTGGCGGCTGTGAATAATAAGCGGTAACTCTGAAGCAATGCTTATTTCAATAAACCTTCTAAAAAAATTCTTTTGAATATTTTCCGGCGAAAGGTTGCGGTAAAAATCTAATCCTACCTCACCGATTGCCACGACCCTCTCTCTCTTAGCCCACTCACTTACCTTCTTAAATACACTCTCATCAACATCCTTCACATCGTGAGGGTGTATCCCCACCGAGGCGTACACGCACTGATAGAGACGAGCCAATTCCAAAGACCTGACGCAACCTTCAAGGCTTGAGCTTACGTTTACAATAAGCCCAACTCCATTTTCTTGAGCGCGCTTGATAACCCCATCCCTGTCGCTGTTAAAATCAGAAAAATCCAAATGCGCGTGGGTATCAATGAGCATGACAGAATTATTTTGTCTCAAGGCGTGGAAAAAGCGGAATGCCTTTTCTTATTATACGAGACGCAAATTGTGAAGAAATATTTTTTGCGGACTCCGGAATAAAATAAACCAGCACGCAAGAAACATTTCGTATCACTTCAACTAAAAGCAGCATAAAGGAATCAAGATCTTCTGTCTTACCTTCTTTTAGCAGGTTCCACGGCTTAGTTTCCTCGATAAACTTATTTGCCTGATTGATAACCGACCAAATCGCGTCCAAGGCTTGGGAAAAATCAACTGCCTCAAGCGCTTTCGAGACTTCGTTGCTTAGATTATCACTATCTGCCTTTAATGCATTGGCTTTGAGCGCGCCTTTTTCAGGAACGCTTCCTGAGAAATATTTTTCCACCATAGTTGCCGTCCGGTGCACAAGGTTACCCAAATCATTAGCCAAATCGCTATTTTTTCTCATAGTAATTGCCTCGTCAGAAAAATTCCCGTCCAATCCAAAAGGTACCTCCCGAAGCAAAAAATAGCGGTAGACATCTACCCCGTATTCTTTCACCAATTTTAAGGGATCAACTACATTTCCCCGTGATTTTGACATCTTATCCTGTCCTACCATCCACCATCCATGGGCAAAAATCATCTTCGGCATCTCTAAGCCAAGCGCCTTAAGCATAATCGGCCAATAAATGGCATGCTGGCGTAAAATATCCTTGCCGATCAAATGCACATCCACCGGCCAATACTTCTTAAACTTTAGCTCGTCACAACCAAAACCGACCGCGCTGATATAATTAATCAGCGCGTCAAACCAGACATAGGTGACATGCGAAGGCGCAAAAGGTATCTCAATTCCCCATTTTAAGCGGCTGCGTGGCCGAGAAATACACAAATCTGTAAGCTTATTATTAGTTAAGAAACTCAAGGCCTCGTTATAGCGCGGCAGAGGCTTAATAAAATTAGGATGTGACCTAAAATACATAATAAGCCATTCCTGATATTTAGAAAGCCTAAAGAAATAATTTTCTTCCCTTATTCTTTCAACCTCACGCTTGCAATCAGGGCATACATTGCCTTCTACCTGCATATCCGCCCAGAAAGTCTCACAGGGAGTACAATACCAACCTTCATAGGTATGCAGGTATATGTCGTTATTCTGATAAAGAGTGGTGAGAACTTTTTTTACGGCCGTGATGTGGCGCTCATCGGTAGTGCGGATAAAGTCATCATAGGATACATCCAAAGACTTCCAAAGCTCGATAAAAATAGAAACCATAGTATCCGTAAAAGCCTTTTCCTCAAGCCCCGCATCGGATGCCGCCTTGGCTATTTTTTGGCCGTGCTCATCAGTCCCTGTGAGAAAATAGACCTCGTCTCCTTTTTGGCGATGAAACCTTGCCAAGGCATCCGCTGCAATATTCGTATAGGAATGGCCGATATGCGGATTTGAATTCACATAGTATAAAGGAGTAGTGATATAAAATTTATTTTTCATTTTATGTCTTTCCCATGATGGCAGCAGCCGTGATTCTGGCTGTAATCCAAACGAATCTGACGGCCATCCTCATATTCAATCACACAGGAGCGTTTCAATTTATTCACGCTCACCACCTTAGCCTTGCCGTCGCCGCGGGTTATGCTATCCCCTTCCTTGGGCAGGCCTTTCGATAGCTCTATATATACGCCATATTCATAAGAAAGACAGCACATAAGCCTTCCGCAGATTCCGGAAATTTTCGGGGGATTAAGGGAAAGCCCCTGTTCCTTGGCCATCTTGATCATCACCGGCTCAAAATCCTTCAGGAAAGTTGCGCAGCAAAGCTGCCTGCCGCATACACCAAAACCGCCTAAAAGCTTGGCTTCGTCTCTTACCCCAATTTGCCGTAATTCAATACGCGCCTTAAAAATCTTCGCTAAATCCTTAACCAATTCGCGAAAATCAATCCTCCCGTCAGCGGTAAAATAAAAAATGAACTTGCTACGGTCAAATGAATACTCGCAGTCCACAAGCTTCATATCCAACTTATGCTCCTGAATCTTCTTCAAACATTGGGTGAAATCATCTTTGGCCTTAACCTTATTCTCATCAATTTGCTTCAAATCCTCTAGGTTCGCGCGCCTTAAGATTTTTCGTATCGGCTCATCCTGCTGAGGCTTGCCGTCGGCTTTATGCTCTGTGTCAGAAATAACATGGCCATAATCTATGCCCCTATCTGCCTCTACAATAACAAAATCGCCAAGCTTTATAGCCTCATCAGCGCAGGTATAGAATATCACCTGCCCTACTTCTCTTAATTTTACCTGAACTAACTTTTCCATGTAAGGCTCACGTTGATATTATCTAAGACTAATCTAATATTCGCATTGCTTTTAAGGTATTCAAAACTCCTCGTCAAGGTATCAAGCGCCGAAAGCACATAGACATATGAGTATTTCTTGGCGTCTATGCTCACTTCGCGTGCCCTGTCATAGTTTATCAAAGAATCATCCGGCATAGCGAGCTTGGCAAACAATACATCCCGAAACCAGCTCATTAATACGGATATTGCCTGTTGCGCCTGAGGCTTATCTTTACAGATACTCTCAAACTTAGCCGCACCCATATCATGTATACATGCGTTCAACACACTCTCTTTTTGAGGAAAAAATTCAGCCTGCCTTAAGCTTAGCGCGTCACCTACCCTGCCGTCTAAATAGTAGGCGAGGTAACGGCTCTCTGATGCATCCACATTATAGTTTTTTTGTAAAAGCTCATCTGCCTGCTGCCTTCTTAGATTAGAGAATCTTATTTTCTGGCAACGCGAGGCAATAGTGGGAAGCACTAAACGCACGCTCGCGGCAATGAGCATGATAACTGAATCCAAAGGAGGCTCTTCAACAACCTTTAATAAACAATTGGCTGCCTCCTCAGTCAAACTTTGGCAGTTATTGATTATAAACACTTTAGCTTTTCCTTCAAAGGGACGAAGGCTTATAGCCTCCTGTATTGTGCGGATTTGCTCAATTTTGATATTTTCAGAATCATCCTGAATATCAATCCAATGTAAATCCGGATATTGCAGCGCATTTATTCTCCTACACGACGAGCACTTATCGCAACAATCCGTATCTTGCGCCTCACAGTTAAGGCTCTTGGCAAACTGTTTTGCGACAAAGGACTTACCTATGCCGTGTGGCCCGTAAAAAAGATAACTGATACCCAAATGCCTCTGGTGTAAGGCGCTTTGCAAAATTTCCACCGGGATATCATGCCCAATTACTTCTCTAAATGACATAGGAATTCTTCAAAAAGATCTCTTATTTCTTCTTGTGTCTTGCGGATATCTTTTGCCTCAATCATCTTTATCCGCTTTGGATATTGTTTTGCTAAGGCCCGGTAGCCGTTTCTTACCTTACGATGATACGTAAGCGAACGCCCCTGAATCCGATCCTTAGAGCCTCCTGCCCGCTGGAGGCCTTCCTCAACCGAAATATCTAAAAGAAAAGTCAAGTCCGGGATAATCCCATTAGTGACGAACCCGCCAAAAAGTGAAATCATTTTCTTATCTAAGCCTAAACCATAGCCCTGATATACCAGCGTTGAATCCTGAAAGCGGTCACAGAGTATAACCTTTTTTTCTTCTAACGCCGGGATAATCTTTTCTTTCACTAATTGTGCCCGCGCTGCCCAATAAAGCAAAACTTCAGCCTTTTCGCAGATAAAATGGTTCTTTTTATCCAAAAGGACATTCCTGATATCCTCGCTTAGTTTGGTTGAGCCTGGTTCACGCAAAACCAAAATCTTAAAGCATCGCTGCGTAAGATACTGAGCCAAAAGCTTAATCTGGGTTGACTTGCCACTGCCCTCTGAGCCTTCAAAAGTAATAAAAAGCCCCTTTTTTAAATTCTGACCCGCCATGAGGTATCTTTCTTTGAATCTTCAAATATTATCTTTGCTAAAAGCAATTCATTCCTAATCTTATCGGCTAATAAGAAATCTTTCTTCTGCCGCGCAGATTTCCGTAACTTCTTGAAGTTTTCTGCTAATGCCTTCATCCTTTCAAATTCATCGCCTTTTTTATAATCTGGCATAACTACAGGTATACTATGCTCATTAAATATTTTCTCATATACCGATTGCAAATGAAACAGCTTATTCACTATTTCTTCACTCGTCCATAGCGATCGAAACATCTTTATTTCATCTAAATTGAATACCCCTATCAACTCATCTAATGTTTTAGCAATAGACAATGCCCCCGCGACATCCTTACGTTTAAGACGCTCATTTCCTTGTGAAATCATTTCTAATAATATACTTAACGCACGCGAAGTGTTAAAATCATCATCCATTGCCTGAATAAACCTATCCTTAAATTCTTTTTCATCTTGGCACTCCTTCTCTTTTAAGTCATACTCCTTTACTGCGGAAAGAAAGATATCAAAAGCTTCTGCATTCTCTGCAGCAATATGCACAGCCTCTTCATTATAATCTAAAGGGCTATGGTAGTGCGCTGACAGAAAAAATAGCTTCAATTTAAAAGAGGGCTCTTCTTTCAGGAAGTCTTTTATGGTTACAAAATTACCCAGAGACTTGGACATCTTCTGGCCATTGATAGTTAAAAGCCCGTGGTGCA
>JAHFFP010000002.1:63445-76583 GCA_023247895.1 Candidatus Omnitrophota bacterium
ACCCGAGAAAGCCTCACTTTGGGCAATTTCATTTTCATGATGAGGGAAAATCAAATCTCTTCCTCCTGCGTGGATATCAAGTGTCTGGGTATTGAGATACTTTGTGCTCATTACCGAACACTCAATATGCCAGCCGGGCCTGCCATCTCCCCAGGGACTTGGCCAGAATGGCTCATGAGGCTTTGATTTTTTCCATAGAGCAAAATCTAAAGGGTCATGCTTTGTCTCATCAGGCTCTTTTCTTACGCCGGTAAGCATCTGCTCAATGCCTTGGCCGGACAATTTCCCATATTCCTTAAACTTACGCACGTTAAAATACACACCCGTATCCGTAACATACGCATACCCCCTATCAAGTAAGCCTTGTATACATTGCTTTATTTCCGCTATATTCCTAGTTGCCCGGGGCTCTTCTTGGCCGTCTAAAATTCCCCGATTGATGCCTAACAAGCCTAAATCTTTATAATAGCTTTCAATATATCTTTCAACCAATACATCCCATCGCACCTTAGTTTCGTTAGCGCGGTGGATGATTTTATCGTCAATATCGGTAATGTTGCGTACAAAATTGACTTTGAAGCCTCGATACTCTAAATACCTTCTGATGACATCAAAGGTATACAGGCTTCTGGCATGGCCAAGATGACATTCATCATACACCGTCACCCCGCAGGTATACATTGTAACGGCTGGAGGATATAAAGGCACAAAAAGTTCTTTTTTACGGTTGAGGGAGTTGTAGATGTGGATGGACATATATATGAAACTCTAAACACTAGATCTTAAACTCAAAACCAAAAGCTCTAAAAACAAAGTTGTTTTAAGTTTGTGATTTTTTGTTTTGAATTTATTTAGGGGTTAGGGTTTAGGATTTATTTATTATCTTCTTCTCTAACTCTTCAATCCTTTTCTGGAGCTCTTCAATATTCTGCATAATCGGGTCAACAATATGAATATGATCCAAGTCAAGCTCTATCTTCTTGCCATCCTGATGGGTAATTCTTCCCGGGACACCAACCACCGTTGAATTAGGAGGGACTGGTTTCACCACCACCGCATTTGCCCCGATATAGGAATTATCGCCAATTACAATATTACCCAACACCTGCGCGCCTGCGCCTATCACCACATTATTGCCTATAGTAGGATGGCGTTTGCCTTTTTCTTTCCCCGTTCCTCCAAGGGTTACCCCCTGATAAAGCAAAACATTATCACCTACCACTGTAGTCTCACCGATTACCACACCCATTCCATGGTCAATAAATAACCCTTTGCCGATTTTTGCCCCCGGATGGATTTCAATCCCGGTAAAAAACCGCATCATCTGCGATAAGAACCGCGGGAGGAAAGGCATTTTAAACACATATAATGCATGGGTGAGCCTATGCATTACTATTGAATGTAATCCGGGGTAAAGAGTCAACACTTCTATATAAGAACGCCCTGCGGGATCCTTCCTCATCGCAGCCTTTATCTCTTCATGGAAGAAAATAGCGACAAAAACGGAATACGCGATAATTGAGACGCATAATATAACCAAAATATACAATAATAAGCCTATCATGCTTTAATCCTACTTTATTCTACTTTTGAGTTAACCGTGTATCGGGAAACTGAGGTATCGGGATTTGCCTGCCTGCCCGCCGTAGGCAGGCAGGTGTAGGCAGGATATCTGGATATCAGGAATTTTCTCTGCTCAAGGCTAAGCCTCGAACACGAAAGCATTTCCTACTAAGTTCCCGATACCCTGACTCGCCAAATCCTGCTCCCATGCTCACCCAATACCCGTATTTACAGTACACGAAAGAATTAATGTTTTCTTTTCACTTTAAGTAATAAGGCCACCGCATAACTGGCAATAGCCTTTGAGCCGATAGGGCCTATGCCTTCACTGGTAGTTGCTTTGATATTTACTTGCGCCGATTTTATTTTGAGCGTTGAGCTTATATTTTTTATTATACTGTTTCTGTAGGGGCTTATTTTGGGGCTGTCCGCAATAAGCACGCTATCAATATTGCTTACTTTATAACCCCTCTCTAATATTGCACAATTAACTGCCTCCAGCAATTTCAGGCTAGATATATTTTTATACCGCGTATCGGTGTTAGGGAAATGAATGCCGATATCCCCTAACCCCGCTGCTCCCAAGAGCGCGTCACAGAGCGCATGCAAAAGCACATCACCATCAGAATGGGCATGTAAACCCTTAGCAAAAGGCATATGTACGCCGCCCAATACAAGTTTTCTGTGCCTCACCAAACGGTGAATATCATAGCCAATTCCTACCCTAAGCATAGCCGGCATCCATTATCGCCTTGGCAAATACCAAATCTTCTGGGGTAGTAATCTTGATATTAAAATATGACCCCTGTATAATTTTTACCTTCACCCCTAATTCTTCTACCAACGCAGCATCGTCAGTCACAAAACTGTCTTTACATCGTGCGTATGCCTTAAGCAGCAAATTTTTCTTAAACACTTGTGGAGTCTGAATCTCCCAAAGGGCATCCCTCTTGATTGTCTTTTTTACAAATCCGCTCAAACACTCACCCGATAACCCGCTTGCCCCGAGCGGCCTATGGTGAGCGTAGTCGAACCAAGTCGAAGGATTCACCCTTTTAATAGTCGCTTTAACCGGAACTCCACAAATCACCGCAGGGTTATTTCTTACTTCTTCAAGCAACGTAGCGATTAACTCTTCGGTAATAAAAGGCCGCACCGCATCGTGGATTAAGACGGTATCGCTCTTAGAAGGGACGCTACGCAAACAATTTTCTACTGATTCTCTTCGCGTTTCTCCTCCCGGAATCAATTTTATTTTTTTTCCTATTTTATTCTTTTTTACCACTGTTTCAAAATCATTCATAGTATCTTTAGGCACCGCGACAATGATATGTTGAATATATCTATTTTTAGATAAAGCTTTTAAAGTATGCATAAGTATTGGCTTTGCGCCTATTCTGACTAATGGTTTTGGTATCGCAGACTTAAGCCTTAAGCCTAAACCAGCAGCGGGAATAATCGCAGTAACAATCATTTTCCTTCGAGCTTCGTAAAAATCATTCTTCCTGCCTGCGTCTGAAGCACTGACGTAACCACTACCTTTACTGTCTGGCCGATATAACGGCGCGCATCTTCTACCACTACCATAGTCCCATCATCAAGGTAGCCCACTGCCTGATTATGCTCTTTACCTTCCTTAAGCAGTTTTATCTCCATAGCCTCTCCCGGGAATACCACGGGTTTTAACGCGTTCGCTAATTCATTTATGTTTAAGACCTTCACCCCTTGAATAGCGGCTACCCGGTTAAGGTTAAAATCAACGGTAAATACCTTTCCTTCCAAAAGCTTGGCTAATTTTACCAACTTTGCATCTACTTCCTTAACATCAGGGAAGTCTTCCTCGTGTATAGTAACAGGGATACCCATGTCTTTTTGGATGGTATTAAGCACCTCAAGGCCACGCCTTCCTCTTTGCCTCTTGATAGGATCGGCAGAGTCAGCAATTTGCTGTAATTCCTTTAAGACAAAACGGGGGACCACCATTTTCCCCTCGATAAATTTTGTTTTACATATATCAACAATCCTTCCGTCAATAATAACGCTCGTATCAATCACAATCATTGACTCTACCTGATCCTGCCTGCTTAAACGCACATAGGGAATAACGATGTTAAACTCATCCCTCCCGCGCATCGCAATCACGGTGCAAAGGTAACAAAGGATAAGTGTCATCGTAGTACGGATAAGTACGAATACCTCGGGTTCTACTTTCAAAAAGAATAAAATATCGGAAAATAGCTTAGACATAACTACGCCAAGGATTAACCCAAACACAGCGCTGGATAACCCCCGTAAAGATATCCGCCGCATCCCCGTTTCCAAAAGAATAATAATAACACCGATCAACCCTCCTACTACCGCGCCCACCACGCCATATTGAGGGACTTCTGTCTGATATCCCACCAATATCGCGCCAACTATGAAAAGAAGCCTTATAAAAAATAATGTCATCCTTCTCCCCCCTGATAAATGCTATGCACTTCCCTTACCCCTTTAAGATCCCCTGTTACGTTAATGCCTTATCTATTGCTTCGGCAATAGTACTCACAGGAATCAATAAGCTGCCAAAATTATTCTGAATATCTATATTATTCTTCGGTAGAATGCACTGCGTAAACCCTAACTTTTGCACCTCATGTACCCGTAAGGATACTTGAGTCACGCTGCGTATCTCTGAGGCAAGCCCTATTTCCCCCATCACCACAATACCTTTGCCAACAACCTTTTCCTTGAAGCTGGAAATAATTGCCAATGCGACCGCCAAATCGCACGAAGGGTCATCTACTTTTATACCTCCGGCAACATTAATAAAGATATCCTCATTCTCCAAATGAAACCCCAATCGTTTCTCCAACACAGCCACTATCAAATTGAGGCGGTTATAATCAAAGCCTTCTGAACGCCTTGTGGGATAGCCAAAAGAACTCCTTGCCACCAATGCCTGTATCTCTAAAAGCACAGGGCGAGTCCCTTCCAAAACCGAACTAACGACTGAACCTGATGCCTGCTCTGGGCGTTCGGAAAGAAAAAATTGCGAAGGATTCTCTACCTCTTCAAGGCCGAATTTGGCCATCTGAAAAACACCTATTTCATTAGTTGAGCCATAACGATTTTTTACCGCGCGCAAGAGCCTATAGGAAGAATTTCTCTGGCCTTCAAAATATAACACCGTATCCACCACATGCTCTAACACCCTCGGTCCTGCGATCGCGCCTTCTTTCGTCACATGGCCGATAATAACCATGGAAATCCCCAATGTCTTAGCTATCCGGACCAAGGTATGAGCGCATTCCCTCACCTGCGCCACCGTCCCAGGGCTTGAGGAGATATCAGGGCTAAAGACAACCTGGATAGAATCAATTACTACGACTTCAGGGTTTATTTTCTTGATATATTCGATAATAACTGCTATGTCTGTTTGATTAACGATATAAATTCGCTCAGAGTTCGCTGCACCTAACCTCTCAGCCCGAAGCCTTGTCTGTGCAACCGACTCCTCAGCGCTTACATATAAGAGCCTTGACCCTGCCTTTGCCAACTGATGAGAAATCTGCAATGAAATCGTTGATTTTCCTATCCCCGGGTCCCCCCCTAAAAGGATAACCCCTCCCTTCACAATTCCTCCGCCCAAAACCCTGTCTAACTCAACAATATGAGTCTTAAGGCGGATATTCTCCTGATTCTCCACATCCTTCAACAAAACAGGCTCTACCGGTAGAGGGCCAAGCAATGCTGCGTGCATCGCATGGCGGGAAGCTACCTTAGGCTCAATCAACGGCTCTTCGACAAAGGTATTCCAACTGGCGCAATCAGGACACCTGCCTAACCACTTTGGCGACTGATACCCGCAGTTTTGGCAGGAGAATATAGTCTTAGTCTTCATAATTTCCTAATGAGAGCACTTCTTAGAAATTTATTTCTGTCTTACCGGCTTCTCTTTCGGCTTAAAGAGCAGCTTCCAGGGATGGCTTTTTAAATCTTCGGTTAATGCCTTTAAATCTTTAGTCACCCCTTCAACATTTTGATAAATCGTTTCGTCGTACACCAGCTTACCAAGGGTTCCCATGCCTGTTTTCACTTGGCTTAATACCTCATTTAACCCTGTAACTGCATCCTCAATTTTTAAGACTAATTTCTTTGTCTCTTCAGTTATCTCTTCCATTGCCACAGGGTCCTGCCCTAACATAGTATCATTCTCTTTGACTAATACGCTGTAATTTTCCCCTGGAATAACCTCCAGGTACTTTTCTCCTAATAGCCCTAAGGTATTAATCCACACCCGAGAATCCGCCGGTATCTGGGCATCCTCATTAACCCAGATTTTTATTCTGACCTTGGTCTTTTGCGAATCAGGGTCATAAAAGATATCTAGGCTTTTAACCTCCCCCACATCTACCCCCGCAAGCCGCGCGGGAGCGCCTATTTTTAATCCATTCGCAAATCCAAACACTACATTAAATTTATAACCCCGTTTAATAATTTGGAAATCGCGGATAAAAAAAACAAACAAAACTAAGATCGCTAAACCAGTAATTATAAAAATGCCTACCGCTAATTCTAAACGGGACTTTTTTATCATACTATTATCTCCTATGTTAAGAACAGATTATCAGGAAATCGGGGTATCGGGATTTCCCGATCACCTAATATCCGTATTTTAAACAATTACTCAATCTTCATTTATATAAACTTATCTATGGTTTCGGTAATTGGGCCATGCGCTACGCCGTTAATAAACTGATACACCACAGGATGGTCCGTTTCTTGTATCTCTTGGCTTGAGCCTTCCGCGATAATCTTACCCTGATACAGCATGGCAATTTTATCCGCAATGTGATAGGCGCTTTTCATATCATGGGTAACCACAATAGAGGTCACTTTGAATTTATCGTGGAGATGACGTATAAGCTCATTAATACTGCCTGCAGTGATAGGATCAACCCCTGTGGTCGGCTCATCATACAAGATAACCTCAGGCTTAACGCATAATGCCCTTGCAATCGCCACGCGTTTTTTCATCCCACCGCTTAATTCCGAAGGCATAAGTTTATGTATACCGCATAATTCAACGTTGCATAACGCCTCTTCAACTCGTTCATCAATCTCTTGATGGCTTAGTTTGGAATATTCATACAAAGCAAACCCTACATTCTCACCAACAGTAAGAGAGTCAAATAATGCGCCCCCCTGAAATACCATTGCCATACGCATCCGTAGGCTATTAAGCTCCTTGGTAGTCATTTGTTCGATGCCTTTACCTTCAACGCTCACCACACCGCTCTCAGGATGCAAAATGCCCATAATATGCTTTAACAACACACTCTTGCCGCATCCTGAACGGCCGATAATTACCTTCGTCTCGCCTTTTTTAATACTGAGGGTTACGCCATTGAGCACCTTTTTAGAATTAAAGCTTTTATATACGTTTTTGATTTCAATCATATTCAGCTGACAGCTGATAGCTGCTTAAGGAAAGATAAAATAAAATATCGCGGTAAATACGCAGTCTGCTGCGATAATCAAAATAAAGCTTGTCACTACTGAAATGGTAGTTGCCTTGCCTACACCTTCGGCTCCGCCTTCGGTACGCATGCCTTCCAAACAACCTACCATCGCAATGAGAATTCCAAAAACTAAGGTTTTGATTAATCCCGTCGCTAAATCTTTAATCTTCAAAGAATCGAAAGTCATATTGAGGTACATGTTTGAACGTATGCCCAAACGATATACACAAATAAGATACCCTCCCAAAATACCTATAATGTTCGCATAAAGGGTAAGCACGGGAAGCATAAAGGTAAACGCCAGAAAGCGAGGGACTACCAAATATTTTACAGGGCTGGTTGCCATTGTCTCAAGCGCGTCTATTTGCTCGGTAACCTTCATTGTCCCTAGCTCCGCAGTCACCGCCGCTCCGCACCTTCCTGCCACAATGAGGCTCGTGATTACAGGGCCCAACTCTCTTACAATGGATAATGCGACAATATTGGCAATATAGATTTCACTTGAGAGTTTCTGCATCTGATAGGCAGTCTGCAGCGCCAGGATAACCCCGATAAAAAAAGCCACAAGCGACACAATAGGCAGGCTATCGATGCCAATGACACGCGCCTGCAGAAAGATTCTCTCGCGTTTAAAAGGAGGAATGCACATCCAATACAGCGTCCTAAAGAATAATTTCCCTATTGCGCCTACATAATCAATATAATACACTATCTTTGCGCCGACTCCGCGGATTAAGTTTATCATGTTAGAACTTTACGCTTTTTTCCCAACCTACTATTTCTTCTTGGTCTTTAATACGCATTTTAAGCGCCTGATTCTTTTCTAAGTCGTATTCTGCCTCAACCATTTCCTCACCCTTATAATCGTGTTCCCTCCTTATAACCCAGTCTTGAAGGCGCATAGCATTATTTGCGTAGTACACGGTTACGTGGTGCTCTGCCGAACTAAAATCAGAAAGCTCTCTCACATTAAATTTTCCCTCAAGGCTATAGACGACTCCACCGACATCATTAATCACAGATCCATCAGTAAAACGCAGCACAGGCCACAGGCCTTCCGCATTAATCTTAGCGCTCTTAAATTTAACCGTAGCAAGCCTTCCTTCGGAAGCAATAAGTTTTGCCTCAATTTTTATAGCCTGCGATGGCCCCAGAATCCTTACCTGCCCTGAAACCTTCCCTGATAACTCTGCCGCTTCCGGGCTAATCCCTAACAAACCAGCTAAGTCTTTTAAATCCATTTCTCTTACAGTCAGAAACAAGTCAAAATAAGCGTTTGAAAAAGAGCCAAGGGTAAAGCTATTCCCCCTCTCTTGCCTAGTAATCTGGCCGTTAAGCTCGAAGTTTGCCCAGGAAAGAGAATATATGGTAAGCCTGTCTTGCGTCAATTCGTAATCCGCTGAAAACTCCTTTAAAGGCTTAAAGTTAAGCAAAGAGGCCTGGGTCGACGCCTTCCCTTTTGCTGTTTGAGACTTTCCATCTTCCGCCTTAATAAGTACGCCTCCCGTGTAAAAATCCGTAGAGAGATCACTCTTACCAAACTTTAAATGCCGAAGCATTACCTTGATATCATAGGTGTCGCCTTCTCTTTTTCCTGAAACTTTGGCTTCCCCCTGTTCCTGTAAATTAAGGCTAAACGATATATCCTTTTTTGAGAAATCAATCATACCTTCAAAAGTCTTATTTTCTATCGCGCTGCATAGGCCGCCATTAGAAAAAATAAGGCCACCGCTTAAAACGATAAGGGCCTTAAGCTGAAAGCTTTTATTCAAACACCAATGCCTCATTTTTCTTATCTGCTTTGACATGAGAACCTTCTTTGAACCTTTTTGAGATAATATCCTGCGCCATGGGATCCTCAATAAACCTTTGAATCACCCTCTTTAAAGGCCGCGCCCCAAATACAGGGTCAAAACCTTTTTCAATCAGGAATTCTTTAGCAGCAGGCGTAAGTTCCAAAGTAATTTTTTGCTCTTTAAGCCTCTCCATTAAATATCCCAATTCAATATCAACTATTTTTGTAAGGTCATCCTTGATAAGCGGACGAAAAACGATTATATCATCAATACGGTTTAGGAATTCCGGCTTAAAAGTATGCTTTACTTCTTCCAGAAGCTTATCTTTCATCTCCTGATAGGTAAGCTCTTCCTTCTGAGACTTAAAACCTAAAGAACCTTGCTTACGGATTAACTCAGCCCCCACATTGGAAGTCATAATGATAATAGTATTGCGAAAGTCAATCTTTCTGCCAAAACTGTCCGTAAGCCTGCCGTCTTCAAAAACCTGCAGCAACAGATTAAACACATCCGGATGCGCCTTTTCAATCTCATCCAATAAAATAACTGCATAGGGCCTGCGCCTTACTTTTTCAGTAAGCTGTCCCCCTTCTTCATATCCTACATACCCCGGAGGCGCCCCAATAAGACGGGAGACATTGAACTTCTCCATATATTCAGTCATATCCAGTTGAATCAACGCATCCTCGTCGCCAAACATGAATTCGGCCAAGGCCCTGGCTAAAAGAGTTTTTCCTACACCCGTAGGCCCTAAGAAGATGAAGGAGCCTATCGGCCTACGGGGATCCTTAATACCTGCGCGCGACCTGCGCACTGCATGGGCAATTGCGGCAATCGCCTCTTCCTGGCTGATCACCCGTTTACGCAGCTCTTCTTCTATCTTAAGGAGCTTTTCCCCTTCTCTTTCTTCCAGCCTAAAAAGCGGAATGCCTGTCCATTGAGCCACAATCTTCGCGATTGCTTCTGCATCGACTACGGAGCGCGTTTGGTCTTTTTTCTGATTCCATTCCTTAGTTACTTTCTCAAGCTCGACCCGTGCGTTACGCTCCTGATCACGAATAGCAGCTGCCCTCTCAAAATCCTGAGATTTAATTAAAGCCTCTTTCTCCCGGCGCAATTCTTCCACTTTAGATTCTAATTCCTTTATCTCAGGAGGAAACACTAAGGTATCTAACCGGGAACGCGAACCTGCTTCATCAATCAAATCTATAGCTTTATCGGGAAGAAACCTGCCTGAGATGTAGCGATCCGACAACTTTGCCGCTGCCTCAAGCGCCTCATCGCTATATTTGACCTTGTGATGCGACTCATATTTATCGCTTAAGCCCTTGAGTATCTCGACAGCCTGCTCAACACTTGGAGGATCCACCATAATTGTCTGAAACCTTCTCTCCAGCGCCGCGTCTTTCTCAATATATTTTCTGTATTCATCAAGCGTGGTTGCGCCGATACACTGTATTTCGCCGCGGGATAATGACGGCTTTAAGATATTAGAGGCATCAATTGCTCCCTCGGCAGCCCCTGCGCCGACTAAGGTATGCAGCTCATCAATAAATATGATAACATCCTGCGAACGCTTAATTTCTTCCATCACCGCCTTGATGCGCTCCTCAAATTGCCCGCGGTACTTGGTGCCGGCTATCATAAGGGCAAGGTCGAGGACAATTAAACGCTTCTTTCTTAAGATCTCCGGGACATTGCCTGCGATAATAGCCTGCGCAAGCCCCTCGACAATAGCCGTCTTTCCCACCCCTGCTTCACCCAAAAGCACAGGATTATTTTTGGTGCGGCGGGAGAGTATCTGGATAATACGCTCACTTTCATTCTTGCGGTTAATGACCGGGTCAAGCTTTCCTTCCTTGGCTGCCTGGGTAATATCCCTTCCAAAGGCATCAAGGGCAGGCGTTTTCGTTTTTCCCTGCGCTGCCTGCGCCTGTTGTTGGCCAAAGCCAGGGGTTGCCGCGCCCAAGACAGTCATCACTTCATTTCTTACCCTATCTAAGTCCATGCCTAAATTAAGCAACACCTGAGATGCTACCGATTCACCCTCACGAATAATTCCCAAGAGGATATGTTCCGTCCCGATATAATTATGGCCTAAAGCCCGCGCTTCTTCCGCGGCCAACTCAAGCGCCTTTTTTGCCCTCGGGGTAAAAGGGATATCTCCAAGTATCTGGGTCGTCGGGCCGGGCTGAACAACCTTTTCCACTTCTAAACGGATAGTCTGCAGGTCTACGCCCATTTTTTCTAAGACTGCCGCGGCCACTCCTTCTCCTTCGCGTATAAGGCCAAGCAATATATGCTCGGTCCCAATATAATCATGGTTAAAACGCCTGGATTCCTCCTTTGCCAGAATAATTACCTTCCTTGCCCTTTCAGTAAAACGGTTAAACATTTTTCCTCCTCTAAGAATAACGTTACGTGTACCGTGTACCGCTCACCGTTTACGGTGAGCGATACACAGTTAACGGTTCACGCAACAAGCATTATTATTGCCTTATGAAGACTTACTTCACCAACTTGCTCCTAATAATTCTTGCCCTCTTTTCGTCCCTCTCCTGGCTGTTTAATTTCTTACTCTCAAGCTTCTGTAAATGCGCGGGCTGAATCAGAATAAATAATTCGTTAATAGTCCTGCGGTCTATATCTTTGATAATATCTAAATCAAGGCCAAGCCTCACCATTGACAGAAGCTCGGTGGTCTCCTGTGAAGAAATAATAAAGGCATTCTTCAATACGCCATACGCCCGCCACAGGCGATCCTCCAGAAACGACCTTTGCTGTTTTAAAAGGATATTGCGCGCCTGCTCCTCATGTTCAAGGACCTGGCGGATAAGCCCATTGATGTTGCTGATAATCTCATCCTCATTATGCCCCAAAGAAACTTGATTGGATATCTGAAAAAAATTACCGATTGCCTGCGTCCCTTCGCCATACAGGCCTCTAGTCGTAAAACTAAGTTTGGAAATTGCTGCCAAAACCTTCTCAATAGTACGCACCATCACCAGCGCCGGCAAGTGCAGCATCACGGAACCCCGCATGCCGGTACCAGTATTCGTAGGGCACGCAGTCAAATACCCTAATTCTGAAGAAAAAGCATAGGTCAATTCTTTCGAAAGGCAGTCATCGATACGGTTCATAATCTCCCACGACTCTAAGAGGTCAAATCCCGATTTCATAACCTGCATACGCAAATGGTCCTCTTCATTAATCATTATAGAAATAATTTCTTCTTCGTCAACCACGATCGCCTTTGAATCCGGCTTAGAGGCGTGCTCCCGGCTCATTAAATGGCGTTCAACCAAAAACTGCTTATCTACGCTATCTAACTCCGAAAGCTTGAAAAAAGCGGTTTTCTTTAAATAATCTACTTTCTCAATTGCCCGTTTAATGATATTCATTGTCTCTTCAGCCTGCTGCTTGTTTGCCCAATGAGGGAAAGGCCTTCCCTGAAGGTTGCGCGCAAGCCGTATGCGGCTTGAAATAACAATATCCGAGTGAGGCCCTGTGCCCTTAAGCCATTCACTCGTATGGTTCAATAAATCATTCAATTGCACTACTTATTCTCCGTCTGTTCTTTTTCTAGTTCCTTGATTTTATCCCGGACCTTGGCGGCATCCTCAAATGCCTCTGCCTGTATTGCCTTTTCTAACTGCCCTTTCAATTCGGCAAGCTCTGACTTTATTTTCATTGGCTTTGCCAAGACTAACGGAATCTTTCCATAATGCTTACTTGAGCCGTGAATACGTTTGAGTAAAGGAATGAGATACTTGAGAAAATAATTATAGCATTCGCTGCAGCCAAGCCTGCCAATCTTCCTGAAATCTTCATAGCTTAATCCGCAAATGGCGCATTTGAGTTTTGCAGCTTCCTTACCCTCAAGCTGCGTTTTGCCTATATCAGTAAGCCCTGCCAAAAGGTCAGCCAAGCCAAATTGCTGCTCCATATCCATAGACTTATTTTTGGCGCACTCTTCGCACAGATGCAATTCGGTCATCTGCTCGTCAACAATCTCCGTCAAATGCACGGTTGCCTGAGTTGCCCCGCATATGTCACATAACATCTATCGCCTCGCTGTCGCTGGAGGAAATTACAGGAATATGTAGAAATTTATTGAAATGCGTTGAAATTTGTGGAGGTTTTACTAACAATAAATTTCAATTAATTTCCATACATTTCTATATATTTCTATATACTTCTATTACTTTCTGTTCTCCTTAATACCTGACTCCCTCTTTTTTGGTAACCTTGTGGAACTCTTGCATCAATTTCAAA
>JAHFFP010000027.1 GCA_023247895.1 Candidatus Omnitrophota bacterium
TGTGGCGCATAGGCAGTCTTTATGGTAATGACTCCTCCTGGGGCGGAAGACTTTTTATGCAGTGCCCATCGGGAATTAGAAACCATATCAAAGACAACCTGCTGAAGAAGCTGGGAATCGCCGTAAATCTTGGGTAAATACGGCTGGAGTTCTATAGTGATAACAATATTTTGCAATTTCATTTCAAAGCCGATAAGCGTGACTACCTTTTCTACCATCTCATTTACTGAAAGCGGATGAAAAGACTCCTTTGACGCATGGGAGAAATCCAGAAGTGAGCGGGTTATCTTGGCGCAGCGCAGCGCCGACTCCTCAATCACATCCAATATCGGCTTAAAACTCTCAACGCCCATACCGCCTTTTTCCGCCAATTCCATTTTGATTAACTGCACATTATTCAAAACACCGGTTAAGGGGTTATTGATCTCATGGGCAACGCCTCCGGCCAACTGGCCTACGGATGCCATTTTCGCTGACTGCACCAGCTTGCCTTGAGTTTCCTTCAATTCGTCATATGCCAGCTTTAACTCCGCCTCCACCTGCTTGCGCCTAAGAACAGAGCCTAACTGCACCGCCACTACCCAGAGGATCTGCGTAATATCCTGTTCATTTTCAATATGAGAAGTAAAAAAATCCATGACGCACACCACATCCTCACCGGCTAAAATGGGTATGGCAACCCCGCTCTTTAACCCTGCTGCCAAAGCTGCCTGTAAACGCGGGAAATTAGCATCTTCCCCTAAGTTTTGAACAACGCTCAACTTCTTTGATACCCATGCCCTTCCAGGAAGCCCCACGCCGGAGGCAAAGGTATGCGTTACACTTACTTTCCGAAAGGCATCTAATTTTTCTTCATCCTGCATAAATACCGCAGAGCCGCACTCTAAATGCGTGCCGTCTCTACTAGGAATCCACATCTCTCCATAAAGCCATCCTGTTGCCTCTCCTACTTTTTGCAGCACGATATTAAAAGCAGTATCTACATCAGTGGCCTCGGCTACTGCTATGGCTATGGTTGAAAAAAGGCGCACCTTCTCCTCCGCGCGCTTTCGTTCGGTAATATCTTCTAATATCTCAAGAATCGCCTTTTTATTCTTATAGACCATACCCGTATGGCTAATCTGAAAAATCCTTCCTTCTAATACTCCGGCTACTTCAAGCACACCCGTTTCACCAATTGCAATTTTGTTTTTTAAAGGGCACTCAAGGCATTGCTCACGGTTATTCTTGTATAATTCCCAGCATTTCTTTCCACTGACTTGACCACTAAAGATGTCTTTCAATTTCTCGCTCATAAAAAGGATATTACCTTCCTCATCAACAATATCCATTCCAAAAGGAATAGTCTTAAGGAGTAACTTGTTCATTTCATTGGCTTCCTGCAGCTCCTTATAAGAGTTTTGTAATTCTACGGTGCGCTGATAGATACGCAGCTCCAGGTTCTGATTAAGCTGCCTGATTCCTTCTTCGGCCTTGGTGCGCTTAATTAAATGGCCAATCTGGTCTCCAAGAGAATCAAACATCTGCAGTAACCCTTCATCAGGCATTCGCAACTCTCGGCTAAAAAACTCAAAAACCCCCACCACCTCAGTGCCTATGCGAATAGGAAAACCAAATGCGCCGTGTAACCCCGACTTCACCGCGTAGGGGGCGCGAGGAAAGTTCTTATCTTGGGTTACATCCTCAATCCACGCGGAGGCATTCTGTTGCCAGACACGCCCGGGGAGGCCTGTCCCTTCGGAAAAAACCATTTCCCGGGTTATTTTCTCAAATTCAGAGATATCCACTAAAGGCAGATGCCAAAGTTCTTTGCATTTCAATACCTTGGCGTTAGGGTCAATAAGCCAAATCGCTCCTGTATCCCAAATCAATCTATCACACACTATTTGTAAAATCTGCGGGATTACTTCTTCTAAAGAAGCGGTTGCGGATAAAAGGCGGGTAAGGGAATACTGCACCCATAGGTTTCTTTCTATCTTCTGGCGCCTGAAGATATCCTTTTTAAGCTCTTCATTTACCTTATCAAGCTCTTGAGTGCGCTCAATAACCCGCTGCTCTAATTCCTTGTTTAACTTTCGGACCTCTTCCTCTGCCTCGCGCCGCTGAACTATATCCTCTTCTAACTCCTCATTTATCGCCTCAAGGCGCATATATGATTCCTTAAGTTTCATCCCTATTTTATTAAATGCCCTGACAACCTCTCCTAACTCATCTTTATTTTCAAGGACAATTGCTTTAATAGGGGCATCCCGCGACATACTTTCTGCTACTGCATCTAAGGTAGAAACGGTATTTCTTACTGATACATAGAATGCTCTAGTAAAATAAATAACAATGAGCAACATAACCAGTGCCAATAGTTCAACAGAATATTTTCGTGACATAAGCGTATCCATACGCCTTTGCAATAACTCATCCAACTCTGGCCCTATCATACGGTAGAGCTCAAAATTCCTGTCAATGGCCTTAGAAAACCCTTCATAATAATCTGCGGGGGATATGGCGATCGTTTTCGCATTGATGACACTGGCGCTAAGCGTCTGTAAAAGCGATAGGCTCACTCCAATACCCTCCTGTACATCCATTTCTAACTTGGGGATGAGCCCAGGATTGTAATTAAAAGCGGTCTTCAGGCCGCGGTGCATAAGAGAAAGCGTAGTTTCTAGGCTTCCATAAAGGCTGGAAAGCAAAAGCCGTTCACCTTCCGATTCCTCTCTTTTCTGGATAATTCCCCTCATTCCTTTAGAACGCATCTCATCCAGAGAATCGGCAATCATAGGAAGCTTATTCACAAAGGTATCCATAAGGTAATAACTGTCCAGGTCAGGATCAAGGATAAGCTTAGAGGAATCCCCTATCTTTATGATAAGCGATAAAATTCCTTTATGAAGAAGATGGTATTCTTTTTCATCCTGCCCAAGAACCTCACCAGAGGCTTTCGCCTTTAATTCCTGCCACTTATCCTTAAGCGCCTTCCAGTCTTCGGTAGTTACCAGAATAGCTCCAAGGCGGTTATCTAAATTGTCTATTGTTTGAATATCGCTATCTATTTGCCCTCGCAGGCTATTGAGCCTTTCCTCAAAAGGCGCATCCTTCTGGTAATATACAGACACTAACCCTGAATATTGCATACTATGCTGTAAAAATACTGCCAGCGGGCTGATGTACTCAACCCCCAGCCTTTCCTTTTGAGCAAAATCTATTCTGTAATCTGCCTCAGAGACAAAAAAATACATTACCACACTAAAGGGTATAATAAAAATCAAGCCTATTAAAATAAACTTTTTCGGGTACTTAAGGCTGTTGAGTATTTTGATTGCCGGCTTTAAGAACAGATTCGCCATTTTTCCTTATCCACCGCCTTCCTTTGAGGCAATGACCTTGTGGATTTCCTCTATC
>JAHFFP010000028.1 GCA_023247895.1 Candidatus Omnitrophota bacterium
TTTTGATTAATTATCGTATCAATAGCAATGGCGGTCTTTCCGGTCTGGCGGTCGCCGATAATAAGCTCGCGCTGGCCCCGGCCTATTGGAATCATTGAATCTATAGCCTTAATACCGGTTTCAAGAGATTCGGTGACGGGTTGGCGCTCAATAACATTCGGCGCCTGTGCCTCCAGGGGACGGTATCTGTCTGTAGTAATGGGCCCTTTACCATCAATGGGGCTTCCCAGGGCATTGACTACCCTTCCCACCACAGCCTGCCCCACAGGCACCTGCACAATTTTACCGGTGCGTTTGACAATATCTCCTTCGCGGATATTCCTGTCCGGATTATCCGGGCCAAAGATTACCGCGCCGATACTATCCTCCTCTAAGTTAAGCACCATCCCTAACACATTATTAGGAAACTGTATCAGCTCACCTACCATTACCTCATCAAGCCCGTAGACACGGCATATAGCATCGCCAACTTGGATGACGCTGCCCACTGATTCCGTCTTAAGCTGGGATGTGTATTTTTCTAATTCCTTTTTAATTACCGATGTGACTTCTTCTGGTCGTATTTCCATTTTTATGCTAACCTCACTGCCATAAGTTTCTCTTTTAACTCGCCAATTCTTCTCCTTACCGAACCGTCAATCACGGTATTGCCGATAATCACCTGAATCCCTCCTAAGAGAGTGCCGTCAAGCTCCAGATAGAGGTTCAGTTTACGCTGGAATCTTTCCTCTAATTTTTCCTTAATCTTGCGAATAAGCTCCAGGTCTAACGGATAACTTGTTTTAAGCAGCGCGTTTACCGCCTCCAGCCGCGAATAGGTAACCCTGATATAATCACAGATTTCTATAATCTTCTCTATACGCCTTTTTCTTAAAAGCAGCTTCAGAAAAGCCTGTAATTCGCCGGAAAGTTTTCCCTCAAACACCTGTGTTAAGAAACTGCTTTTATCGCGATAGCCTATTGATAGGCTTACCAGGAATTCAAGCAATTCCGGAACTTCCCGCAAAAGGCTTTTTAAATGCTTTACTTCCGCTATTGCCTTAGGGATGCCTATGGTTGCTTTGGCAAAATCAACATACGCGTCGGCATAACGCTTGACTACGATAGCATCCTTCATTATATCTTATCTATTCTTTCCAGGAAGCTCTCGACAATTTTAATATCTTCCCTATCCGTAAGCTTCTCCTCAACGACATTTTCTAAGCCGCCAACCACAAGCTCTACTATCCTGTCCTTAAGCTCTATCTTTGCCTTAGAAAGCTCGTACTTGATTTCGCTTCGCGCCTGTTCCAGAAGAGCCTGAGCGTCGCTTTGGGCCTTTGCTTTTATCTCCTCTGACATACGCTGTCCATCAAGGATTGCCTGGCGGATTTTTTCCCTTGAGGCTTCCTCAATCGTATTCATCCTTGCTTCATACTCAGCCTTCAACGCGGCAAGCTCTTGCTTAGTATCCTCAATATTCCTCAGGTCTGAGGCGATCTTTTCCTTGCGCTGGTCAAGAAGCGCCAATATCGGTTTCCAGAAAAAAACCTTAAGCAGCCCTAAAAGCACCAGAAACCCAAGCGCCTGAGTTAATATTTGTTGAATGTCTAAACCCATTGTAGTAGCCTGTTATGAAATACTCCTCACCCAAAACAAACAAATCCTAATGGCCAAGATTTTACCTGCACTGTTTCTTAATCAATCTTGCCCATTGAAAGAAACGCAATAACAAATGCATAAATAGTTAATGCCTCGATAAAGGCGCACCCTATAATCATTGCTACCTGAATTTTAGGAGCTGCCTCAGGCTGCCGCGCGATTGCATCCATTGCCGAAGCTACTGCCCTTCCTAAGGCAAAAGCGCTCGCAAACGCGGCAATTGCTAAACCTATCGGTAAAGAAAATGCTAATGCTACTTTTGCTTCCATTATATTTTTCCTCCTTTTCTTTTATAAGCCCTGCCACACAAAGCAGGGTGAATTACATCCGGCCTGCCTTTACCGCAGGCTATTTATTAACACCTTAAAGTACACCCTCACTACCTGCTACTGCTCCGTAACATTAATTATTGATACGGAGCACTTCCGCTAGGGGGGCAAGCCCCCCTTCGGCGCTCACTTCGTTCTGTGCAACTGAAACATCGTTTACATTTTAGACCGGGTACATCATTTACACTTTTTAATTGCGAATAATCCTGTTCTTTCTCAAATCTACGGAACCAAGAACATAAAAACTGTACTGAAGTTGCCAGATGCCATCGGCGATCTCTTTAAGGCCAATAGGTTGACCAGTAAGTAATTTAGTAATATAAAACATTTGACCTTTTAATTTAAGCTCTCCGCTCTGGCGGACTTGGCGAATTGTGTAATCGTATCCATATTCTGGCGGATGCGGGCGTTCAACATAAGGTCGATTCGACTTTTTATAATAGTCACTCGGTATTTGGTCATTAAGCGCTTCATGTGGTCGATAGTTGTTATAATCATGTCGAAATATATCAAATTTTTTCTGTTGTTCTTTATTATTGCTGGCTTTCGGATTTAAAGCATCTTTTTTTAATGTGCGATGCATACGCTCATGGCGTCCGTTCTCTTGGGGGCAGCCTTTTTCGATCCGTTCTGGAATGATCCCTTGTTGGATAAACCAGATGGATAATCGGCTAAGCCCGCCAATACATTTACTGGCAAACGGCGTCCCATTATCATTGCGAATGGCATCAGGCAACCCGTATTCACGAAAGATCAATTCAAGATAACGTCTCGTCGGATCGTAACGAGGGCCGGCGAGCGCCTTACAGCCTAAAAGGAATCGACTAAAGTTATCACTGACCGTCAACGGATAACAAACATGTCCGTTTTTCATATAGAATTGCCCTTTGTAATCAATGCTCCAGACATCATTGGGTGCATGACACTTGCAAAAAGGTTGCGTATAAGGCGGAACATGCAAACGCTTTTTACGTTTCTCAACGAGACCTTCTTTCTTGAGCCAATAGGACACAGTGCTAATTGCCGGAAGATTAAGTTCTGGATGCTGACGTTTTAATTGAGCGCGTATCTTTCTAGGGCCGCGGTTGCGATTTTTAAGTTTTTCCTGAATTATAAGGTTCAGGATTTCTTTGGGTGTTCGGTGAGGGCAATTCTTAGGCGCTCGACTTTGTTCTTTGAGCCCTTCAATGCCCAATTGCCCGTATCGCTCAATCAATTTATAAACTGTTGGGCGGCTGATTCCGTATTTCTGAGAAAGATCGGTTAAACTAAAATTCTGTAATTGCCAATCGGCAATAAGTTGAATCTTTTGGTCCATAGTATTTATTATTTTCCACGGCATGGTATGTTACCTCCTTGCCGTATAGTATAATATGTAAACTATGTACCCTGTACATTTTGTAAACTATGTTACCAGATTATACC
>JAHFFP010000014.1 GCA_023247895.1 Candidatus Omnitrophota bacterium
TGGTTAAGGAAATCCATACCATCGCCATTGATATGGATAAAAAGGGTTATAAAATTATCGTTATCGGCGACCATAAGCATGATGAAGTCCAGGGGATTGTCGGCCAGATTTTCCATAAAGCAATTGTCTTAGAAGATATGGCTGACCTTAGGAAGAAAATAACAAAAGAAATACCCAAGGCAGCAGTAGTGGTACAGTCTACGCAGAATTTAGAAAAAGTGCTGGAAATGAAGAAGCTGCTTGAAGGCTATGTTGATGACCTGCAATTTTTTAACACCGTCTGCGCGCCTACGCGGCTTAAACAAACCGAGATTCAAACCCTTCCCAAAGAAAACGATTGTGTCATAGTCATTGGTTCAAAGACCAGCGCCAACACCAAACGCCTCTATCAAATAGCCAAATCCATAAACCCTAATTCTCATTGGGTCAATTCAACGCAAGAACTTAAGAAAGAATGGTTTAAAAGAGTAAAATCTGTAGGGATCACCGCGGGGGCTTCAACTCCTGATACCACCATACAGGAAATTAAAGGCTATATCCAAACCAACTTTCCCTGACCAATACACAGCACAACATGCTTTTTAGCTATGTACCTCTAAGCAGGGGCAACTCGCTCAAGCACATTTACCTTCCCTCTCCCCGCTCCCGACAGCTACTGAACCATCAATAAAGCAAGAAGGAATATAGTATTTCTTATCAGAATATGTTATACTTTGTAGTAGAGGAAAGATGAAAAAAAATACCCCTGCTCACACAGCCATGACACTGGTAGAGATACTCTTGGCGATTGCCATAATAGTAGTTACCGCGGTGGCGATACTCAATGCGTATATCACGTCTCTTTACTTATCAGAAACCAATAAAGAAGAAACCATGGCGCTCTCTCAGCTTACGAATATCGCGGAAGCAATCAAGGCTACGCCATTTAATACTATCACCATTGATTTTCCCGATGGAGTTCCTCACGGCACCCTTGCCAATGACTATGCAGCGCTGACAGGAGGATACACCTTAACCAATGAATCCATCACCGTTTCCTATAGTAACCCCTCTGGCGACCCTTTGGAAATCACTATAAGGCTAAGCTGGCAGGATAAAAGGGGGCAAAGCCGCACAAAATTCTTAGTCACCAAGAGGACAAGCTAATGTTGTCAAGAAAAGCAAAACACATAAAAACCACACATGGATTAACCATTGTTGAAGTGCTTATTGCCTCAAGCTTATTGGTTGTGATCGGCTCGCTGATGATATCTTTTATCATGCAAGGTTCAAGCCTCTGGGAGATAATCACCGGCCAAAGCGATTTACGTTCTTCCCTGCGCAATGCAATGAACTCTATGGAGCAGGAATTGCGCAAAACAACCCGCACCTCAACAGAAACCCCCTCCCCCAATCTCATTATTCCCTCAAAACCGAACAATACTTCTGTTGATTTCTATCTGCCCGGCGATAGTGACAATAACGGCCTCATCATCGACGCTATGGGCGCTACCGAATGGGATAAAAGCAATAAAATTCAATACCAATACGTACCCGGTTTAAAACTGCTGCGCCGCTTAGAAAAAGGCAATTTCCGTACCATCGCGCGGAATGTGGCGTTAATAGAATTTGAGGACACCTCAATTAACTCCGCCTTGTACAATGCTGAATTAAAAATTATTCTTACCTTAGAAAAAAATACCAGGCAGCAAAGAACGATATCGGCGAGCATAACCTCAGTTATAAAAATGCGAAATCAATAAGGCCCCCCATGGAACATCCCCTCATCATACACAAGACGCTTAAAACCGCCGGTAAAAAGGATGGCCAGGCCCTAATCTTAGTATATATGACTATCGTCTTTCTCACCATCCTGCTCTCTCCTCTTTTTGCTATAGTGATGAGTGAACGATGGCTCTTGGAACGGCAGCGATTGGAAAAAGAGGCCTTTTACCTGGCAGAGGGAGCCATGGAAGAAGCGATACAGCAATTTATTAACGCCATTGCCAACTTTCAAATACAGCCGAATGTGGCGCGTTATCCGGCATCAGGGGTACTTACCACGGCCTACGCGGATTCATCGGCATTCCCTGACGGCGCGCAGGCGAGCGGGGTTATCAGCGAGGCTGAAAGCTCTCTGCGCCAAATTACCGACCCCGACGGAATTGCCGTAGGAGTAAAAACATATATTGTAAGCGCTACCTGCCAGCATCCCCGCAATAACAGTATAACCGTTACGCTGAATCAAGCGATTATTTTAAGGGTATTGTACGCGTTTCAACACGCGGTATTTTATAATGATGACCTGGAGATACTTCCAGGCCCCACTATGAATTTCAGCGGAAGGATTCACAGCAATAAAGACATGTACCTTGATTCAAATAACGACCTTACTATTAACAGTGCGTACGTGCGCTCTGCACGCAACATTTATAACCGGCGTAAGGATACCTCAAGCCCGGCACCCGGTGACGTCAGAATCAAGAAAGCAGGTACCGGAGCTTACTTCGGGATGTCCGGGCTGGATAGCGACAGCCCCACATGGAATACCGAGTCCCAAAGCCGCTGGAATGGAACAGTAAAAAGCGGCGTGCATGGGGTAACCAGGCTTGCCACGCCTGTGGCCGGCTCAATCCAGCCTGATGGGTACTACGCCAATAACGCGAACGTAAAAATTGAGAATGGGATACTTACCAAAGGCGGCGCAATACTGCAGGAAGGTGTAGATATCCCCGCAGGCACCATTATCACCGACACCGACTTTTATAATAATAGAGAGGCTCACTATGTGCGTATGACCAATATTGACCTTAAGAAATTAGCGGGATATGCCCCTGGCGATACCGAAGGCAGCCCCAGTTTTGCGAATCATCTGCCTTCCAACGGCCTTATCTATGCTACCAGAAACGATGCCGGCGGCAGCGAAGAGGCAGGGATACGATTACATAACGGGACGCAGATTTATAGAAATGGCGGGTTAACCGTTGTTTCCAATGACCCTGTCTACCTGCAGGGAGATTATAATACCGTGAACAAAAAGCCCACCGCGGTAATCTGCGACTCTGTCAACCTTCTTTCAAACAGCTGGAACGATGCCAATAGCTCAAGCAGCCTCTCTGCAAGAGCCGCCACAGATATAACCGTCAACACCGCCTTCATTGCCGGGGTAGATACCACAACCTCAGGCAATTACAACGGAGGATTGGAAAATTATCCCCGCCTCCATGAAAACTGGACAGGCAAAACCTTATCCATCAGAGGATCTTTTGTGGAACTCTGGAACAGCCAAATAGCGCAAGGCGCATGGCAGTATGGCGCCCCCCAGTATACCGCCCCAAACCGAAACTGGGATTATGACACGGATTTCAATATTAATAATATGCCTCCGTTTACCCCGTGGGCAGTAGAAGCTCAAAGAAGCGCGTGGTGGAAATAATTACCTCTCCCTAAAAACCTATACCGCGCAATTCTCTCTATCGGTAAACCTTGTCAAGATATCATTCTCATCCAGGAAACGGGAGACTTGGGTAAAAATAGAGGCGCTTTCGTTAAAATAATTTCTTGAGGAATTGTCGAGGTGGGGTTTAAGCAGAAAAAGATTCTCCTTCGCGCGGGTGGCAGCGACATAAAACAGTCGCCGCTCTTCCTCGATGGCGTCATTATCCTCCAGGCAAAGGTATGACGGCAGATGCCCTTCCGCGACATAGATGATAAATACCGTATGCCACTCAAGGCCCTTGGCTGAATGAATGGTAGATAAGCACACATGCGAATCATCCCTGTCCTTAAGGCCGGATTCGATAATGCTTCGCTCCGGAGGCTCAAGCGCCATATCGGTCAAAAACTGCTCCAAAGATTTATAACGGCTGGCAATCCTGCCCAAAGATTCCAGGTCATTGATACGCTTGTTAAAGTCGTCGTATTTTTCCTTCAAAAGGGGATGATAATGCTCCACGCATAGATTAAGCATGTCGTAAGGAGAAAGTGCCGCCCCGTCAACCTTTCTAAAAAGCGTAAATAATGCCAAAAGCTGAGGGGACTTCTGGCATATTTTGTGGCTTGGCTCCAAGCCAAAACCTTTTTTTTGAGAAACCACCTCATCAAGAATAGTTTCCGCTGTCTTTGGCCCTATCTTGGGCAATAATAAGAGGAGCCGATACCAGCTTACTTGATCAAACACATTATACACAATACGTAAATACGAAAGGACATCCTTGATGTGCGCTGCCTCAACAAATTTCTGCCCTCCGTATTTTACAAAAGGGATATTACGGCTGGCCAATTCAATTTCCAAATCATTGGAATGCCACCCTGCGCGAAAAAGCACGGCTATATCCTTAAGCTCAACTCCAACTTCTCTTAAGCCCAGTATTTTTTCCGCGATATAGCGCGACTGCGCATGTTCATCTTCCGCTTCCACATACACCGGCAGTTGCGTTCCTGCCTTACGCGTATAAAGGTTCTTTTCGAACTTTTCCTTGGCAGAATAAATGATCTCATTCGTTAAGTTTAATATCGGCTGGGTGGAGCGGTAATTTTCTTCCAAAGTAATAATTTTGGCTCCCTCAAATATCTTTGGGAAATCAATGATATTCTTAAAGTTTGCCCCCCGAAACGAATAGATACTTTGGGAATCGTCGCCTACTGCCATTATGTTTTTATGCTCTGACGCCAAAAGAGAAGTTATCTCGGCCTGAAGTTTATTTGTATCCTGATACTCATCCACCATAATGTATTTATATTTGCGCGCTAAATATAACCGCACATCCTCATAAGAAGATAACAGCTTCTTAAGGTATACCAATAAATCGTCATAATCCAAAAGCGATTTGGAGCATTTATATTGGGTATATTCTTCGTATATCTTTTTTATTTCATCAGACCATTCGATAAATTGAGGATATTCGCTATACAAAATCCTCTCTATATTCTCTGACTTGTTCACGCTTTTTGAAATTATATCTAAGAGCGCTCCCTTTCTCGGGAAACGCCTCTCGCTTTTATTATAGCCTAACTTTGCCCGGATTATATTGAGGGTATCTTCGGCATCGCTCCTATCCAAGATGGTAAACGCGTTTGATAAATGTACCATTCGCGCATATTTTCTTAGGATCATATTGGCAAAGGAATGAAACGTGCCCCCGGAAACCCTACTGCAGCGGCTATCCAAAAGTAATGATGCCCGGCGCAGCATCTCCTCAGATGCTTTACGGGTAAAGGTGAGCAAAAGGATGTCTTCGGGATTGATTCCCTTTTCAACTAAATAGGCAACGCGGTATACTAACACACGCGTCTTACCGCTGCCGGCACCCGCAATGACTAAATGCGGCCCTTGGATAGAATATACCGCTTCTAACTGCGCAGGATTGAGTTCCTTTGAATAATCTATGGTATGGGGTATTTTTGACATGACATGATCGGTAGTGCGTTGTGATTTTACTTTTTGTCAGTAGACTTCTAGTGCGACACTAACTCTGTAATCTTAAAGATAGGCATAAATAAGGCCAAGACAATCCCTCCAATAATAATGCCTAAAAAGGCAATAACCAGAGGCTCAATAATGCTGGTCAATCCTGAAACCGCGGCATCAACCTGCTCTTCATAAAACTCAGCGATTTTACCAAGCATCTTTTCCAATTGGCCTGCCTTTTCGCCTATCCCAATCATCCTTACCGTCATAATCGGAAAAACCTTTGATTTCTCAAGAGGCGAAGCGATAGATTCTCCCTGACGGATTGCCTGCCGGGCATTTTCCACTGCCTCTTCTATGACTTTATTGCCCGAGGTCTTAGCAACAATTTCCAAGGCATTCAGGATAGGTATACCGCTTTTCATAAGCGTAGAAAATGTCCTCGCGAACCGCGCGACTGATGCCTTTAAAAATAATGTCCCAAAAATGGGAAGCTTTAACATAATTTTATCAAATTGGTATCTTCCCTTCGGGGTGCTTGTGTAGCGTTTCAGCCAAAAAAGGGATAGCCCCAGGATACCTATCATTATAAAAAAGTATTTTCTAAAAATATCGCTAATTAAAATAAGCATCAATGTCGGCAAAGGCAATGCCCCTCCTAAGCTTTCAAATATGCTTTTAAAAGTGGGCACGACCTTTATCAATAAAAATGCGGTAATTGATAATGCCATGGTGATGACTACCACAGGATACACCAAACTTGATATAATCTTTCTTTTTAATGCCGCGGTCTTTTCCAAATACACCGCCACCCTATCCAAGACTTCATCAAGGGTTCCGGAAGCTTCCCCCGCCTTAATCATATTGATATAAAAATCCGAAAAAACCGCCGGGTATTTAGCCACCGCGTCGCAAAAGCTATTGCCTGCTTCTACCTCTTGATAAATACGCGAGATTATAGCGGCAAATGAGCGGTTTTCAATTTGAGCCCTCAAGATGTCTAATGCCAATACCAGAGTTATCCCGCTGTCTATCATGGTAGCTAACTGGCGGGAAAAAATTACCAAGTCATCGAGTGAAACCTTTTGGCTTACCTTTTTTTTACTCATTACCTGCTGGCTCTGTTTTAAAGAAACAATAATGAGGCTCTTCTGATGCAATATCTGCTCTGCATCATATTGTGTCGATGCCTCCAAAATACCGCTTATAGTTTGGGCATCTTTAGTTTTTGCGATGTAACGATATTGTGCCATATTTTCACTCTTTCTCGTAGTTATTATTCTGTGGTAACCCTTATTACCTCTTCAATAGTGATGAGCCCTTTTTCAAGTTTTTCTATCGCTTCTTCCCTCAAGGTTTTCATTGCGCAATTACGTACCGCATACTCCTGAATTTCGCTGCTTGATGAGCCCTTTACAATCATTTCGCGTATTATATCATCAATCATCAAAATCTCCAATATCGCTTTCCTGCCATAATAACCGGTATGGGCGCACAACTGACATCCTTCCCCTTTAAAGAATTGAACCCCCGGCTTTAGAGAAAATCCTTGCAACAATGCAGCATCGGGAGTAACCGGCTTCTTGCAATGAGTGCAAATCATTCTCACCAAACGTTGCGCTGAACTCATAATAAGGCTTGAGGCAACTAAAAATGGTTCTAATCCCATATCGCATAATCGTGCCACTGCCTGAGCAGCGTTATTGGTATGTAAGGTAGACATCACAAACTGCCCCGTTAACGCCGCTTTAATCGCTATATCCGCGGTCTCAGAATCCCTAATTTCTCCAATGAGGATGACATCAGGGCTTTGGCGCAGTATTGACTTTAATCCCGCAGCAAAATCCATGCCAATATCCGACTTCACCGGTATTTGCGTAATCCCCTCAATTTGATATTCTACAGGATCCTCTATAGTGATGATATTCTTTTCTGGCGTATTTAAGAGGTTGAGTACCGAATAAAGTGTGGTAGACTTACCGCTTCCTGTCGGCCCAGTAACCAAAATCATTCCGTAGGGCTTGGCAATCGCTTCCTTTAAAAGGGTAAGAGTTTCCTGAGAAAATCCCAAGGCATCCAAGCCCATAGAAAGAGAAGACCTGTCTAAGACGCGTAATACCAACTTCTGCCCAAAGCTCGTAGGCAATAACGATACCCTGAAATCTACCTCCTTATTGGAGAATTTTATCTTAAATCTTCCATCCTGAGGCAGGCGCGCCTCGGTAATATCCAAGCCGGAGATAATTTTTATCCGTGCAATAATCGCATTCTCATTTTTCTTAGGGATCGTAAGGCTATCCCCTAAATCTCCATCAACACGAAAACGCACCCTTAAGTCATGTTCTTGCGGCTCAATATGTATATCTGATGCCCTCTTTTTTAGAGCCTCTGAAAGCATCAAATTAACAATTTTCACGACTGGAGCTGCGTTGGTTTGATCCCTTAAGTTATCTACTTCTATGGCACTTTCCTCAAAGCTGCTTGCAAAGCTATCGTCCATAGGGTGTTCTTGAGGCAGAGGGGCTTCTTCTTTCTTACGGTCATACACGGTATGAATTGCCTGCAGTATATCTTTTTCTAACGCAACCACAGGATCAACTTTATATCCGGTAATCAAGCGCAAATCATCCAAGGCAAAAATATTTAAGGGATCTGCCATTGCTACCGTAAGAGTATCGCCGATACGGGAAATAGGGACAAGTTTATACTGGCGGGCTAATCTTTCGGGAACGATGTCGGTAAGCGATTGATCGATACGATAATGAGATAAATTTAATGTCGGCAGATACAGGGATTCCGACAAAGCTGAGATAAGTTTAGGCTCATTTACAAAACCCTCCTTTAAAAGGACATCCCTTAAAGGAACGGCTTTTTTTCTTTGAATATCCAAAGCTTCTTGCAACCTTTCCTTTGAAAGTATCTTTTGGCTGATGAGCAGTTCTATTAATCGTTCTTTAAATACCGACATTTTTCCTTTATTCGTCTGCCGCGGTCACCCGGACTACTTCCTCCAAAGAGGTAATTCCGTTTTTGGCTTTTATGATTCCGTCTTCTCTTAAGGTAATCATCCCTTCAAGGCGGGCAGTGTGCTTAATAGTGTGTTCTTGCGCTCTATGTAAAATTAACTCTCGTATCTTAGGGCTTATCACAAGCACCTCAGCTGCAACCACTCTACCGGAATACCCCGTAGTGAAACAACGCCCGCAGCCTTTAACTCTAAAAAATGTATAAGGCGCTTTCTTTTGAGGCGGCAATTTTAACCTCTCTACAATTTCGGCTTTCAGTTCATAGCGTTCCTTACAGTGTGGGCATAAAACCCTCACCAGCCTCTGGGCTACAATACAGCTGAGGGCAGAATTAATCAGAAAAGGCTCAATCCCCATATTTACCAGGCGCACCACCGCCCCGCTTGCGCTTGTAGTATGGACAGTCGATAACACCATATGCCCTGTGAGGGCGGCTTTTATCGCGATATCGGCGGTTTCTGCATCCCTGATCTCTCCTACCATGATAACATTAGGATCCTGCCGAAGTATGGAACGCAGGGACGAAGCAAAGGTCAAGCCTATCTCGGGCTGAATATTAACCTGATTCACCCCCGGAATTTGAAACTCAACGGGATCTTCAACGGTAATTATATTGATCCTTGGCTTATCAACCAGTTTAAGCAAAGAATATAAGGTTGTAGTCTTACCCGCACCCGTTGGCCCGCAGGCCAAAATCATGCCATAAGGGCGGAATACACATTTCTTTAAGTCTTCAAGCGCTCTTCCCTCAAAACCCAATTTGTCAATATCTAACGTAATTCTTGTTTTATCCAGTATGCGTATTGCTACCTTCTCGCCGAAACTGGTAGGCAATACAGAGACCCGAAAATCAACTTCACGCTCTGCAAACTTCATTTTAAACCTACCGTCTTGGGGCAAACGGTGCTCTGCAATATCAAGCCCCGAAATAACCTTGATACGGGAAATAACTAATGGGCTCATTGTTCTTGGATTATCCGGCTGGAGCCTGAGCATGCCGTCAATACGAAACCGTATACACAACCTTTTATCCTGAGGCTCAATGAGAATATCCGAAACCCTCAATTGCACCGCCTGCTCAATCGTTTTATTGATAAAACTTACTATCGGCGCTTCCTGGCTTAAGCGCCCTAATTCATCAAGAGAAAACTCCGCTTCTTCCTTTTCTTGAATTAATTCTATTGTATCAGCCGATATCCCTTGGATTAAATCTTCAATCTCGGATTTAGCGCTCTGGCCATAATAGTGTTCAATTGCCTGCAGTATCCTGCGGCTATCGGCAATAATAGGATTGATCTGATAACCAGTAAGCGTTTTCACATCGTCCAAGGCAAGGATATTTAAAGGGTCAGCCATTGCCAAGGTAAGCGTATTGGCAAACTTGGATATAGGCATTATCTGATACTGCCTGCAGGTATGCGCAGGGATAAGCCTCAATATTTGAAGATCAATCTTAAAACGGCTGATATCAATGCTAGGCTTAGAAAATACCTTGGACATCGCAATGAGCAGCTTATCTTCATCAATAAGCTTTGCTCTTACCAAGATTTCACTTAAGCTACCTCCTTTTTCTTTTTGAATTAGGAGCGCCTGTGCTAATCCTGCCTGAGAAATCAGGTTATCTTCAATAAGTATTTGTATTATACGCTCTTTTAAGGAAGGCATTCTAAATGAGCAGACAATTTACGCAAAGCCGAAGGCTTGACGTAAATTGTAGCCCTCGATTTTTTGTCTTTGGCAAAATGCCAAGGGCGTCTGCGAATTAATCCCTAGCTTTGGCTAAAATTATCCCGCAGGAAGAGCCCTTCCTGTACCGATTAAGGAAGGGGCTTATCAAAGAAAATTTTAGCCAGTTTAGCTAAGTTCGGACATAAGCTTAAGTTCGCTCATTTCCTGCTACAGGCAGGCATTCGCTCCATAAGTTTAGTCCTCACTTATAGTACTTTTCAATCGCTTGGCGGACATCCGTAGAGGTAGAAACAAAAACTTGTACACTACAGTGTAACAATGTCTCAATATCTTCAATTGCCTGGTTATTTAACGGATTACTCATCGCAATAGTAAGGGTACTGGCAATTTGATCAATGGGAATCAAACAATATTGTTTTGCCACTCGCTCAGGAACAAGCTTAATGAGTTCATGGTCTATTTCATAGTTTGCAAGAGGCAAATACGCAAAGCCATACTGTGCGGTAAGCATTTTAGCGATATCTTCTTCGGTAGTAAATTTCAACTGCACTAAGACTTCGCCGATCAATCCCCCTTTATCCTGCTGGAGCTCAAGCGCATGTTCGAGCTGTTCCTGAGTGATAATTCCGGTCTCAACTAAAAGCTCTCCTAATTTCTTATTTATAACTTTTTTGTTTGCCATAAAGCTCTTTTCTATCGGTATCTTAATGCCTCTGGTATTTAGCTAAGGCAATTCTGGGCAAAGAGTATCAACTCCTGAGCACTCACTCCATCTAATGGATTTTCCGCAACTGTCATTACCATCTGAAATTTTCTGTCTTCACAAGACTCATCCTTAAAGAGATATTCAATTCTGGCTTTAAGTTCTTCTGCTACTTTTTCTGCCTGGCGCTTATTCTTTTCCGGTAATATTACTGCAAATTGGTAATCGCCGAACCTGCCCACGCACTCTATACCGGAAAATGCGCTATTAAGATAGGAAGATATCTTTTTAAATACTGTCTCTGCAGCAATAGGCCCGTGAAGCTTTTGATAACCCTCAAAGTTATGTATTCTTGCTAAAATAAAACTGCATGGCCTTTGGGCAAGTATCGCTCTTTTAATTTCTTCATCAAGACGGTGATGAAGGTACTGTTCGTTATATAAGCCTGTGAGCGCATCTTTAATTTCCAGTTTCTCAAGGCGTTCAAGCAAAAGGTTATTTTCAATAGCAATACTCATTTGCTTACCAAAAATATTAAAGAGCTCAATATCTTCTTCACTATACGCAAAATCAAGGCTATCATTGCCAATACCCAAGAGGGCAATTGGTTTCTGACGGCTGGCTATAGGAAATCCTAAGAAATTTTTAACGCCGAACACAGATACAAATCTCTGGCAAAGAGGTTTTTGATTCTTCGCATCAATAATAGTAACGGCGCCCTTGGCAAAGATCTGCCGTACACATTCATTATGCTCTGAAAAGACCGCCTTCGTTTGGACTTCTTGGATTAACCCAAACTGCACTTTAAGGCTGAATATTCCTTCTTCAAAAAAGAGAATAAACGATGCCGATGAGTGAGCCAAATCCTTAACCTTCTCCAAACAGATGTGCAAAATGGCATCTAATTTTTCTCCCTGAGCAATCAAATCCGAAATCTGCAGCAACGCGGCCATGAAAAAAACGCGCTTCTGGATTTCCATGTTTATTTGCGCAGTCTTTGAACCATAGTCTTTCAATTCATCCATGCTCCTTTTGATTTTAACGGTGAGCTGATTGAGCGCCTTGCCTAACTGCCCTACCTCATCCTCGCCTTGAGTATTAATAGGCTTCTCAAAATTTCCTTCTGCGATCAATGAGGCATGCCGGCTAAGATTGACTACTGGATCAAGGATTTGCTTTATGATAATAAAGCCTAAAATTATCATACCCAACATTATCACAAGCAGAAGGGGAAGTATAGACCGTGTCATCAAATTAGTAAGCAAGCTAGGAAAGATATAATTGAGGCAAACTAAAAAGGGGATTACTGACATAAGGCATACTGCAACAATCAATTTATATTTTATGCCCCGAGAAGATAAAGATATAACTTTAGCCATATTTCCTCCTTGCGATCACATCCTTATATACTATGTGACTATAATAACGCTATCTGCCTCATACGTCAAGGGTTAGCTACAAACAAGCATTTCCCATTTTTACGCCTGCCTCGCGCAAGCAGGGATGCGCGCAGATATCGCCGACGATAAATCCGTTTCAATCCGCATCTTTTATCTGTGTGAATCCGCCTGAATTATCCTCTCATTCATTATTTTAATTACTTCTTTAGCCTAAAATCGTTAAATAAAAGTCATTTAAGATTTCAAGGAATATCCCTTTGGTTATAAATTAATGTGCTGCCAAGGAAGAATATCGCTTGCTGTCTTTTTCTGCAGATAAGAATCTATTGTAATGTGAGAATCCTCAAAGGCCTTCTGCCACGCATCAAATTTAAAATGTTCGGCCCATCCATCCAGAATACAGCCTCTCTGATACGCCTTAAGGAGCACTTTTCCTAAAGCCCTATCACCTCTAGAAAATACTGCCTCAAGAATACTTGTTTCCAAGCCATGAAAATTAAACCTGACAGCCTTAGGCAAGCCCTTAGCCTTTTTTCTTAAATAAGCTATCTTTCCCTTAAGCGACTCCTGTGAGTCCATTGCCATCCTCTCAAAACTAGTGTGCGGCTTGGGGACAAAAAAAGATATGCTCACCCGAACCTCTCCAATCAATGGAGAAACCTCTTTTCTTAAGAATGACACTTTCTTTACAAGCTCTACGATACCATCTAAATCCTGGCAGTCTTCATCCGGCAAACCAATCATAAAATATAATTTTACCGACTGCCACCCTGCTCTATACGCTGACAAAACTGCCGAATAAAACTCATCCATATTAAAATTTTTGTTGATGCGGTTACGCATCCTTTCAGTGCCTGCTTCTGGGGCAAAGGTAAGGGTTGTCTTACGGACTTTCGCCAGATACTCTGCTAATTTTCCCAAGTATGCCTTTGGCCTTAAAGAAGGGAGCGAAACACTCACTGCCTTTTCTTGCAGCCTCTCTTGTAAGCCATCAATCACCTCCTTCAAGAAAGGATACTCGCTCGTAGATAAACTTAAGAAAGAGATTTCCTCATACCCTGAGGACTCTAATATGGCGGCTGCTAATTCCATGACCTTTTGAGGAGAACGTATGCGTAATGACTGATAGATATTTCGCGCCTGGCAAAAATTGCACTGGTGAGGGCAACCCCGCATTAATTCGACAGGGGCTCGGTCATGAATTATCTGCACATAGGGGACAAGCCATTGGGTAGGGTAATACGCTTGATTAAGATCATTCACTATGCGTTTTGTGATTCTCTGCGGTAACGTGCAAAAGCGGGGTAAGAATTTCTTAACCTCCCCCTTCTCATCGTAATCCACCTCATAGAAAGAAGGGATATACACACCCTTGATATCCGCTATCTCTTTCAAGATGTCTTCTTTTTCAATTCTCGGTGCATGATTTCCGATGTGAGACTTATATATTTGGGCTATTTCTACGATTGCTTCCTCTGCCTCACCGATAAAGAAAATATCAACGAAGTCTGCCAAGGGCTCTGGATTACTCACACATGCCCCCCCTGCAATGACTAAAGGAAATTCTGGGCCGCGTTCTCTAGACAGCAAAGGAATTCCTGCCAAATCTAGCATAGCTAACATATTGGTATAATCTAATTCATAATTAAGGCAAAACCCGACAAAATCAAATTCAGCTAAAGGCACTTTTGATTCCAAGGAAAAAAGGGGAAGTTTTTTCTCCTTAAGCATTTGCTGCATATCTATATCCGGCAAAAATGCCCTTTCACAGGCAACGCCTTCCTGGGCATTAAGCACACCATAGAGAATACGTAAGCCTAAATTGCTCATCCCCACTTCATAAAGGTCCGGGAAACATATGGCGAAGGAAACTCCCTGCCTATAAAAATCCTTCTTAACCACATTCCACTCATTTCCTAAGTACCTGCCGGGTTTTCTTACTTTTGGCAAAATATCTTCCAACGCAACCGAAATTTTCGCCGTATCTTCCTCTCTCTTCATGCTAAGCTCTTTTATCTATATTACGCAGTATCCCTAAACACACAAAATTCACCATCATATTCGAGCCTCCGTAGCTCATTAAAGGCAAAGGCACCCCTACCACAGGAGAAATCCCCAGCGTCATGGATATATTGATATATACTTGAATAGCCACCATAAGCCCAATCCCAAAAGAAAACAATTTCCCAAAATTATCATTAGTCTTATCTGTGATACGAAAGGCTTCGTAGATAAGAAGAAAATATAACCCTAGAAGAAACAATGCCCCTACAAAGCCCGTTTCTTCGGAATAGATTCCAAAAATAAAATCGGTATGGGCCTCGGGAAGGAAATTAAGCTGCCCTTGCGTGCCTGAAAGCCAGCCCTTACCTAAAAGCCTGCCGGAGCCAATGGCAATCTTCGATTGAATTATTGTATACCCTGCTCCTAAAGGGTCAGAGTTAGGATTAAGAAAAACTAAAATGCGGTCCTTTTGATAATCTCTTAAAAAATGCCAGAATACCGGGCTTAACAGAACGCCCGCGGCCAATACTAATGTAATATAACGCAGTTTCACTCCGGAGAAATATGCCATACCCAAAAAAATAAACATAAGCAATACTGCGGTCCCTAAATCCGGTTGTTTTACAATCAGGCCAAAGGGGATGAGTATGATTAAAAAAGGCAAGATAATACCCTTCAAAAAAGAAAGGCTGCCTACATTGAGCCTAATGTGGTCTATGCCTTTACGGCTAAAATAATGGCTCAAGACTAAAATTAGGGCAATCTTAGCAAATTCAGAAGGCTGAAAATTAAACCACCAAATCTTTATCCAGCGCTGCGCGCCTAAACGCATCCCCCCTACAATTAATACCAAGACCAGAGTTGCTATCACTACGAAATAAAAAGGATAAATAAAACTTAACAGCTTACGGTAATAGATGTGGCTAAAGATATAAAATGAGAGCCATCCCACCACAACCCAAATCATCTGACGAAAGAATATAGAACTCGAGTCAAAAAGATTCTTAGGATATACCGCACTATAAAGCGTAAGCAAGCTTACGCAGACAATTAATAAAGCCCCGACGACAAGAAGATTGATGCGCATATATTTTCCTCTCGCTCAAAGAAATTATTGCAGGTTTTCTTCTTTCATTTTAGTAAACACTTGATGGGCAAGCATAACCGCATTAATACTCGGACCGGTATTCTCCAAAAAGAAACAAAATGCAAGTTTTGGCTTGTCGTAGGGGAAAAATCCCGCAAACCATCCATGCGACAATTTCCCCTGCACCTGCGCAGTGCCTGTTTTTCCCGCTACCTTTAAATCGCCCCACCCAACATTCGCACTGCCCGTTTCGGCATTAACTACCTGAGTTAATCCTTCTATCACCACTCTCCGTGCGTAAAGATCAAGCCCTATCGCATACCCATCTTGAGGTTTCATTTCTTCATCAGCAATCCGTCGCACTATATATGGCCTTACCAGTTTCCCCCCATTGGCAATCGCTGCCATAAACCGTGCGGCCTGAAGAGGAGTCACCAACAAATCCCCCTGCCCAATTCCAAAGTTTGCGGTATCTCCCTCATACCAGTTTCTTAATTTCATTTTTCGGCTTAATACCGAAGGAACATGCCCAGAGGCCTCATAGAGCAAATCAATACCGGTAGGTTTTCCAAAACCGTATTTCTGCGCGTATTCGGTTAAACAATCAGGGCCAAGTAAGAGGGCAAGATGATAAAAATAAACATCGCATGAATGGGTAATTGCTTCAACTAAATCCTGTGAATCATGAGTACTCCAGCATTTAAATTCTCTTTGGCCTATCAGCATTTTTCCAGGGCAGGAATACCGCTTCTGGGGGGTTATCTTGTGTTTTTCTAATGCGGCGATTGCAGAAATCGGTTTAAATACAGAGCCCAGAGGATATTGCCCTGCAATCGCCCTATTGAACAAAGAGGTATCTGGGCTAGTGAGAAGATCTTTTACATAGGATGCCTCATCAGGATCAAGAAATGCCCCAGGATAAAATCCCGGAGAGCTCACTAAGGCAACAATCTCACCAGATTCAACATCCAACAGCACTGCTGCGCCTTTTCTCCCCGAAAAACCATCTTCGATAATCTGCTCTATTCTTCTATCTATGGTTAAGTATACATCCTTCCCGCCTTGAGGCTCCCTAAACCCCAACACCTGATTTATCCTTCCTCTATGGTCAACCTGGATCTGAGTTCCTCCCTCTACTGCCCGCAACGCCTGTTCAAAATTCTCTTCTATTCCTGAAAATCCAACGGTATCCATAATTTTATATCCATAATCTTTAAGTTTAGTAACCCTCCAATTGTCAATTCTGGCTAAGTACCCTACTACATGGCTTGCCAAGGTATGATAAGGATATTTGCGTTTAGGGATAATTTGAAGAACTACTCCGGGAAGTTCGAGCTTGCTTTCTTCAATAAGAAAGGCTGTCTTCTTATCAATATCTTTTGCGACAATAATAGGGGCAAACGAAGAAACAAAATTATTTTTTATAGTTTTGGTTATGTAAGAGGTGGATTTGCCTAAAAACGACCCTAATTTAGAGAGTGTCGCGGCACTTTGCTTAAACTCCTGAGGGATAACGCTTATATTATAGGATATTTGATTATCAACTATAATTTCATCATTGCGATCGAATATTCTGCCTCTTACTCCCTCAAAGGGTATCACTCTTATGCAATTTTTATTACTTAAGGCATAGTAAGAATTCCCTTGTATAATTTCAAGATAAGAAATCCTCGCCAAGAGCACAAAAAACAATAGCCCTATTAAAAGTTTTACCTTACCTATACGCATACAAGGAATTGCCTCTTATATCAAGCGGCAGCATACAACGATATGCTTTTTCTATGAAAGAAAAGAGAAGACAGTTAATCGCTGCTTCCAAGAAACCTACAAAGATATATGGCTTCTTGAAAATAACGCTTATCAGGATATAGGTACACACCGTAGCACAAGCAAGCATAATATATTTAATTACTTTTGTATCATTATATATATGGCGGCAAATCAGGTAAATGAGTATAGCCTCAAGCCCAAACATAATGGTGTTAAAACCAAACAGATACAGCCCAAAAATATCCTCAAGCAGGCCACAGAGCAAGACTGAAGCGAGCATAAGAGGAAAAATTTGAATATTCATCGCTATGACGATAACGGCAATCTGAAGCAAGTCAGGCTTTATCTCTAAAATCCATACAAGCGGCACAATACGCATCTGTATCACATACACGCTGAGTATAAATACCCCTATTTTTGCATACTTACCCGCATTATAATGATGCATTCTCATATGTAGTGCAGTAGCAGCCTTATTTAACAATCACCAAGACTTCTTCTAAATCCTTTAAAGTTACAAACGGCGTTACTACACAGTACTTACCTAAGCCTTGCGGGCCTTCTTTTATTGCGTTTACCCTGCCAATGGGGATTGACGCAGGATAGTTTTTGGTTACTCCTGAGGTTACCACAATATCATCCATAAGACAATCGCTGTCTATCTCCAAATAACGCAGCACCAGCCCTCCTAAAAGAGTCCCTGTAAGAAGGCCTTCATCCCTATTCCTTTGTATCAGAGCGCTCACCGCGCTATTAGAATCATTAATAAGCGCTATTTTTGAAGTGCTTTTTGAAACCTCTATCACTCTGCCTACTAACCCCGCTTCTTGAATAACCACATCTCCCGTTTCTATCCCTTGGTTAATGCCCTTGTCAATAACTACCCCTCGTGACCAGTTATGGGGATCCCTGGCAATAACCCTCGCTGCTACGGTAGTAAACGGCGACTGCTCCTTAAAGAGAAGTAATTTCTTAAGATAGCTATTTTCACGTTTAAGTTCTACCATAGCCAAGGCATCTGTACGAGTAGTGGCAAGCGCGTGTTTAAGCGCTGCATTTTCATTCACCACAAATCGGTATGAAGCAATAGCTTTGGCATCCGCAACAAAAGATGAGGTTATTTTTAAAGGGAAAAGGAATAGAGTGAGAACAACAGGCTTAAAGAATACAATTGAAATGATACTTATGCTAAAGAGAAAAACAAAAATAAGAGGGGAAAATTTATGCCGGATGAGTTTAAACACATTATGAAGAATTTAGAGCTACTGCTGTATTTTGGTAGGAACAGTGAGCCGCTTGAAATTACGCACTTCCTCCAAGACTTTCCCTGTACCCATAGCTACTGCAGTTAAAGGGTCTTCTGCGATATGAACAGGCAAGCCTGTTTCTTCGGCAATTAGTTTATCTAAGCCGCGCAGCAGTGAACCCCCCCCTGCCATCATAATCCCATGTTCAATCAGGTCTGCTGCCAATTCAGGAGGAGTCCTTTCTAACACTATCTTGGTTGATTCTAGAATTGCGCGCACAGGATCCCGCAGCGCATCACGAATCTCTTCTGAGGTAATCGTGATCATTTTGGGAAGCCCTGCAACTAAATCCCTTCCCTTAATTTCCATGCTTAGCTCTTCTTCCAAAGGATATGCAGAGCCTATTTTAATCTTAATATCTTCGGCGGTACGCTCACCAATCATAAGGTTATAAGTTTTCTTAAGATACTCCGTAACCGCCTGATCCAATTCATCGCCACCGATACGGATTGAACGGGAAAAAACTATTCCCCCCAAGGAAAGCACTGCTATTTCCGTGGTTCCTCCGCCTATATCTATAATCATATTCCCCACAGGCTCTTGGATTGGCAACCCTACGCCTATAGCCGCTGCTTTAGGCTCTTCAATTAAATACACAGAACCTGCCCCTGCGCGCTCAGCAGATTCCCTCACCGCTCTCTTTTCCACTTCGGTAATGCCTGAAGGAATCGCGATAACTATCCTTGGGCGGCCTAAAGGCCTGCGGTGCTGGGCCTTATCAATAAAATGGCGAAGCATTGCTTCAGTAACTTCAAAATCGGCAATCACGCCATCCTTCATCGGGCGTATTGCTGAGATGTCGCTGGGAGTTCTTCCTAACATACGCTTTGCTTCAAGCCCCACAGCCCTAACCTTGTTGGTTCCTTTATCTATTGCTACCACCGATGGCTCACAGATAACAATCCCTTCTCCTTTGACATACACTAATGTGGTCGCCGTTCCCAAATCAATTCCCATATCTTTAGAAAAGAGCCCTAACACGTAATTAGTGCCTCGCCTCAGATTATCCCAGAATTTTCTTATTTTACTCATTATTCTGCTTCTAGCTTAGTTACACATTAAATCTTGCGCACGACTCTGTCATCTTCCTTAATCTGCCTAATTATATCTTTATTATTCGGAGTAGCAACTGACATAGTATCCCTTACTTCTTCCACCTTCATCTCGCCAAGCTTTTTATTATTGCGAAAGACCTCTAACGCATCAGAAACAGCGATGTTGTCTTTCTGACCAATACTTACCACTACAAAATCATATTCTTTATTCACGACTAACACCTTTCCCTCCACCGGCGTTTGCGTAGAGGCCTGCTCTGGAGCAGATTGTATTTGGGGCGAAGCGGCAGTTGCCGCTCTGGAGCTCCCGGAAGATGCAACTACAATCTTTTCAAGCTGCACATCCTGAGGCTTTGACTCTTGTTTAGCTTCTTCTTTTGGCTTTTGGAGAGAAGATTCCTTAGCTTTTTCAATCGCGGCCAATTGTTCCTGTACGCTATGTAAGGTATCCTTGGCGACCTTTAACTCAGCCTCCGCTTTAGCCTTCGAGGCCTTAAGTGAAGACAGCTCTTCCTTAGACTTTTCAATTGCCGAGAGGGCATCTTCCTTTGCCTTTTTCTCTATCTCTAATTCATCTTTAAACGCGGCAATCTTTCTCTCGTACTCTTGGACCTTTGCCTGCTGCTCGTCACGCTGAATCTTTAATCCCTCTATAGACTCATTTAATCGGGCAATCTCTTTTTTGTTTGATTTTTCACTCTTTTCCAACTGTTCTTTTTCCGAAAGAAGTCTTGCGCTGGTTTGCTTTTCCTTCTGCAACTCTCTAAAACACAACGCCGCTGCCGCAATAGCTACCAGTAAAAGAAAAATTAAAACTATTACAGGGCCTTTTGACTTGTCCGCCATAGCCTACCTCCTTTAAGAATATTTATTCCTCTGCCTGCCTACCCAACAGGCTCTTGACTACTAATACCCATATCGCTGCTAATGATTTTTATGTTAGACGTTAAGTTCAATTATAGCAATGAGTTTTACAAATGCAAGTTTTTTTTTAAAAAATCATCTCCTTATTTACAAAAATCAACAAACTCACGCGGTAACTCCGAAGAAAAACTAACAAACCCGCTGCTTTTAGGATGGAAAAATCCTAATTCCTTTGCATGGAGCGCCAAGCGGCTAAATTCTGAAATCCTGCCATACTTACTATCTCCGAGTATAGGATATCCGATATGCGCAAGATGCACCCGCAGCTGATGGGTCCTGCCTGTTTTAGGGGTAAGCTCTACAATGGTTGTATCAGCTAAACGTTTTATTACTTTATAGCGGGTTATCGCGTACCTGCTGCAATCGCTAAAACTCACTTGCAGACGACGAAAGTCCCTTTTATGCCTGCCAATAGGTAAATCAATAATTCCCTCATCCAACTCAACAGTCCCTTTTACTATAGCAATATATTTCCTCTTAATGGTATGCTTGGCAAACTGTTTTGCTAAATTCAGGTGCGCGGCGTTAGTCTTTGCAACCACCATCACCCCTGAGGTTTCTTTATCAAGACGATGCACAATACCCGGACGCACAGGATTAATAGAGGAAAGGGTGCGCGTATGACTACACAAGGCATTCACTAACGTTCCGCTTTGATTGCCCACTCCCGGATGCACGGTTAAGCCGGAAGGCTTATCAATAACCAAAATATCTTCATCTTCATACATAATGGTAAATGGTATAGCTTCAGGGAGTATTGCCGGGGACGAAGGCGGGGATATTGCTGCTGAAACAACATCTGCGGGATTAACCTTAAGGTGAGGCTTTGCATACGCATTGTTCACGGATATTGCGTTATTCAAAATAAGGCGCTGGATAAACGTACGGGAATAGCCCGAGCCTATTTTTTCAGTTAAAAACACATCTAACCGTTTGCCCGAATCTTCTTTTGAAACCACAAAAGTATGAACCATAGGATTAGTGCACTTAGGAAAAGCATAACACTTATAACCTGAAAAATTGTTAACCCATAAAAGTTACGTGGGGAATCATTACGGAAGACCTCCTCAAAAAAACGCTCAACAGAAGACAAGAGAAGATACATTACTACCATCGCGCCATCCCGATGAGGCCTTTCTTGAACCACACGCAGGATAATAAAAACAACTAATAAACCTAATGAAGAAAATATCTGGGTTGGGATAAGATAATCATTATGAACCGGAAAATATATCCCCCATCCTACCGGCTTGCCATAACAGCAACCATTTAAGAAACAACCAATCCTGCCAATTGAATGGCCTAATGCAACAAAAGGAACGATAATATCTAAAGTTTTCAAAAGAGATTCCCTTTTTGATTTTATATAAGAAATCCCTAACCCTAAGCCACCCAAGAATCCTCCATACCACACTAACCCTCCATGCCAAAGCATAACTATTTCAGCAGGGTTATCTAAGAAAAACCTCAAGTTAAGGGCTATATAGAGAAGGCGCCCTCCCGCAATCCCTCCTAACAAAACCCAAAAGGACAAGTTCCAAAAGAAATCTTTATTTAATTTTAGCGATATTGCATACCGGCTTAAAAGAAATGTAGAAACCAAAAAGGCTACTGCTACCATTAACCCGTAGCTATAGATATGAATGGGCCCAAAGGTAAAAAGGATCGGATACATTGCTCCTCGCTCCGCTCGAGAGTAACCAGCAACCAGAAATTTTACAGGCCACTGTCTGCGGGGTACTAGTGCACCGTTTGATTTTCAAAAATTAATGTTACGGTGCACTAGTCACTCCAACAAACAGTTAGTTTCGGGTTACTGGTTTCTTTAATAGTGAGTAGGCTAACAAGGCTATCCCTATGGTGATGGCGCTATCGGCAATATTAAATACCGGCCAAATGCGAAAATCCAAAAAATCAACAATATACCCAAAATGCAAGCGGTCTATTACATTGCCACACGCCCCTCCAAGGATCAAACTAAAGGCAATCTGTTTTCTCCTGCTATAGTACTTTTGGTTTGATATAGAATCTCTTACAATATAGCCTATAACAAACAAAGAAATAGCCACAAAAACCAGGCCATAATTCTTAAATAACCCAAACGCAACTCCGGTATTATAGACAAGAGAGAGATGAAACATATTTCTGATAATAGGGATTGACTCGCCTAAAAAAAGGCTGTGGGATACGTATGCCTTACTTATCTGATCAAAGGCAATGATACCAACACTTATAATCCAGGGCAAGTAAGCCATGCAGGGCTTAGAAGAGTGCATTACTCATGAGTGCCTCAAGAAGCAAATTGCTTATCGAGCTTTTTCTTGTGCACTTTGACATTTAAGGCAAAGGCGGGCAAATGGCAGCGCTTTGAGCCGGACCTTGGCAATAGGCTTTTCACATTCTTCACAAGTGCCATAGTCCCCTTCTTCTATTCTTTTCAAGGCATCATCAATCTGTACCAGCACATTTCTATCGTTAGAGGCAAGCCCCAAAGAAAACTCTCGGTCATAGGCGTCGGTTGCGACATCTGCCAAATGCAGGGTATACCCTGACATATCACCGGCAGCATCTTTTTGGGATTTTTTAAGCGTGTCTTCGGAGATATGCTTCACATCCTCGCTAATCCTCTCTTTAAGCTTCAATAAACTTTCCTTATATTTTTTTGTTTCTTTCTTAAGCATCTTTGCCATATTTTTCATATCCTCCTTAGTCTACTAACGCGCTTATACATTTAGGGCATATATCAGGATAGGTAACATTTTTACCGATCTCTTGTGCATAATTCCAGCAACGGGGGCATTTAGCCCCTTGAGCCTTAGAAACACGAATATATGCCTCAGGGTTTTCCTCAAGAAAAACAGCCGAAACGATAAAGATTTCAGGCAAGCTGTCTCGTACACCTTTTAAAAAGCTATTCTCTTGATTTACTCCAAGAGTAAGCTCGGCCTCAAGTGAACTGCCAATTTCGCCGCTTACCCTCTTTTCTTCAATCGCCTTAAGCACCTTGGCCCTAAATTGCAAGAGATTATACCATTTATTTTACAAATCGTCATCAATATATTTATTCTTTATTTCCGGCCAGCCTGCCAGATGCACGCTTTTCACCATATCGTTTTCAGGTAAATACTGCCATATCTCTTCAGCAGTAAAAGGCACTATCGGGGCAATAGCCTTCACTAAAACTTGAAGGATTTCATACATCGCAGTCTGCGCCGAGCGCCGCGCTACGCCCCCTTTTTTAAAGGTATAGAGCCTGTCTTTTAGGATATCCAGATAAAAATTAGACATCTGTAAGATACAAAATTGATATATCTCTTGATATATCTTATAAAATTCAAATTCTTCATAGTATTTGGTAATCTTTTCTAAAAGCGTATAGGCACACGATATACTGTAACGGTCTACCTCAAGCGTCTTTTCTAAAGCCACCCTGTCTTTGTCCGGGGAGAAATCAGAAAGATTACCCAACAAAAATCTCACCGTATTACGAATTTTACGATAGGCGTCGCTGAGGCGGGAAAGGATGTCCTTTGAGACCCTCACATCTTCGCTATAATTGCTTGAGGCTGCCCAAAGCCTCAGGATATCAGCCCCATAATCCTTTATTATTTCTTCGGGGGAAATAACATTGCCCAAAGACTTAGACATTTTTCTCCCCTCACCATCAACCACAAACCCATGCGTAAGCACCGCCTTAAAAGGAGGAATGCCTTCTATCGCCAGCGAAGGAATTAACGAAGCCTGAAACCATCCGCGATGCTGGTCGGAACCTTCCAAATAAAGCGCTGCGGGAAACTCTAACGTCCTATCCGCCATAAGCACTGCCCGATGGCTTACTCCGGAATCAAACCATACATCCAAGATATCCTCACCGCGGTTAAAGTCATCGTGCTTACAATGGGGACAGCGAAAACCGTGTGGCAAAAACGCCTTTACCTCTTCTTTAAACCATGCAGAGCTACCTTCATGCAAAACCTTGTGTGCGAAATTAGCAATTACCTCAAAATCAAGTATTTCTTCGTAACACTGCGTGCACTTTAGAGCAGGAATCGGCACGCCCCAATACCTCTGGCGCGACAAACACCAGTCCGGCCGCAACTCAACCATCGCGGCAATCCTCTCTTTTCCCGACTCAGGGATAAACCTAATTTCTTTTTCAATTGTCCCGATTACTTTTTTTCTCAATCCCTTATGTTCAAGGCCTAAAAACCACTGTTTGGTTGACCGAAAAATGACGGGATTTTTACAGCGCCAACAATGGGGATAGGAATGAAGCTTTTGCCCAAAAAACAGAAGACAGCCTAACGATTCCAGTTTTTCAACAATAGTTTTATTCGCGCTGAAAACATGCTGGCCTTTTAGGTCTTTGACAGTACCGTCAAATTTTCCCTGCCTATCAACCGGCATAAGGATAGTTAAGCCATACTTCAAACCCACCAGATAATCCTCCATCCCATGTCCCGGGGCGATATGCACTAGGCCTGTACCTTCCTCATGGGAAACATACTCTGCAAGGATGACTTTTCTTATAATACTATCGTTTAAGAATGGATGCTCATACACCAAGCCTTCTAATGCTTTACCTTGAAACGTCTTTATCAGAGGGACATTTTCTTGTGTATGCTCCATGTCTTTAAGTGCATTTTGCAGAAGGTTCTTGGCAATAATCAAATTCCCCTTTTCTGTCTGCACCAAGGCATACTCCACATTAAAATGGGCTGCGACTGCCACATTTGCATATAATGTCCAGGGAGTAGTGGTCCAAATAACTAAATAAGAATCATCCGGAAATTGTTTTGAACTTTTTAGCTTGAATTTTACGTAAATGGAAGGCGAAGATTTATCCTCATATTCAACCTCAGCCTCAGCAAGCGCAGTCTCGCAGGTAGAACACCAGTTTACCGGCTTTAAGCCCCGATAGATAAACCCTCCTCTTACCAACTCTCCCAACGCCCGGACAATCTCATATTCATATTTTTTATCCAGAGTAAGATACGCGTTATTCCAGTCGCCAAAAACACCCAAGCGCATAAACTCTTCTTTCTGGATATCTACAAAACGCATGGCATACTCATGCGCCTTTTTTCTAAAATCTATTTGAGAAATCTGCTCTTTGGTTATCTTCAATTCTTTAAACAACTGATGTTCAACCGGAAGGCCATGGCAATCCCACCCCGGGACATAAGGGGCGTCAAAACCCCGCATCGTCCTATAACGTACAATGATATCCTTAAGAATCTTATTTAAGGCATGGCCAATATGGATATCGCCGTTGGCATAAGGAGGCCCATCATGAAGAATATACTTAGGTTTACCGCTATACTTCTTGCGGATTTCTCCGTACATATCCTCTTCCTGCCAAAACTGTAACGTTTTAGGTTCATTCAAGGGCAAACTCGCCTTCATAGGAAAATCGGTCGACGGAAGGTTTAAAGTTGATTTATAGTCCATTTCATTTAAATAGATATTTTCCTGCTATTATCCTCAAATCTTCTTTTGCTTGTTTGGGAATCAGTTTTCTATCCGTAATAATTGCGTCCTTAAGCG